>PKTE01000327.1 GCA_002869335.1 Salinivirgaceae bacterium | reverse complement strand
GATTATTATCAACATCATCAACCTCAGCGGATATTGAAATAGACTCCCCTTGTGAGTATTTAGAGTCATTTGTTGGGCTGGTTATGATGCAATTTGGTGGGTTATTAATAAACTCATCTTGTTTTGGCTCTTCACATGAGTGAAAGAACAAAAAGAGACTTGGTAATAGAATCAATACTATAGTGCATATACTAGGTTTAAATCTCATAGCTTTAATTTTTTAAAATTGATAATAAGTAATTAGTCGATCGTTTATTTTAACAATTATAATATTCAGAGATTTACATTTCAAATTGCTGTCTCCATTTTCTTATTTTGATTTGTATTTTGTTTCCTAATATAGAGACTTTCTGAGTTTAACATGAATCTAATTAATTCCGTCTATCCTAATCTCAAACATAGTTGGCCAGTATTTACCTGTGGCGTATAGTTTTTTATTTACTGCATCCCAGGCTATACCATTTAATACATCGGCTTTGGGAGTTAGGTCAGCCTCTTTTTTAAGCAACGACATATCAATTTCGTGAGTTATTTTACCAGTAGCAGGATCAATAATTACAATGTAATCTTCACCATAAATATTGGACACTAACTTTCCATTAATGTATTCGAGTTCATTTAATCTCGATACAAATCCTTTATTATTATAAACAGATATTTTTTTCACTTCAGTAAAATATTGTGGGTCTATGAAATAAATAAAATGAGACCCATCACTCATGATTAAGTGTTCTCCATCATTTGTTAGTCCCCAGCCCTCCGTAGGGTATTGAAATTCGTAGACTTGCTTGAAAGTTTTCAGGTCATATACATAACCAACATTTGATTGCCATGTTAATTGATATATCTTATCTTTAAATATTGTCATTCCTTCTCCAAAAACATCATCTCTTAAGCTTATAATTTTATGAACTTTTCCTGTTTCAATCTCTACTTTACGCATAGAGCTCTCTCGCCATTGCCCGGTGCTTTCATAAAAATAATTTCCATCTATTTCTAAACCTTGTGTATAGGCTCCAATATCGTGTTTGAGTTTACGTACTATTTTCACTTTGCTTTTTTGAGGAATAATATTGGATAAAAGTTCAATCTGAACCCTATCACTGCTTTTTTCTGTTCCTTTGAAACTCCTTAATATTACGGGTACGCTACCTACTGGTTCTGTTTCAGGTATGGTAATATTTTCACCATTCTGTACATTCCCAATTCTGCTTTTTCCAATAAAGCAAATTACACTATCTGATTCGCTAATATCTTTCCAGTTCCAACTAATTTGTAACTTTTTCCCCGGAGTTGTTTTGTAGTTTGGTTTTGGAGAAGTTATATCTAAATGTTGGCTAACCGGAGTAACTTTTTTTCGAGTATTGGATGGCTTATTATTTACGTCATTGCTACAGCTACCTATTATTAATGATAGCATGATTATAGTTATAATTGAAACGTGTTTGTATTCAACGATTTTCATGAATAAAATACTTATATGTTAAAACTTTGTTTTCTGCGATCCACAAATTTACTATAAACAAAGTATATTTGACTATTTCATACATAGAAATTGCGTTTTAGTGTTTTTATGAGTTTAACAGGTGAGTAAAAACTAATTTTTGAAACTGAGATTTAAAAATAGGCAGCGATTATATTTAGGACTGATTTTATTATTAGCCTTTATTACTCTTATAGGTTTTATTAGATTGCCAAAATGGCTTTATTATCCATCTAATTACTCTCAGTTAATTTTTACTGATGAAGGGTCACTAATGAATGCAACGTTGGCAGATGATGAGCAATGGCGTTTCTATCCGGATGTCCCAGTACCTGAGAAACTTAAAGCTTCTATAATCACTTTTGAAGATAAACGGTTTTACAAGCATTGGGGTATTGATAGAATAGCTCTGCTTCGTGCTGTATGGCAAAATGTATCCCGAATGGAGAAGGTGAGTGGAGCCAGCACAATTACGATGCAATTGGTTCGGTTAGGTCGGGCTAATAAATCACGATCAATTCCCGAAAAGCTTTTTGAAATGTTGATTGCATTTCGATTGGAGTTTTCCTATTCAAAAGATGAAATTCTTCAACTATGGGCAGCCCGGGCTCCTTTCGGAAGTAATGTGGTAGGATTTGAGGCGGCTTCTTTTCGGTATTTTGGTAGAAGTCCTAATGATTTAAGTTGGGCTGAGGCCTCTATGCTGGCTGTATTACCGAATTCTCCAGCTTTAATATTTCCTGGCAGAAATCATGAGCTACTTTTAGCTAAACGAAATCGTCTACTACAAAAGTTATTGGACCATGAGTATATTGATACTTTGACTTACCAATTGTCTTTAGATGAGGAATTACCGGAAAGCTTTTACCCAATGCCAAAACATTTGCCTCATTTAGCTCAACATATTGAAAAATTGATGGGAGAAAGGGAAAGCAATCGCTACAAAGTTTCCATTGACCCTAAATTGCAAACAAAATTGGAACAGATTGCCAATAAATACCAGAAGCGCTATGCAAGGCAAAATGTCAGGAATATTGCCATATTAGTTGCTGAAACTCATTCCGGAAAAGTTTTGGGTTATGTGGGAAATGCAGGCGATGAGCTAACCCCGGGAGTGCATGTGGATATTATCCAAAGTTTGAGAAGCACAGGTTCACTTTTAAAGCCATTTTTATATGGTGCGGCATTATCTGATGGTGAAATTGCTCCCAACGAATTGCTTCCCGATTTGCCAGTAAACTATGCCGGTTACAGTCCCAAGAATTATAGCAATGAATTTTTTGGAGCTGTTAAAGCATCTGAAGCATTGTCCAGGTCACTCAATGTTCCTATGGTCCGATTACTAAGAAGGTTCGGTGTGGATAGGTTTCACCGCAGACTTAAAGAAATGGGTATGAAGTCGCTCAACAAAAATCCAGGACATTATGGATTAAGTTTAATATTGGGTGGTGCTGATGCTACCCTATTTGAACTTACTGGTATGTATTCTTCAATGGGTAGAGTGCTTATAGATTTTCCTCAGTTATCCGGACTATATAGAGTTAATAATTATAAAGGGTTAACATTTGAAAATTATGAATCTAATACAGATGCTTATGAGGAACCTCCTTTGACGGCCGGAAGTATTTGGTATGTGTTAGAAGCGATGCGTAAATTGCAAAGGCCTGTTGGAGAGGGGCATTGGCAATTGTTTACCTCTTCGAGACCATTGGCTTGGAAAACAGGCACTAGCTATGGTTTTCGGGATGCATGGGCAATTGGCTTGGATCCGGCTTATACTGTAGGTGTTTGGGTTGGCAATGCTGATGGTGAACCAAGAGATGGCTTAGTGGGGGTTCAGAAAGCAGGTCCAGTACTTTTTGATGTCTTCCGCATTCTCCCTGAAGCTGATGGCTGGTTTCCAAAACCATGGGACGATTTAGATTCAATTGAAATGTGTACTTTGAGTGGGAAACCGGCTAGCGAATATTGTCAGCATATTATTAAAAAAGAAGTACCTCCTCATGTGGATCGGGTAGGAGCATGCAATTATTGTACTCCTGTGCTTGTGAATTATAGTTTGAATGAACGCTATTATAAGCAATGTGCTCCAACAGATATAATGGACACAAGTTGGTTTGTTTTGCCTGCAGGCATGGAATGGTTTTACAAAAGAAAAAATCCTATGTACAGGCCTTTACCTCCTTTATCTAATGATTGCAATCAGATGAATGATGAAAATAATCCAATACAATTTATTTATCCTCATGCCGGATCCAGTTTTGTTTTACCGGTTGATTTATCGGGCGAAAAAAATGAAATAGTATTTCAAGCTGTTCACAGATATGGAAATGTGCCTCTATTTTGGTACCTTGATGAAAAATATTTAGCCACAACTGAAAATTATCACGAAGTTGGGGTGATGCCTGAAAAGGGTTGGCATACCTTGCTTGTAGAGGATGTTAATGGGAATCGAAAGGCATTACGCTTTCAAATTTTAGAAAAAAATGCTCAAAAACGCAGCATTTTAAAATAACTTACGTCATACAAACAGAAAAGAGAACCAGAAACCGTGGAAAAAAGCGAAAAAGACATTCATCACAAGTTGGTGAAACAGTGTCGAAGGGGCAACAGAAAGGCGCAATTTGAGCTCTATCAACTGTTTTACAAACAGATGTACAACGCGAGTTTGCGTATCGTGCAAGATACGCAAGAAGCTGAAGACATTATGCAAGAATCTTTTCTGACGGCCTTTGAAAAATTGGATACTTATCGAGGTGAAGTGCCCATCGGAGCATGGATTAGAAGAATCGTAGTAAACCGCTCTTTAGACGCACTTCGTAAAAGAAAAGTAGAATTTGAGACCCCCGATTAGATCAAAGATGTGCCGGAAGAAACTGAAACTTTTGAAGCAGAACTATCTGTGGACCAAGTAAAAGAATGCATGATGGAACTTCCGGACAATGCAAGAACCATCCTTTCGCTTTATTTGCTTGAGGGTTATGATCATGAGGAGATCAGTCAAATATTAAACATTACAAACTCAACCTCAAGATCGCAATATGCCAGAGCTAGAAAGAAGCTACAGGATAAGATAAAAGAGAAAATTGAATTAACACAAGTGTAAAGATATATACAATGAATAACTTAGAAAACTTTATTAGAAACCACAATGCAGCTTTTGATGCTGAAGAACCTTCTGCAGGACATATGGAGCGTTTTGAACAGATGCTTCCTAAGTCTAAGGTGCGTACCTTAAGTTATGTAAAGTATGCAGCCGCTGCTGCCATGATTACACTTATGATGACCCTTTCCGGACTTTATATTTATGATAACTGGGGAGACTCTGGACAAAGCTTGTCAACATTAGCAAGTGCAGGTCCACAATATGCTAAAGCAGAAGCACATTTTGTTTCTACCATTGAGCAACAACAGCAAACAATAGATGCATTACAAAGCCAGGAGTTAATAAAAGATTTTGATTTTGAGCAGGATCTGAAAGCAATGGATCAACTTTATAAGAAGTTGCAAAAAGACTTGAATGCAAATCCTGATGATCCACGCGTTATTAATGCTATGATTAAGCACTATCAAACAAGAATAGCTGTTATGAATGAGATAGTTAAACAACTAAAAGAAGCAAATAAAATAAAAAATAATAAAACCCAAAACCATGAAAAAGTATCTTTATAAAATCGCATTATTGTCAGTAGCTGTATTATTTACATTTGCTGCACAGGCCGAAGACCTTAACAAGAAGGAAAACAAAACCTTCAAAGTTAAAAAAGGAGACAACCTAATTGTCGATACAAGATTTAGTGATGTAACGATAGTTAATGACAAAGCTGACCAAATTGAAATAGTTGCCACTATAGAAGTTGATGGTGCCAGTAAAAAGCAAAAAAGTATGTTTGAAGAGATTCAGCTTATTTTGAAACAAGAAGGAAATAATGTAATTGTAAAAACTGATTTTCCTAAACGTATCAATTTGAAAGATTTTGAAATTACGTTTCATATTTCAGCACCTAGTTACATTAATTTAGAAGCAAACATTTCGTTTGGTAACCTATTTTTAGAAGAGTTACAGGGTAAAGCTGATTTAGATGTTAGCTATAGTACAATGAAAGCTGATGTACTTGCATCTGAAGATAATGAGCTTAAGTTTGCATTTATGGATCAGGTAAATATAGCATACATTAATGCAGCTCTTATTAACTTTTCATATTCTGAGGTAGAAATCAAAAAAGCATCTGTAATAAAAGGTAAAACCTCATTCTCTGAAATTGAAATAGGTGAAGTAGATAAAATGAACTTAAGTGTTACTAAATATGATGAGTGGAATATTGAAAAGATTGGTTCATTTTCAGCAACAAGTCGCTTTAGCGAAATAGACTTAGGATTTCTTGCCAGTCAATTGATCATTGATATCAATTATGGTGAGCTAGATATAGAACGCACTAGTAAAGATTTTGAATTGATTGATATTGAATCAAGCTTTGCAGAATGTGACATTAATGTTGAATCAGGCGCGTCCTATTCGATTGAGGCCGAAGCAAGTTTTGCTGATGTTGATTTTAACTCTGGGGAGTTTAAAGGAAATAAAAATAAAAAGACTACTTCAATGTCGCTTAGCGGTAATGTAGGCAATTCGCCAAAAGGAAAAGTAAAGATTAAAACATCATATGGAGATATTGATTTGTAAAAATTTTACTTCTATAGAAAAGCGATTCACATTTGTGGATCGCTTTTTTTTTGACTTCCTCTTTATTTGTCGTAACTTAAGTATCTCAAAATCAAAACTTCACATGCCATGAAAAATCAAAAAATTACTTTCTTTCTGCTTTTTCTGATTTTACTGACCGGTTGTGCTACTTTTTCTCCTTCAATTACCGGCGAGTACAAAGGCGAACCTACAAATACACAAGCTGTTGATTTTGAAGTGCAAGTAAATTATGTAGCATATAAATAAAATAGTTATGAAAAGGTATTTAATTTATTTTTTGGTTTTATTATCTGCTTTCGCATTTTCATGCAGTGAAGATGATGACCCAACTCAAACCTTAAATTATGAGTTGTTAGATTGGACAGAGTGTTCTTTCGCTTTTAGTTTTCAGAGTGGTGATAGTTTCATTATTAATGATACAGCTTCTTTTAATGCTTTAATTGATACTATTGCCTATACTAATTGTGTAAACTTTGATTATCCTGAGATTGATTTTGAGAATTATACTCTTTTGGGTTTGTTTTCAGAGGGAGGAGGTTGCGAAGCATCTTATGATCGTTCTTTTACGCGGAATGAGGATATACAAAATTACGAATACAAAGTTACCGTTAATTACACAGGTGGATGTGATATGCTAATAATGCACGCCAACTGGATTTTGGTGGATAAAATCCCGGAAAATGCGGTTGTCCTTTTTCAGTTATATCAAACGAGTCAGCAACAGTGATGTTTCTTTAGTATTTAGAAAGATAAATTATTTGTAAGCCACAGGAAAACCTTGTGGCTTTTTTGTTTTCAAAAAAATTATACTCAAATTTACGAATTGCTTTTTGCAATAGATTTAAATGTATTAAGCTATTCGAAGATTATGACACAACCAAAAAAAATATTAGCACTTGGTGCTCATCCTGATGATATCGAGTTTTCGTCAGGAGCTACAATGAAACGTTTTGCTGAAGAAGGCGCTGAGATTTATTGGGCCGTTTTTTCTCCATGTGTAAAATCATTGCCTCCGGGTAGTGATCCGCAACGGTTATATAAAGAAATGCGTAAGTCTGCTGAGATCTTAGGAATATCTAAAGATCACATATATACCTATAATTTCGAAGTCCGTTACTTTACGAAAACTCGCCAGGACATTTTAGAAGAAATGATTGTATTGAAGAAAAAGCTTAATCCTGATTTGGTTTTTTTACCTAACAGTGTTGATATTCATCAAGATCACCAAGTAATTCATAATGAGGGTGTAAGGGCTTTTAAGAACACATGTGTGTTAGGCTATGAATTACCCTGGAACGATATTGAGTTTAAAAATAATTATTTTGTAAGAGTAGAGAAGGAGCATATTGAAGCGAAAATTGCAGCAATCGATCAGTACGAATCTCAAAATGCTCGTGTATATAAATCTGCTGAATTCTATTTCAGCCTTGCCATGGTACGCGGTACACAAATGTCAGTTCCGTACGCCGAGTCTTTCGAGTTGATTAGGTGGGTGGAGTAATTTGAATATTCTAATCTTTTTTTATTTCTTATGCCCCTTCAGGGCATTATCTCTACGGGGTTTAAAAGCATAGGGCGTAGCCCTATGTTGATGTTATTGCGCCTTCAGCGCAAAATGTGTCTCTATCAATAAATATAAGATTTTTATCGGTGTTTGATTCTGTTAATATAAATCTGAAGGGTTTATCGCATTAGCATAGGGCTTTGCCTTATGGCAATGCTCTTGGGCTTACAACGCAAAAAAAAGTCCCGACAACCTGCCGGGACTTTTGCATTATCTTAAAAAATCCTTATTCAACAATAATTTTGTGCATTGCATTATCATTTGCAGTGCGAATGTTTACAATATAAACACCTGCTGATATGTTTGATAAGTCAATTGTATTTTTGTTGCTATTAAGTGTTTGGCTAATTACAGTTTTACCGCTTAAATCAATCATTGAAATAACTGCATCATTGATGTCATTGATTTCAATAGTTAATTGATCTTTAGCAGGGTTAGGATAAATATTAACATTATTGCTTAGGCTATTTGCAATACCAACAGCCATGTCAATATCAATGGTAATATCTCCTTCAACAACCAAGTCATGATTAATAACAGGTTCATAACCTTCTGCATAAACAGAGTAGTAATATGATCCTTCAATTAGAGTATACGCACTCATTCCGGTCGCATCAACGGCAGTCTCCATTGTTCCAACCATTACAGTTGCATCAGCTAATGGTGAGCCTTCGGCCATTACATTAAATGTAGCTGTACATTCCGTTCCTGGTGCTTCTCCTTCGATGTAAAAAATCATGTTTGGTCTTGCATCACTATTGCCATCATAAGCCGGAGGTGTTTCGCCATCAGCGTAACCATAGGTCACAGAGTTGAATGCAGTTGGAGTACATGCTACTGCATATGCTGGTGAGGACCATGATCCGTTGTCTCCCCATGTAATTTGAATGAGTAGGTTATTAGCTGTTGCATCGAAAGCATAGTCAGTAATATCAAAATTGTGTAATCCCGTTTCTGTTGGCATGGTGTAGGTTAAAGCACTGAATACCTCAGTTCCTGTTGCATCGTCTTCGTAAGCAGCTCCAGCTTCTGTGATTGAAGTTTCAATGAATTTTATTGATAGGTTCTGAACAGTTGCTTCACCACCAATTGTTGTAAAATTCATTGCTAATTCCTGAATATTTATTTCACCAGCACCTAACTCGCTTCCTAAGTATAGCATTTGCGATTTATTATTTTCATAATAAGTGTAGAATGGGTAGTATGAAGATTCAGTTGTTCCATCACCAATTCCAATTTCAGGTGGCTGGCCAACTGTAATAGTGTGAGTGGCATCACAAGTGTATTCACCCTGAGCACTTACCATATTTAATTCAATTGTTGTTCCTTGTGGAGTTGCATCGCTGGCCGCAACAGAATACATAACGTAATTTGAACCGGCTGCATCAACGCCAACAGTAATATTGTTTGTTATTACTGTTACATACGGACTTGAAAGGCTTAATGTATTTAATACTTATGCTGCATTTGCATGCCCAACGTTACCAATTACACATTTGATATCTGCAGTTTCTCCTGGATCAAGTCTTCCGTTATCATCGGTGTCATTCATAACCTCCATTGACATCATTTCAAGTTCAGGAGCATTTAATGTAACTGTGATGGCACTATTCCATGTGTATGTTTTATCTGCACCTGTAATAACAACATCAAATACTACAACATGTTGGTCTGGAATCATTTCTGCAACATCAAAGGCAAAAGCATCAGGGATTTCAACTGTAGTTCCAGCTGCAACAGCACCAAAAGTTTCAGTATCGTCAGTAATTGTTACATATTCGTCTGAAGTGCTAATAGTCATTTCAACACCAGAAGCATCAAATCCACTACCTTCTTCTGCAACGTTTTCTAATGTTACATCTAATAATAATGATTCACCATAATCAGCCATGTTGTTTCCATTTCCGGCTGCATCGTTGATTGAATTGCTATTAACTACCACATAAGGTTCATCAGCTGGTGTAATTTCAACTGTCCCCTGATATGTTACTTTATTAAACCCTGTAATAGTAACTTTCATTTCTCCTGGAGTAGTAGGGGCTGTAAATGAAAGGGCTGCTGTACCAGCTGAAACAGGAGCAGTAGCAAGTATTTCACCATCAATTGTTAGGCTTACTAAAGCATCTTCAGTATCACAAGTTACTGTAAACGATTCTTGACCAATTAAAAGTGCTCCTGGATAAGAAACAACCATTGCTGTAGGATCTTCTGTACGCACTAGTAATGATGGATCACCAAAAATAGTCCATGTGTCAGTCATTGCAAAATCAGAGTATTCATCATTCATAAGATGACACCCGTTAAAAGATAGTCCTCCATAGGTTCTTTTGATATTATTTTCGTAGCTTTCTACAAGGATGTCAACCATCTCATCTTGACCTGCCATAGGCGGATTCCATGATTGGTTAATTGTAGAAGCAAAAATAGCAATAGCTCCGGTTGGGTTTTCACCATTAGTAGCACGCATCCATGCTTCTCCAAAACAAGTCTGTCCAACGAAATTTCCGTTAACACATGCTACAGACCAAATGAATGGAAGCATATTGTCATTGGTTAAGCTATTAACATTTGTATTATTAAAACCTGAAGTTACCCAAGAATTATCACTTCCATGGCCAGTATATAACATAATCCCTACACCATCATTAATGTTTGATGCAACATCAGTTGAAGTTGGATCTCCTGCGCCATCATTTCCACCTTGCGAACCTTCAAAAAATTCAGCAGATGCCGCATAAGTAAATCCTAATAAATCAGCAGCCATGTTTCTATAGTGATCATAATCCATTTCACCATCATCACCGCCTGTTCCGTCATCAGAAGCAATACCAGTAGTATTTGATAACCATCCTGAAGCTAAAGTACTTCCATCTTCGTATGCAATGGTTCTTTCTACTTGTGTAGTAACATCAGCAGCACTTTCAGCTGAGAAACGACCTACGAAAAATTCAACATAATGATCATCTCCAGTTACATATGCATATGCATTATCTGAGTCACCACCTAAACCAGCTCCACTATTTGTTGGTACTTGAGCAGCATCTCCAACAAGTAATAAATGAGTAAGCCCATTATTTGTATAGTAGTCTGATACGTATGTTTTAATTGCAGCAGCTGTACCACCGGCTTCAGTTACAGTAACCATTTCTGTTGGGCGACCAATTAGGTTTTTCCAGTCTACTAGTGGTTGCATTTCAGTAGTCCAGTCGTCGTAGCATATAATTAGCATAGTTCCATTTTCAGCTACAGGATCGTATTTACTATTGTCATAGTTAATAAACTGACGATCATAAATATGATTGAATTCTTGTTCAATTGAAGTTAATTCTGTTGTGCGGTTGAATTCGTTTTGACCTTTTTGATCAGTAGCAACTACTTCTAGTTCAATACTTGTGTAAATTCTTAAGGTTTTGGTAACCGGATTGTATTGGAATGGATAAACCCATAGGGCTTCGCCACGGAAATCTCTGACGATATATGGCTTATTTAGTTGAGCCAATTTACCTGGGAAAAACGTATTTTCCTGGTAAGGTTTTCCATATTCGTATGCTACGTTAGCCGGATTGATATCTCTTGTAAGGTTTCCTTTTGAAGGAGCAATACTTACATTTTCAACATCTGTGTACGTTGAGTTTACAATTTTTACTTCCATTTTTCCATAATCTGGAATAATTAAAGAAGCAGAAAACAATGGTAAATCAGGCGCGCCAGCTTTTAGCATACGTGCACTTTCCATTGCATTTACAATTTTTTCAGCACCATTCGGTGTTTGAACTTCCGACAGCCAGTAAGAGTTTAACTGGAATGTAAGGTTTGTGTTTGATTTTGAAGATGAAATTAATTCAAATGAATTCTCTTTCACTCCATTTTCATTCAAAATTTGCAGGTTTTGAGCAACAAGGTTTGAACCTGCCATAAGCATCATAACGAGTAGCGATGCAATAAGCGTTAGTTTTTTTAACATAATAGTAGATTTTGATTTTCATTCGGGAATATCAGCTAAGAAATTTCCGCGATCGCTAAAATAGGAAAAAATACTTGAATAGCGGAATCATAGATAAAAATATACTTAATAGTTTGTTAATTTAAAAGGTTGTTATATAGGTTTTTGTGCTTTTTCTTTATAGTTTTACTTAAAAAATTATCTCTTCTGAAGGAAATAGACTAACTTTCATACATAAAAAAACATTTTTGGATAATTGAATAATTAATTTTTAGAAGCTATGAGAAATTTTCTATTACTTGTTTTAATTATTATTGGATCAAATGTATTTGGACAATCTGGTGGTGCATTAAATGCAAATCAGGCTGCTTATGATGTCAAGTTTTATGAGCTTGATATAGTGTTTGATATAAGTTATACACAAAGATCAATTGATGGATCAGTCTTAATTCGAACAGAAATAATTGATCCAATTGATACGCTTGAACTGGATTTGTGGGACACTTTTACAGTTGATTCTGTTTTGGTTCAAAAGAATGATAACATAGATTCATCTATGAACTTTGTCCATGCTAACAAGAAACTCAAAGTTCGTATCCCAGGTTCATCTTCGGCAGGAGATATTGTTTCAGCACGAGTTTATTATCATGGAACGCCTCGTACTGCATCTTATCCACCATGGGATGATGGCTTT
>PKTE01000322.1 GCA_002869335.1 Salinivirgaceae bacterium | reverse complement strand
CATGTGCGCGCCTACTTTGAAAGTTTTCTTCATAGGTCCACAAAAATGGACTCCATGAATGACCTGTAATTGAATGTAAAAATTATCAGTCCTTCGAAACGTGATAATCTAGCCCCTGCAAATCAGGTGATACCAGTTTGTGTTGAGGCAATGGAAAATACCAATATAACTGTATCGCTTAATGGAACACAAGTTTATTCTAATACTACGAGTTCCGCAACCTTTCCATTAATTCCTACGGATTTAAGTCCCGGGTTAAACTGGGTTAAAACTATAGCTGCTGATGGAAGCGGAAATGAGGTGTATGATTCGGTATCTATATATATGCGTGGTGATATTGTTGAAGAAGATTTACCTGCAGGAGTAAAACCTGGAGTAAATTATATTGATGATAATACTGTTACGTTAGTTCTACCCGAACCTGCTGCACAAAAACAGTTTGCATTTGCTATTGGTGAGTTTTCTAATTGGTTACCAAATGATGAAAACTATATGAAACGCACCCCAGATGGTCAGTATTTTTGGGTAACTATTGATAATTTAATACCGGGCAAAGAGTATGCATATCAATATTATATTGATGGTACAATGAAATTGGCTGATGCTTACTCTGAGAAAATTCTTGATCCATGGAACGATGCTTGGATTCCGAGTGTTTCTTATCCAAGTTTGAAGGATTACCCATTTGATTCAACCATAGGGATAGTGTCTGTTTTTCAAACTGCCCAATCGGATTACGCATGGCAGGTTACTGATTTTGTGCCTCTGGCTGTGAATAATACTCAGCAGGATTTGGTTGTTTATGAATTATTGATTCGTGATTTTGTTGATTCAAAGCGCATTGCTGATGTGATGGATTCACTGAATTATTTGCAGGAATTGGGTGTAAATGCTATTGAGTTAATGCCGATTATGGAATTTGATGGTAATGAGAGTTGGGGTTATGCACCTAACTTCTTCTTTGCTCCTGACAAGTTTTATGGAACTGAAAATGCCTATAAAGCTTTTATTGATGCTTGTCACCAACGTAGTATTGCTGTTATTCTGGATATTGTTCCTAACCATGCATTTGGGCAATGTCCATTGGTGCAAATGTATTTTGATGAGGATGCAGGCGAGCATGGTCAGCCAGCACCGCAAAATCCATGGTTTAATCAGGTTGCTACACACCCGTACAGTGTGGGTTACGATTTTAATCATGAAAGCCCTTATACCCGGCAGTTTTTTAAAGATGTAATGGAACATTGGCTAACTGAATATAAAGTGGATGGTTTTAGAGTTGATTTGTCAAAGGGGTTAACACAAAATAATTCAGGAGGAGATATTGGTGCGTGGAGTGCTTACGATCAAAGTCGCATCAACATTTTAACCGATTATTTTAATCATGTCAAATCAATTAATCCCAATGCTTATTTCATTCTTGAGCATTTTGCTGATAATAGTGAAGAAACAGTTCTGTCCAATAGTGGGATGATGCTTTGGGCTAATATGGATAGTGAATTTAAACAGGTTATTTTGGGTTATGAAAGTGAGTCAGATTATAGCTGGGCTTACCATGGTAATCGCGGTTGGGATTACCCTAATGCAGTGGCATTTATGGAGAGTCACGATGAAGAGCGTCAAATGCATGAAGCTGTGAATTATGGAAACAGTTCTGGCGATTACCAAATAACTGATACGCTAACGGCATTGCGCAGAATGGAGCTTGGACATGTTTTAATGTTAGGAGTTCCAGGACCAAAAATGATGTGGCAATTTGGAGAACTGGGATACGATTATTCAATTTTTTATGGAGGAGATCGTACTGCACCGAAACCACCTCGATGGGATTATTTTAATGATCCTTATCGTCAGCGTGTTTCCCGTGTGGTTTCTGCTATGAATGAATTGCAGAAAAGTGATGCATTTAGAAATGGAACTTTTACTTCTGATCTAAGTGGTTTGGGTAAACGTATGTGGATATCTGATGTAAGTATGAATGCGGTAATTGTAGGAAATATAGGTGTAGCAGGAATAGATATTATGCCAGGTTTTCAGCAAACAGGTACATGGTATGATTATTTTGAAGGCACATCATTTGATGTTTCAGATGCAGCAGGACATACAATTAATTTAGTTCCTGGAGAGTATAAGGTTTTTACATCACAGTCATTTGAAAAGCCTTTCCATTACCTTAATTTCTCAGTTGTTAATGCAGAAACGCAAGAGCCAATTTCTATGGCCAATATTACACTATCAGGTGCTGGTACAGGTGTGACAGGAACCGATGGAACAACATGGTTTACTGCAGAATCCGGAACATTAAATTATATTGTAACCCGTTCAGGTTATTATTCAGAAACTGGCACAGTAGATGTTCCCGGAGAATCGCTTGTTGAGGTTTCAATGACTGTTAATCCAAATGGACTTGAAGATTTTTCCATGCAAGATATGTTTGTTTTTCCAAATCCAACCAGTGGAGAAATATTTATAACAGATTCTGAAAATGGACAATATCGAATATTTGATCTATATGGAAAATTGATAAGTGCAGGGAAAATCCAAAGTTCGAATCATATTGTTGATATACAAAACTCTCCATCAGGAATTTATTTGGTGAAAGTTTTAAAAGATAATCAAATCCGATCGCAAAAGATTATTATTCAGTAAGGGAAATGGCCGGTAGATTTAACCATGATAAGTTCTGGGAGGATTGCCGGCCAATTTTATTAAATATAAGTATAAATAGGCATTGAATAAAAGGCTGACTCCACTAAATAAGCCAATAGTTACCAGTACATTATCGAAATAATATACACCGGTGCCCAGAGCAATAATTCTGCCGGCTAATAGTGCTAATTGATAAAGTGCCCCTGCTTTTTGTCTGTTTAACATGGTAAGCAAGCCTGTTGCTGGGTTATTCATGAAGCTGATGAAATAGAATGGGACTAACAGTTGTGTCATATATCCAGTTGTAACATATTCGTCGCTCAATAGCCAGCTAAAAATCCACGGAGCAGCAAATATTAGTACAGTAAACGGCGATAAACCTATTCGGAACATGTTTCTATATAGCCTGTTCGTAAATGCTCTTAAATCGCGTTTAGAATGCATTATTTCATTTATCTCTTTGTAATATACTTGTCCAACAGAATTAGCTATCATTCCCATTGGCGTATTCACAATTTTATTGGCCATTCCAAAATCACCTGATGCGCCACTTCCATAGAAATTAGTAAGCATAAATACAGGAAGTTGATTGGAGAGGTTGTTGGTAAAGCTTATCAATGTGTTATACAATGGCATGTCTTTGTATTTTCTGAGCAGGTCTCCAATATTTCCACGTGTGTAAACAAAACATTTAGGATCGCTTTTAATGGTGAAAATAACCATTAGTGCTGCACTAATTCCTTGTGCTAATAGTAATCCGTAGAGCAAGCCATCTATTGTGAATCCCGTAAGCCCAAAGGCTGTTTGTGTAATTACCAGAATCAATCCTTTACTTACTCTGCCATAAGTAATGAGACTATATTTTTTGAGTCGGTTCAGGTAATACATAAAACATTCAAAAATGCCTAGGAAAAATGTGCTGAGGGGAATATAGTAAAGCCAATCAATAAGTTCTTTGCTTTCGATAAATTGGCTTATCCATGGTGCAATAGAAAAAATGAGTATAGTTAGAAAAAAAGAAACAAGTACGCTAATACCTCCATTAATAACTAAAAGGGAACGGGCATCAGAGTCTTTTTTGGGAATAAGCAGTGCAAATTGATATTGTAAGGTTGCAATGATTTTTGTGAGTAAAATAATACCGGAGTATATGAAATACACATCGAACATTACCTTTGGGTAAATTCTTGTGAGCAAGGGGAATATGAGAATTGGGAGTGCCTGCCCAATAGCTGCTCCAGAGAATAAATTTCCCGCATTGCGCCAAAATTGATCTTTTGAAAGACCTTTTAACTTAGATAAAAATCGTTGCAAAATAGGCATACAGCGAAATTACAGAAATTTCTTGAATGTAAGAATAAATATAATCTTGTATGGGTTCAATCCATCTCCTTTAGCGCCTCTTCGAAGGTTTTACTTTCAAACCCAAAGACTTGTTTCGCTTTTTCTGGATTAAAATGGGAGCATGGAGGTCTGATTCCCGGTGCATTGAGATTACTTGAATGTATTGGGCTAATCAGTTTTTCGTTAAGGTTAAAGTGCTGGGCAACTTTGATTGCCATATCGTAAACACTCAGGTATGAGTTGCCTGCTGCGTGAAAAATACCAGGATGAGGTGTTTTTGCGGCATTGAGACAAAGTCTTGACAAATCTTCAACATAAGTGGCAGTGCGAAAATGATCACTTGTAACATTGATAGCCTGGGTTTTTTCTAATGAGTTTTTTACCCAAAGAACAAAATTAGATCGAGTGTTGGATAGAATATTTCCAAAAATCAGGACAGGCCGAATAATGGTGCTTGTGGGTAGAAGCTGTTGTATGTAAAGTTCAGCCATTTCCTTTGTTCTTCCATAATAGTTTACTGGGTTAGTGGCATCTTGTTCACTGACTAACTTATCGTCACCCGGAAAAACAAAGTCAGTACTGATGTGGACCAAATGTGTATGCGTTTCATTGCAAGCTTTTGCCAGTTGACGAGTTGCTTCGGTATTGACTAAAAATGCCTCTTTACGATTTTCTTCACAATAATCTACATTAGAGAGGGCAGCAGTATGGATTACCACATCATATTCGGATATCATTTCATTTGTAATCGTAATGTTGGCAAGGTTGTGTTGTTCATTGCGATCGCAATACCGGTGAATTTCCGGATTTCTTGACCATCCAGTAATATTTATTGAAGGATCTGTACTGCCAAGTCTGGCAATATGCTGTCCCAAAAAACCATTGCTGCCGGTAAGTAAAATATTAATCATCACAGTTTTGTATTAATTCTCGCATAGATTGAATTTGCTCAGGTGTTCCCAAAACAAGTAAAATGTCTTTTTTAGCTATCTTTATATCGGGTCTTGGATTGTGAATGAGCTCTCCATTTATCTTTTTTATTCCAACTACGTTTACTCCTGTTTTTTGACGAAGGCTAAGTGAAGCAATAGTTGTTTTCTCCCCATCAGGAACAGCAATGCATTGAATTTCATCTAAATTAACATCGTCAGTCGATTGAAGTAACAGGGTATCTAAAAATTCAATCAAATCCGGGCGTGTAACCAATTGTGCCATATGTGTACCACCTACTTTGTCGGGCATAATCACCTCATTGGCTCCTGCTTCAATTAGTTTATCCATGTTAACCTCTTTTGCCACACGGCTTACAATTTTCATTGTGGGATTTAATGCTCTTGCTGTAATAATCACAAAAAGATTGTCTGCATCATTAGGAAATGTGGCTATTAGAGCACGAGCTTTTCTCACGTTTGCTTTTTCAAGCACCTCGTCTTCGGTAGCATCGCCATTGATATATTTGAGTTGCTGATTTTCAATTATTTTATCAATCACCTTTTCATCACGCTCTAAAATTACAAACCGTTCATAATGATTTAGCAAATCAGATGATGCCTGTCTACCAACACGGCCATATCCGCAAACAATGATATGATTTTCCGTTAAATCGAAGTTTTGCTTCATGCTTTTATAATTCTTCCTTCATGTAAATTTACACAATGTATTTTGAAATTAATCGAAAGACTAACCATTTTAAGTTTTTCATTTTATATTTGTGCAAAATCAAGTCAAGACATGTTAGTAAAAACATATGGATCAGCTGTATTTGGAATTGAAGCTACCACTATTACTATTGAAGTGAGTATATCACAAGGCTTTAAGTTTCATTTGGTAGGATTACCCGACAGCGCAGTAAGAGAGAGTCAACAACGGATTGAATCTGCAGTAAAAAACAACAATTTTAAAATGCCCGGTCGTAAAATTGTCATTAATATGGCACCGGCCGATATTCGAAAAGAGGGATCAGCCTATGATTTGCCTTTAGCCATTGGTATTTTGACTGCTGATGAGCAAATTGAAGGGCATGATGTGAGCGAATATGTGATAATGGGAGAATTGTCACTTGATGGTTCTATTATGCCTATCAGAGGTACTTTGCCCATTGCCATTCAAGCGCGTAAAGAAGGGTTCAAAGGACTTATTGTTCCCAAAGCCAATGCCCGCGAGGGTGCCGTAGTGAATAATCTGGATGTGTATGGTGTGTCGCATATCAAAGAGGTTATTGATTTTTTTAATGGAAACAGAAATATTGAACCTGTGGTAGTTGATACTCGGGCTGAATTTTACAATGCCGTGGAGTTGAACGACCTGGATTTTTCTGATGTAAAAGGGCAGGAAAAAGTGAAACGTGCATTGGAGATTGCAGCTGCCGGAAGCCATAATGTGATTATGGTTGGGCCTCCAGGGGCTGGTAAAACAATGATGGCAAAGCGTTTACCCGCTATTTTACCACCACTAACCTTGCATGAAGCTTTGGAGACAACAAAAATTCATTCGGTAGTGGGTAAGCTAGATAGAGAGTCATCCTTAATGACCCGCAGGCCATACCGCAGCCCACACCATACTATTTCTGATGTCGCACTTGTCGGAGGTGGCGCATATCCACAACCCGGAGAAATATCTCTGGCACATAATGGAGTGCTTTTCCTGGATGAATTGCCTGAATTTCAGCGCTCTGTGTTGGAGGTGCTACGGCAGCCTTTGGAAGATAGACAAATAAATATTTCTCGTGCTAAATTCACGGTCGATTATCCGGCTAATTTTATGTTGGTCTCATCCATGAATCCTTGTCCATGTGGTTATTTTAACCATCCTACAAAAGATTGTGTATGTCCTGTGCCTGTTAGGCAACGTTATTTGAATAAGATTAGCGGACCATTATTAGATCGAATTGATATCCATATTGAAATTACCCCTGTTCCATTTGATGATTTGGCCAGTCAACCTCCCGGTGAAACATCGCAAAAAATAAGGGAGCGTGTAATTAAAGCCCGCGAAATTCAACAAAAACGGTTCGAAGGAACCGATATTCATTCCAATGCACAAATGTCGTCGCGTTTGCTTCGCCGTCATGTGGAAATTGATGAGGGAGGAAAGCATATATTGAAAACTGCTACAGACAAACTAGGATTAAGCGCAAGAGCTTATGACCGCATTTTAAAAGTATCCAGAACTATAGCTGATTTAGAGGGGAGCGAAAAAGTACAAACGCAGCATTTGGCGGAAGCAATTAATTATCGTACGTTGGATCGGGATAATTGGGCAGGATAATACAGTCTTGAGGGTGAGTATCGAGCTAAGAGAATATAGTTGTTTATTTCTATTAAGTCCCTTTTTTTACAAAAACTGGGCACAAATATTGATAACCTTTCCCGGTTTTAATTTGTAAATTATAAGATGGAAGAAATCCTCAACTATATAGGAATCGGAGGAGCTTTTGCTCTGGCAATGTCAGGTGCATTAAAAGCCATGGGGAAAAAGTTTGATCCGTTCGGAGTACTGATTATAGCTTTTGTAACGGCTGTGGGTGGTGGAACCCTTCGTGATATTTTGCTCGAAGATCGCACTGTGTTTTGGTTGACTGAGGTCTCATATATTTATTTCATTATTGCTGGTGCTGTAATCGCACTCATTTTTAGAAAAAGGCTGGCCTATTTTCACAAAACTTTGCTGTTTTTTGATGCTATTGGGTTGGCTCTTTATACCATTATGGGTGTTCAAATAGGAATTGAATTTGAACTTTCATTTATCAATTGTATTATAATGGGTACGTTAACCGGTGCCTTTGGTGGAGTAGTACGCGATATTTTAGTAAACGAGATCCCTGTAATTTTCAGAAAAGAAATCTATGCCACTGTGAGTATAGTCGGTGGAATGATTTACTGGGGATTAGTTAAATTAGAAGTAGGCAATGTTTATGCTCAAATTATTCCAATTATGTTGATTATTATTGCCCGTCTTTTCATTATGTATTACAAGGTTTCATTTCCAACGATTTATCGCGACGAAAAGTAATATTATCTTTCATTTTTAATCCGAACAGGGGTCGCAAGAATGAAATTCTTCTAATCAATTCAAAGCTTAGTAAACTTCCTCCAAATGTAAATGAAGTAATCATTAAGAATTTTGCAAAAGCATCAATCTGCAAAGGAAGAATTATGGTTGCTCCAAGAAACATAAATATCATATGCAGGATATATACAGGATAAGCAGCTTTGCTTAGATATTTCAACGCGTTATTTGACCTATTCAAAAAACTTGCGCTTAATCCTACTATTGTTAACATCCAAAAGCCAGATTCGATGGCTTTTATTGTCGAAGGTGCTTCCAATTCATAAATATAAAACCTTACTGCAAAAAGAGCTGAGGCAATTAATAGGGTCCAATATTTATTGTTTTTAATAAGTTGTAAAAAATTGTTCTTTGAATTTGTGGTGAGGAAACCATAAAGGAAAGCAATATACCCTAAAAAGAATCCGTGCCATGTCATTGCATGTAATTCAAATGATTCAGGATTTACGATCAATACTTCAATAAGTAATAAAATGGGTAGAACTAAAAGTCCTAGGCGAGTTTTATGAATACGAGCAACATAATGTTTTACGATTTTTGAAGATAAAAATTGTTTTGCTAAAACTAGTAAAATGACATATGCGAAAATGTTACCCAAAAACCATAAATGCCCTCTGCTTATTGAGTAAGTCATGTCTTGATTATAATAATTTTGCCACAGAAAAACATGAATAGGAACGATAAAAAGAATACCAAATACAAAGGGCAAAAGAATGCGAAGCGTACGTTCTTTTATTAATTGAATTGTGTTTCTCTTGCGCATAGCAAATGCAACACCCATTCCCGATACAAAAAACAAAATTGGAATGCGCCAAACATTGAGCATCGACATTGGAATCCAAAGTTTTGTTAATGAATCACTACTTTGGATGAATTGAATTAATACACCCCAGGGCTGGAACATAATGGCTACATGATAGATAATCAAGAACCCAATGGCTATAACTCTAAGCCAGTCTATATCGTATCTTCTTTCGTAGGTTTTCATAGTTTTAATTTTAAGGTTTAAATATCAGTCAGCCTTTTGACCGACTGATATTATTGGGTTTGGTTTTAAGGGTGTTTTGAATTATTGAGCTTTTTTAATTAGTTCTGCAATAATGGGTCTCATTCTTTTAATTCTTTCATAGTCAAGCTTTAATCCTAGAGGTCCGAGGTTTTTATTTAGGTCCTGATAAATAGGGAGCACTTGTGAGAATTCTGCTGAAATAGATTCCAACGCGGTTGAACCATAGCCATTTTTAATGGATGTGTCCACGCCTTTTTGTAGTAATGCTTCTACAATTTCTTTTCTGCAAAAGAAAGCAGCCGTGTGTAAAGGTGTAGATCCATCTTTGCTTGTGGTTTTTAAATCAGCTCCTCCATCTATTAAGGCTAATGCTGCCTGTGTTTTACCAAATGTAATGGCTACATTAAGTGGTGTAGAACCATATTGATCTTTTTGGTTTAAGTCTGTTCCGGCTTCAATGTGTGCCTTAATAGCTTTTACATCTCCTAAATAAGCTGCCGTGTGGATGGGCATTTTAGGAGTTTTTACTGTTACTTCTGTTTTGTCTTTTGAAGTACTTTCTTTTGCTTCATTATTATTACATGCTATTGTCATTGTAAATGCGAAAAAAATTGAAGCTGCTGTAAATGAAAATAATTTGATTGATTTCATGTTAAATAGTTTTAAAAGTTTCTGATGTAAAATTGCTAAATACCTTGACGCATGTTTAATAATTGGGGAGTCTTTATATATCAAGTTCTCAGCATGTGTATAAATTATGATGCAAGCATGTAAAATATGCTTCAGGTTGTGTTTTACGAGTTGATAAAAGTGATAAAAACAGCAGAGTATTTTCGGACCTTTTATTTGTAAATTCATTAACTTGCATTTCTATGAATGAACTAGCCCCCAGGGATCAAAAATTTATTACAGAGCTTACTGCCATTATTGATGAAAATATTGAAAATGAACAGTTTGGTGTTTCTGAGTTGGCAGAGATTGCTGGTATGAGTAGGTCTAATTTGTTGAGAAGAATTAAAAAGATTACCAATGAGTCTGCCAGTCAGTTTATACGAAATATAAGGTTGGAAAGGGGATTAGCTCTGGTTAAAACGGGAGAGTTAACTATATCTGAGATTTCTTACAGAGTCGGTTTCAATAGTACTTCATATTTTATTAAATGTTTTAGAGAGCATTATGGTTTTCCTCCCGGAGAGCTTGAGAATCAACCAGTAGAGGCTGAAGAAAAGGTTGATGAGACGTTGCCTGAAAAAAGACGAGCAAAGAAATTAAGGGTTTATATGTTCATTATCATGGTGATAAGTGTGTTGGTTTACTTTGCAGTAAATCAGTCTCAGTCACAAAAAACGATTGAACTCCCTGGAAAATCAATAGCTGTTCTACCTTTTATTAATGATAGTAACGATTCAACGAACCTATACTTTGTAAACGGATTAATGGAAGCAGTTTTAGGAAATTTACAGAAAATAGGCGATTTAAAAGTTGTAAGCAGAAGGTCAGTAGAGAAATATCGCAATACTAAAAAGTCAGTTTCTGAAATTGGGCAAGAGTTGAATGTAAGATATTTTGTAGAAGGAAGTGGACAAAAAGTCGGCGATCAATTATTGCTCAACGTCTATTTAGTTGATGGAAATACAGACCAGAGAATATGGTCATCGCAATATCGTAAAAAGGTAGCGGATGTGTTCGATTTGCAAATTGAAGTAGCCAAAAGTATTGCTTCACAGATAGAAGTGATTATTAAACCACTCGAAAAGGCACAAATTGAGAAAAAGCCAAGCTCAAATATAGAAGCATATGAGTTGTTTCTAAAAGCAAAGGCAGAACTTAATAAATATAATACCGAAGGACTTTTAAATGCAATACCTCTTTTGGAAAAAGCTATAAGCAAAGATTCAGCTTTTGCCCGTGCTTATGCTGCTATGGCAATGACCTATTTCTATCTCGATATATATCAACTAAAGAAGCAGTACTCGGATAAAATTAATTCATACGCCGATAAGGCTATGCTAATTGATAATGAGTTGGCTCAAAGTCTAGTGGCAAAGGCGTTGTATTATATGAGTATTGGTGATTACAATGCCGCCACTCCCTATTTGGAGAAAGCCTTGAAATACCACCCCAACTCTGAAATGGTAATTGGCTATTTGTCAGAATATTATGCTAACTATAGCCCTAATTCTCCAAATTATTTAAAATATGCCATAAAGGCTTTGCAGCTTGATATCGGCTCAATGGATTCAATGGCCGTAAGTATATCCTATTTGCATATTTCAAATGCTTTTATTCAAAACGGGTTCATTGATGAGGCCGAAAACTATATTCGAAAGTCGCTTGATTATGACAAGAATAATATCTATTCAATGTACGTAAAAGCCTATATTCAACTTGCTAAAGATCGAGATTTTATAAGGCTTAATAGGGAGCTTACACGTATTTATCAAATTGATTCTTCACGTATAGATGTATTACAGGAATTAGCAAAAAGCTATTATTACCTTAATGATTATAAACATGCATATGAAAATTACAGCCAGTTTTTGGAGTTAAAACATAAATATAATCTAGATGTATTCAGACATGAGAATGCTAAAATTGGATATACTTTTCAGCAAGTAGGAAAGCATGAGATTGCAGACAGTATATGGGAGGATTATTTTGAATTCATTAAAAATGATAAATCTATCTACAGGGAGGTGAATGAGGCTCTCTATTGGGCACACTTGAAAAACAAAGAGAAGACTTTGAATCACTTGAATAATTTTCTAAATGAAAAAAGCTTTCATTATTGGACAATTTTGTTTTTGAAAGATGAGCCTATTTTAAACTTCATTAGTAAAGATCCAAATTTTGAGAAAGTTTATGTGCAGCTAAAGGAAAATTTTGTAAGCAAAAGAAAAGAAACTGAAACTATGCTAAAAAAAGAAGGCGTGCTTTCGAAAAAACACGCCCCATAATTATATCAGAAAAGTTACTTCGTAAATTCTACCACATGTCCGCTAACGGTGATTGTTCTTTTTACAAAAAATGGAGGGAACCCACCAAAGTGCTCTTCAGTAACTACGTTGATAACTGCTTTTGAGCTACCTTCAAGTTTTGCAGCTTCTAGCATTTTTGCATAAGCATTGGCATAAGTTTGTTTCTTTTTATGTCCGCCAACAAATAATACGTATGAAACATCTGCACTACCCGTTACTCTTTCAACAACTTTAAAGTTTTTCTCTGCTAACTCAACCTGAGTTGAGTTTTGATTTTGATTAACCACATATGCGTAGTTAACACCACATGAACTTACTACAAATGAAAGTCCGATAATGGATAAGATTACAATTAATTTTCTCAT
>PKTE01000176.1 GCA_002869335.1 Salinivirgaceae bacterium | reverse complement strand
GGAAACGGACAAGGACATAAAACAAGTTTAAAACATGAAAAAACAGAGCTTATTTGTTGCAGCTATGCTGTTTAGTATATTTTGCAATGCCCAAACCTCAGATTTACAACTCATCAGTACATCAGGACAGACCACTACACAAAACCAAATCACAATG
Organism: Salinivirgaceae bacterium; assembly: GCA_002869335.1. Classification (GTDB taxonomy): domain Bacteria; phylum Bacteroidota; class Bacteroidia; order Bacteroidales; family Salinivirgaceae; genus Salinivirga. The sequence continues at coordinate 1,917 of PKTE01000176.1, read as the reverse complement.
AATTGGTCTGTGGGTGAGGTTGTTACTTCTACTTTTGTAAATGAAAACAATATTTTAACACAAGGAATCCAACAAGGTAAACTTACGGTTACAGATATTGCTGAACCCGAGCAAGTTGATTTTACATTACTGGTTTATCCCAATCCTGTAAAAACAGAACTGATGATTGAAACTGTGAAGCAGGGGAAAACCTATGAACTGTATGATTTCAATGGAACACTGAAGAAAAAAGGAGATATGAAGACCAACAAGGTAAGTATTGATATGTCAGATTATGCTTCAGGGACCTACATTCTCAGAATCAACGGAACAAAAACACATAAAATTATAAAAGGATCTTAGATCATGGATCATAGATCATAGATCACGGATCATAGATCACCGATCATAGATCCACGATCCAAAAGGAATATAATGAATTATAAGAATTTAGATATATGGCAATTGTCACGTGAGAATGTGAATCAGATTCATGAGATGACGATACAGTTTTTACCAAAATTTGAATTGTATGAAACCGGATCACAAGTTCGAAGATCATCAAAATCTGTAAAAGCCAATATTGTAGAAGGGTATGGACGGAGAGATTATAAATTGGAATTCATTCGTTTTTTAACTTTTGCCTTGGCTTCAAATTACGAAACACTTGACCATATAGAAACACTATATCAAACAAAGTCTTTAAAAGATGAAATAATCTACAATGAAATTCATGAACGCACAACACAACTGAGCAAGAAACTATACAATTTCATTAATGCAGTACAAAAACAACATAACGACCATAAAAAATGATCCACGATCCACGATCCACGATCCATGATCCATTAACAAACAACTAAATAAAAGAAACATGAAAAAACTTACATTAACACTCATCGCTATTGTAGCCATGCTAGCTGCCATAGCACAAACACCGGATGCGTTTAATTACCAGGCAGCTGTGCGCAATGCGGACGGCGAACCTATTGCAGAGCAAGAAGTAGCCTTTGAAATAAGTATTTTACAAGGTTCAGCAGATGGAACAGCAGTATACACTGAAACACACACTATAACAACAACCGAACAAGGTGTAGTAAATTTTGCCATTGGAGCTGGAACCACAAGCAATGACTTTACTGCTATTGACTGGGCAGCAGGGCCATATTTTATACAAGTAGCTTTTGATGCTGCCGGTGGAACCGATTATGTAGAAATGGGAACCACTCAATTAGTAAGTGTGCCGTTTGCTAAATACGCAGAAACTACAGATTTTGCTAATGAAGCTTCAACAGCAACTAGTGCAATTTCAGCCACAACAGCAGATGAAGCTGCCTTTGCCACAGAAGCAACCCATGCTGTGCATGCAGACACAGCAAATTATGCAGCTTACGCAGCAACAGCAGCAACTACAGCGGATATGGCTGCATTACTTGACCGCATTGCTGCGTTAGAAGAGATGAGCGGTATTGGAACTATTACCGATATTGACGGCAATGAATACCCAATAACCAAAATTGGCAACCAGGTTTGGATGGCCAAAAACCTCCGCACCACCCGCTACGCCGATGGAACTCCAATTACTAAAGTAGAAGGAAATTCAGCATGGGATAACCTTGCATATAATGACAAAGCTTTTTGCTGGTATTTGGATGATAGTGTGACCTATGCTGAAAGTAATGGTGCATATTATACATTTGATGCTGCTAATAACGGAGAAACAAGTACTGCAAATCCAAGTGGCGTACAAGGTGCCTGCCCTGATGGATGGCACATTCCAAGTGATGCAGAATGGCAAGAGTTAATTGATTATTTAGCACAAGCAGGGCATGATGGAGAACAAGGTGAAGTTCTGAAGGATATAACTGGTTGGGCAACTAACAATGGAACAAATTTATATCAGTTTAGTGCGAGAGGTTTTGGTTTAAGATTTCAATC
>PKTE01000274.1 GCA_002869335.1 Salinivirgaceae bacterium | reverse complement strand
TATTGATGTGCGGGGAATTGTTGATTACACTGATTATTCAGGAGATGAATACAGTTACTTACATGATAATGGTGTAAATGTGCTGGAATATGAAAATGCTGATGGATCGCAGTGGCCAATTGGAGCTACATTACACCATAAATATGCTGTAATTGACCAAAATACTGATAATGCCATTTTAGTAACAGGTTCGCACAACTGGTCTGCCTCGGCAGAAAGTCGCAATGATGAGAACACGCTGATTATTCACGATAGAAACATTGCAAATCTTTATTATCAGGAATTCTCAAAACGCTTTGCTGAATTATTAGCACTCAATTCAACCAACGATATTAAGCAAAACACATTAAAAGTTTATCCAAATCCTGCGAAAAACAGTATTAGTATTGTTTCAGATAATAAGGGACAATATCGCATTTACAATATGCAAGGACAATTACAATATGATGGAAATCTAAATGAAGGTGTAAATCGAGTAAATGTTAACTTGTTAAATGGTCTTTATATTGTTGAGATGCTATCAGGTAATGAAACTTCGAGAACAAAACTTATTATAGAATAAAAGAATTACGGCCTCAAAAAAGCTACCTGCGGGTGGCTTTTTTTATGTCAGTACTCCAAGTAGGTCAGTAATTTGGCTGCCTTTATAAAAATTATTGTGTGTAGATGGCTCGGTTGCTTCTTCATGTAACCATGTGGTGTGGTATGGTACATGCATCGCATATCCACCCAACTCTAATACTGGCAAAATATCTGATTTTAGGGAATTTCCCGTCATGAAAAAGTGTGCAGGGTCTGTCTGAATAATATGCAAAAGATTTTCATAGTCAGAGGTTTGCTTGTCAGTCATAATCTCCACATGATCAAAATATTTTGCCAAATTAGATTTTTTCAGCTTCCGCTGTTGGTCCAACAAATCTCCTTTCGTGGCTATGATCATTTTATATTTTCCAGCTAATGCATCAAGGGTTTCTTCCACTCCATCTAGTAATTCGACCGGTTTGTGAAGCATTTGCCTGGCAATGTCAAGTATGTTTTTCGTAATATTTCCTGGCAACTGATTATTTGTAACAGCAGAAGCCGTTTCAATCATGGAGAGAATAAAGCTTTTTATCCCATATCCATAAATATCCAGGTTTCCCACCTCAATTTGATAAAGTTTATCCCGTAACGCTTCGGCATCAAGATAATCTTTCATAATATAAAAAAACTCCTTTTCGGCTTCCCGAAAAAAAGTTTCATTATTCCATAACGTATCGTCGGCATCAAACGCCAAAATTTTAACCCTACTAATCATTTGCCTATACCTCTTCCTGTGAACTTTCAATAAATGGACTTAAAATATCACACAATCCGGAGTTCTTCATTATTTTTGTAATTTCTTCTGAAAACTTTAAATGCCATGTTACATCCAAATTTTTTGCTTTAGCAGCTTTATCAAAAGCAATGATCATCTGTGCATAAGATACATCTAACTCGGCAACCATCCCTGAAGTGATTGAAATTTTCTCTTTTTGTTTCAGTGCTTCATTTAATACTGTCATTCCTGTTTTCACTTCACCAACTACAAAACGACTACCGAGATTAAACACCATATTTCTTGTTGCAGTTTTTTTAGGTGCAACAGTCTTTGTGGCTGTTACCTTAGGTGCAGCTTTAGGTTTAGCTTTAGTTGCTTTTTTAGGAGCAGCCTTTGGTGTATCTTTATCTATAGAGTCAATTACGCTTTTAACTCCTTTTTTAAAACTTTTCCGTGCCATATTAAGCCATGTTTTTATGTAATATTTCTTTAGTCAATGCCGCATAATCTTTTGCTCCCGTACTGTCTTTTTTATACGAATAAATATCCTCCTGTACAACCGGAGCTTCTGCCAGGGCAATGTTATTGCGAATTACAGTATCGTATATATAGTCGCTAAAAGCCTCTGATACCGTTTCTTTAATATCACGGTTCAGCACTTTTCGGTTATCATATTGTGTCAAAAACAAGCCTCCCAAATGTAGTTTTGGATTAAGGCGAGCTTTTACAATATCTATCATTTCCATAATTTTTTTAAGCCCATGCACAGCCAAATATTCTGACTGAACTGGTATGATAACACTATCAGATGCCGCAAGGGCGTTTAATGTAAGCAATCCAAGCGAAGGAGGACAATCCAATAAAACTACATCAAAATCCTTATCTACCTTAGAAAGAATATCTTTAAGCAAAAGCTCACGAGCGGGTACTGCAGCCAGTTCCATTTCGGCACCTGACAAATCCAGCACCGCTGGTATTATACTCAAGTTTTTGTTAATCGTTATTGGTTTAGGGACATACTCATTTTTAAGTCCACCATAAATATTGTTTTCGGTGTGCCCATCCAATCCAAGGGATTGTGATAAGTTTGATTGTGGATCAAGATCAACTAGAAGCGTTTTTTTCTTACGGCGACTGAATCCGACGCCTAAATTCACTACTGAAGTGGTTTTTCCCACACCTCCTTTATGATTGCAAAATGCAAATGTTTTAGCCATATCAATTTTGATTTGCTGGTATGCTGCAAATTACAAAAAATAAGGGAAAATAAACAGGTGTTTTTATGTGATTTACAATGAACTTTAAATGACTATTTTTTATTTAAGTTCGTTAAAAAGTCATTCATTTTTGTTTGTATCACATTAATTTCACGCATTTTTGAATCGAGTGAATTATTAAATTCCGTTATTTGCTTTCGCAACTCGGCAACTTGTAAATCCATGATTGAGAGCTTTTTCTCATCTGATGCATTCTTGGTTTCTTCGATTTTCTGTCGAATAAAATCCATAAAATCATACAAATAATTCTCCACTCCCACCTTTAAGTCGATACTACTTCCAAAGTCCTCATGTTTAATATATTTAATATCAAACATAACTTCTTCCTGATTCGCATTTGAAACTAAATCATTAAAGTAAGATAAATATTGCCTAAATGGTGCGTGAAGCGCTTCGGGCATGTTAAATACCTGTAGCATAACCTTGGCTGCATCAGTTCTTTTCTTTTCTGTAGCCAAATAATGCATGGTTGCGTATAAACCCCTTTTTATAACCTTTTGGGGTGGAAATTCGAATTCATTTTCTTCCAGAAATAACTCTTTAAGACTCAACAAATCAATGAAATCCATCGGTAAAGTTTTCAGCTTTCCGTAACTGGCATCCAATGATTTTAAGTTATATAATGAACCTATCTCAGAAGGAAATGTGGCAAACATATTATGACTTATGTCCAATAATGTCAACGACTTAAGATGACCAATTTCTGGTGGAAGTTCTACGATTTTATTTTTTAGTAACAATAAAGTCTTCAGATTTACAAGCTTCCCTATCTCACGAGGTATTGTTTCCAAATAATTATAACTAAGATCCAGATGCTCCAAATGAGTCAATTCTCCTATTTCTGGAGGCAATGTCGTAAGGTCGCGATTAGAAAGGTCGAGACTTTTGGATTTTTTATCCTTAGCTTTTTTAATAAAGAAAACTAATTCTTCTATATCCATACAGGTGGTAATTAACAGATGCTCAAATTTACTAATAATTTGTTAATATAATGAATCAATCACACATTTTACATTAAATCTTCTTAACCTCTAGTGAATACCCATTGGTTTTTTGAAGACTGATTTGCATCAAACATGTATGCTTCTTCATTAAATTTTTTAAGCTCTTCCGGATTAGTTATCCTATTCCGAATTGCATATGCTGTCATCAAGCCGCGTGCTTTTTTAGCATATACACTGATTACCTTGTACTGGCCGTTTTTCAATTCTTTGAAAACCGGAGTAATAACGTCAACCGATAATGCTTTCACATTTACAGCCTTAAAATACTCATTCGAAGCAAGATTAATAAGGGTATAACTACCTGATTTCTCGGCATCATTATTTATAACCTGTGCTAGTTTTTCTCCCCAAAACTCATATAGGTTTTTAGCCTTGCCTATTTTAATTTTTGTCCCCATCTCTAATCGATAGGGCTGAATAATATCCAAAGGCCTCAAAACACCATATAATCCAGATAAAATTTTCAAATGATCCTGGGCAAATTGCATGTCTTCACGGTTAAACTGCGATACATTTAACCCATTATATGCCTCCCCATTAAAGGCATAAACACACTGCTTGCTATTTTCAAGATCATGATTTTGTTCCCATGCATTGTGTCGAATAGTATTTAGTTCAGCAAGCTTTGAACTTATGCCCATGAGTTTTCCCAACTCAGCTTGACCGAATTGTCTTAAATCAGACATAACCTCCTTAGCTTCAGCAGAAAAAAGAGGTGTTGCGTGGGTATCTACAACAGATTTATCAGTAAAATTTAATGTTTTAGCGGGTGATAGTATAATTTGCATTTTTATTTTTTAGACACCCGAAGTCACAAATTGTTTGATTATACGCGGAAAATGAGCGTACTCTAATTCGTGAACCTTTGCTGCAATTGTTTCAGGTGTGTCTTCTCGCGATAAAATTATTTTTTCCTGAAAAACAACGTCGCCCTCATCATACTTTTCATTCACTTTGTGGATGGTAATACCTGTTTCTGTTTCACCATTTTCCCAAACAGCTTTATGTACATTTTCACCATACATACCTTTACCGCCGTAATTGGGTAAAAGCGCAGGATGAATATTTAGGATTCGCCCCTCAAAAGGCTTTATAATATGGGGAGGTACAAGCCAAAGGAACCCGGCAAGTATAATAAAATCTGCTTTCTGTTCCTGTAAAATATCAAGTACTCGAGTTGTTTTATAAAACTCTTCTCTATTAAATGTAAATACAGGAATATAATACTGTTTGGCACGTGTTATCACATAGGCGTTTTGATTATTTGTAAAAACGCTACCTATCGTGATATCCTCATCCTTTTCAAAATACTTAATAATTCTTTCAGTATTTGTTCCAGAACCACTGGCAAAAATTGCTATGCGTATCTTTTTCTTTTGAGATGATTCCATAATCAATTAGTTAAACAATGTGTTTTCAGGGTTCTCATACCCAACATCCGTTTTTAAATTATTTGCTTTTGATGCCTCCACGGCCAATTGATCAGCTCTATTATTCAAAACATCATTTGCATGTCCTTTTACCCAGTTAAATTTTATGTCGGGAAAATTCCGGTAAATTTTTAGAAATCGAATCCATAGATCTGGGTTTTTCGTCTTTTTGAAAGATTTTTTCTCCCAGTTTTTTAACCACCCTTGCTCTATGGCATCTACTACATATTTGCTATCTGAGTATATTCTTATAGGTAAGTTGGGTGTTTTCATTGATTCCAATGCCACAATAACCGCTAAAAGTTCCATCCGGTTATTGGTTGTTCGTTTAAATCCTTCGGAGATTGTTTTTTCGTATCCTTTGTATAGCATAACTACACCATATCCGCCCGGACCAGGATTGCCACTTGCAGCTCCATCGGTATAAATAACCACTTCATTTCCCATGCTGCAAAATTAACTAAAATGCCATAGGATGCATGAAATTTATGTCAAATCAATCACAAAATTATCTTACCATTCCAGAACTAAAATGGAAATAGCTGTATTAGAAAACATAAATTACAATGAAAACTACTGACGGTTTTTGAAAGTATCTATATTAATTAATCTCTCCGCAGTATTTTGAGATTAATACTTCAGCTTCTTTTACACCTAAGTTTAATGCTCTTTCTAAGTCGTTACAACCCTTAACTGCTTGATCAGTATTTAAAAGAGCTATTCCTCTTTGTAAATATGCCTCAGCTAAGCTTGGGTCTAATTGAATGGCTTTGTCCAAATCTCTCAGGGCTTTTTTATACCGTTCCATAGCATTAAGTACAAGTCCTCTTTGATAATAACCCTTAGCGAATTTAGGCTCTAGATCAATGGCTTCATTAAAATCTTTCAAAGCCCGCCTGTAATTCTCAGCCTGGAAATTATACAATCCTCTTTGATAGTAAGCACGAGGAAAGGTTGGGCGAATTCGCACCACAAAATCGTAATCAATGATAGCTCCTTCCAAATCACACATCATAGCTCTACAGTTACCGCGCGCCATGAAGGCCTGAGCATCAAAGCGATCAATTCTAACCGTTTCATTAAATGCATCAAATGCTTCCTGATAGCGAGCTAATTGAAACAACATGTTTCCCTTGTTGAAGAAATAATCGGGATTTTCAGGCGAAAGATCTGCTGCTTTGGCATATGCTTCAAGCGCTTGCTCTAATTTCCCTGCCTGCTCATACATAATGCCCTTTTTATTCAAATATTTAGCATTCGAAACATCACTGTTTAAGCGCATTGTTAATTCCATCAAGTCTTCATTTTGCACATTATCATTTTCTCCCTGAGCAAACAGGCTCAATGAAAATACAACCAAAAGTATTGTACTAAAAATCTTATATGTCCCTGTTTTTTTTATCATCTTTGTATAAAATTAAACAAATTGACATCTAGAAAGTTAATAAATTCAGTGATAAAAATCAAGTTTATTTACCTTTAATCAACGATAAAATGCTCTGTATAAAGTCAGATACAACCAATCCCGCGTTTAACATAGCCACAGAAGAATATTTACTCAAGCACAAAAATGAAGAATGTTTTTACCTGTACATCAATGGTCCGTCAATTATTGTGGGAAAACACCAAAATACATTGGCCGAAATAAACGTGGAATATGTAAAAAGTGAAAATATTCAGGTAGTTCGCCGACTTTCTGGTGGCGGTGCGGTTTTCCACGATCCGGGTAATCTTAATTTTACTTTTATAAAAAAAGGTGAAAAAGACCAATTGGTAGATTTTCGCAAATACACACGTCCTATTCTAGATATTTTACTTGAACTTGGTGTAGAGGCAAAGTTTGAAGGCAGAAACGACCTTACCATAAAAGGAAAAAAATTTAGTGGAAATGCTGAACATGTGTTTCAGAATAAAATTTTACACCACGGAACGCTATTATTTAGTTCAAAGTTGCCGGATCTATCTCAAGCCTTAAAAGTTAACCCTCTGAAGTACAAAGACAAAGCTGTAAAATCTGTACGAAGCCGGGTAACCAACATTAGCGAGCACTTGCCGGAGCCCATCTCACTCATTGACTTTGAAAATAAAATTATGAACCATGTGCAAAGCATGTATGAGGATAGTACAATTTACAAGTTAACAGAAGAGGATAAAAAAGCTATTCAAAAGCTTGTGGATGAAAAATACAGCACCTGGGATTGGAACTTTGGCTACAGCCCCGAATATAACTTCCAAAAAGGTGTTAAAACCGAGGGTGGTCATATTGAAATAAATCTTGATGTAAACAAAGGGATTATTAAAAGTGCTAAGATTTTTGGTGATTTCTTCAACACAAAAGATGTAGCAGAACTTGAGCAAATACTTATTGGTAGCCCTCATGAATATGACCAAATTAAAGAGCGTCTTAAAAATGTTGACATTAGTTTATATTTTGCCAAAGTAACGCACGAAGAGTTTTTACAAGGTTTATTCTAGTTCATAATAAATGGAAGTAAAACCAATACAAACAGAAGACGGCAGTCATAGCCTTTACGTACCTGAGTTAGATGAACACTACCACTCAACTAAAGGTGCTGTGCAGGAATCGAAACATATTTTTATTGATGCCGGGCTGCATTACTTGAATTTAGACACAATACGAATATTAGAAATTGGTTTTGGAACTGGGTTAAATGCTTTTTATACCTTGCTGGAAAGTCAAAATCGTCAACTTAATATCTCATATACGGGGCTGGAAAAATATCCATTAAAAACTGAAATCACATCACAGCTCAACTACCCGGAATTGCTGAATCATAGCCGATTACATTTCGACGTAATGCATCAAACAAAATGGGAAGAGGAAGTAAATATTACAGATACATTTAGCCTAAAAAAAATTGAAGCAGATTTAGCAAGCTGGTCTACAAATGAGATGTTTGATCTGATTTATTTTGACGCCTTTGGTCCTGACAAGCAACCAGAAATGTGGACATCTCCAATTTTTCATTTAATGGGTAAGTGCTTAAATTCAGGAGGTGTTTTGGTAACGTACTCAGCCAAAGGGGATGTACGCCGGGGGTTTAAAGCAGCAGGAATGGAAATTCAAAAAATACCTGGACCACCCGGAAAAAAGCATATGACCCGAGCTATAAAAATATAACCCCATATTCTGTGTTAGAAAATGGTTAAAATATATTGGTTTAATGAAGGATAAATATCATTCTTCATTATTTTTGTCAAAATTTAAAAGGAATAGATATGTCGATTAAAACGGAAAATCTCACAAAACTATTTGGAAAACAAAAAGCACTTAATAATGTAAGTTTTGAGGTTAAAACTGGTGAAGTTGTAGGTTTTTTAGGTCCTAATGGAGCCGGCAAATCGACAACCATGAAAATATTAACTGGTCTTATTCCACAAACAGAGGGCGAGGCTTGGATTAATGGTGTAAACGTTAAACAAGACTCTATGACTGTTAGGCGAACCACCGGATATTTGCCAGAAAGCAATCCTCAATACGACGATATGTTTGTAAAGGAGTACCTCAACTTTGTAGGTGGCCTATACAAAATGGGGAAAAACAAAAAAGCCCGAATAGATGAGTTAATTGAAAAAGTTGGTCTTACTCCCGAAATGCATAAAAAGATCGGTGAACTATCAAAGGGTTACCGTCAACGCGTTGGCCTTGCACAAGCTCTTTTACACGATCCTTCTGTACTTATTTTAGATGAGCCCACAAGTGGCCTAGACCCAAATCAAATTATTGAAATCCGCAATCTGATTTCTTCAGTAGGTAAAGAAAAAACTGTATTACTTTCTACTCACATTATGCAAGAGGTTGAAGCTATTTGCGACCGTATTGTCATTATCAATAAAGGACAGATAGTAGCTGATGATACCACCGAAAATGTTAGAAAGAAGATTGGTGGAAACAAACAAATTATTGTAGTGGAATTTAATTCAACACCTGAAAAAGCTAAAATTGAAAGCGTTGAGGGCGTTGAAAAAGTAGCTGTGAAAAATGGTAAGCTTTATGAAATAACAGCCAAAAAGAATGTGGATATTCGAAGTAACCTTTTTAATATGGCTGTAAAAAATAAGTTGACCGTATTATCGATGCAGGAAAAAGGGCAAACTTTGGAACAAATTTTCCAGGAATTAACAGTGAAGAAATAGATTAAATTGATCTTGGATATTAGATCGCAGAATTGGATAAGTCCGCTATTTATTTGGAATTCGGAATCCAAGCACTAGAATATCATCAATTTGCTCTTGCTCGCCCTGCCAATCGTGTAGAAAGTTCACAAGTACTTCTTTTTGCTTAGCCATGTCTTTTTCAACATTACTTTCAATCAATGAAAAGAAGCGGCTCTTTTTAATTTTCTTACCTTGGATTTCACTAAACTGATCGTGATAACCATCTGAGAACATATAGAAACTGTCACCTGGTTTGATTTGGATCTCTACTTTTTCAAACGGTTTCATTCCAGGATAGGCTGCAACCGGAAATTTTTGTCCTTTTAACTCATTCAGCTTGCCATTATTATAGTGATAAATGGAATTATATGCTCCTGCAAAACTTGCCTTTTTAAAGTCTTTATCAAACACAATAACAGTCATTTCTATCCCATCTCGCAACTCTCCGGGAATGTTCTTCTGTTTTAATGCCTGAATTATTTCTTCGCGTAATCGGTTTAGTATTTCATGGGGCTCCGTTATTTTTTCCTTTAATACAATTTCGCGTAAGAAAGTAATTCCCAATATGCTCATAAAAGCCCCCGGAACACCATGTCCGGTGCAATCAGCCACTATGCTAATAAATTTATCTTTTTCCTCTGCCCACCAGAAAAAATCACCACTTACAATGTCACGCGGTTTAAAAATCATGAATGACTCCTCAAATACCTCTTTAAACTCAAAGTAATCCGGCATTAAAGACGATTGAATACGCTGGGCATAATCAATACTATGTGATATTTCAGTATTAACCTGTTCTATATGATTCTTTTGGTTCAATACCGTATCCCGCTGTGCCTCAATCTCATTCCGCTGATCAGTAATTTGGTCGAGTAGCACATTTAGTTCTTCATTTTTTTCCTGAATTTCTACAGTTCGCAGTGAGACAACTTTCTCCAATTCATACTGTCTTCTTATTAATACAGATGTACGCCAACGGTGTAATAATCCAATTATTAATGCTAACCCCAAAATATACAACGCGTACATCCAGGGAGTCATCCACCAGGGAGGATCAATGGTAATATGCTGCACTGCTATTTTGCTATGCACCCCATTAATTGTAATAGCCTGTACTTCAAAACGATAATCTCCTGGAGGGATTCCTCTATAGTCTGCTTTATTTTCCTCCGTAGGTAAAGTCCACTCTTTTTCAAGAGGATATAAGCGGGAAATGTATTTTATGTTTTGAACATTGGGCTTGTTGCTAGACGCAAAATAAAATGTTATGTGTCTGTCCTGATATGGCAGAGATAAATATTGAGGACAATTATAAAATGGCTTTACATCACCATAAGAAATACCTTTTAGATTATTAACTCGAGTCGAATCCAAATAATTATTAAAGTCTGGAAACTGTTGTTTAACCTGTATGGCTTCAATATTTACATTAAAACTAGTTGTGTCAAGATGGAAGTTATTTAAATCAAGGTATGTAATACCTTTGCCAGTTCCCCACCAAATTTCGTTCTTGCTATTTATATTGACAGAATTCACATAAAAATCCAACCCTTTTAATCCGTCTGATTTATCGAAATTTATAATGTTGTAATCATCTTTTTCCTTTTCTAATAGGTTTAATCCGGATTCTGTTCCCACCCAAATCCTTTTTTGATTATCTTGAATTATTGAGGTAATTAGATTAGAACTTAGTCCTTTTGATTCATCAATAAAACTGAACCTTCCATTCTTTAAAATTGCAACTCCTGCCCCAAATGTGCCAATCCAGATATTCTTATCATCATCTTGCATAATATTTCTGATTTCATCCGATGAAAAGCCATTTTGCTTTGTGAAGTTATAAATACGGTTCTCATCTAAAATGGATAACCCTTCATCAGTAGCAAACCAAACTGTTCCATTATCATGTTGGAAAATATCATACACATCATTATTAAGCAGTCCTGTTTGAGTATTATATTGAATGATTTTATCTTTCTCAATTTTAAATGCCCCCTGATCAAATGTTCCCAACCAAATGGCGCCATTTTTATCTTCCATAAAAGAGATAACAGACAGCAAACCACTTAGACCTTTCACATTAAGCATATAAAGGTTGTCGTTTTCAATTCTATATGCACTTCCCTTATAGGTTCCAAACCACTTATTATTATTTTGATCTTTGAATGCAGAAATCACAATATAACTATCCAACACGTTGGGGTCTTCAGAAAAATGGAAGTACAATGAATCATTAAAAGTGCATATTCCTTTAGTTTCTGTGGCAAGCCATGTCTTTTGATCTTGATCCTCTATAAATCCCCAAACCAAATCACTTTCAATGCCTTGTTCCTGTGTAATGTGATTAAATCCTTTGATTTTTAGTTTATTAATACCTCCTCCATATGTACCCATCCACAAATATCCATTGGTATAAGTAATATCTGAAATGTAATTGTGACTTAATCCATGAGACTCGGTATATTTCTTATATGTGCCATTCCAGCCACTATCGTTATTCACCTTGACCTCAAACAAGCCCTCATCTACGGTAGCAATCCAAAGTTTATTTTCCGAATCAACAGCAAAAGCTTTCACATGGATTTTAACCTTAACCTCTGTAAATATTCCATTTAAATAAATAATTGGATTACGCCGTGTTCCAATCCATAACCTTCCTGCGTTATCTTTTTTAAATGCTTTAATATGATTATGAAATTTATGTCCCTCAAAAGTATAATTCACAAGGGAGTCGTTTTTTAAGATAGACATGCCGTTTCTGGTGCCCAGAAAAATTTCTTCCTGATTGTTTTCATACATCGTAAAGACACTATTGTGAGGTAAATTCTGAGATGTGTCCAAGTGAAGAATTGTATTTTCTTCGATAACAAAAACACCCTGACTACGAGTGGTAATCCAAACCCGACCGCGACTATCCTCCTTTATATCAAAAACATACAACTGCGACAGGTCATTTAACCTGCTGAAGTTGTGTAGCTTATGTCCATCATACATACAAAATCCGTTTCCTGCTGTGCCAAACCACATATTCCCTTTACTATCCTCAAAAATAGAGCGGATTGAGTTTCCGGGAAGGCCATGTTCTGTCGTAAAATTATACATAAAATGACCATTGTATCGAATAAGACCACCCTCATAAGTTCCAAACCAAAACACATTACGACTATCTTCAAAAATTGACAAAATATATGAGGAGCTTAAACCATGATCCACATCAATAAACTGTATGTCGGTAATGGCAAAATCTTTAT
>PKTE01000160.1 GCA_002869335.1 Salinivirgaceae bacterium | reverse complement strand
GTAAAGGTTGACTACATTTCGAGAATGCGCTCTGCTAAAGAACAAAAGCGTATTTTAAAGGAGCTTGAAACAGGTGAGATTGATATTTTAATTGGTACGCATCGGTTAGTTGGTAAGGATATAAAATTTAAAGATTTAGGTTTGCTAATCAATGATGAGGAGCAAAAATTTGGTGTGGCTACTAAAGAAAAAATTCGGGCTATGAAAGCCAATGTGGATACCTTGACGATGACCGCGACACCTATTCCGCGAACGCTTCAGTTTTCGTTGATGGGCGCCCGTGACCTTTCAATTATTAATACGCCACCACCAAACCGTTACCCCATTACCACAGAGTTACATCCATTTAATGAGGATGTGATTCGAGAAGCCATTCATTATGAAATTTCCAGAGGTGGCCAAGTGTTTTTTATTCACAATAGGGTTCAGAATATTGCTGAAGTGGAGGCCATGTTGAATCGTATTATTCCTGAAGCCAATACGGTGCATGCTCATGGACAAATGGATGGTAAAAAGCTGGAAAAAATTATGCTTGATTTTATCGATCAAAAGCATGATGTGCTTATTGCAACCACTATTGTAGAATCGGGGCTAGATATTCCAAACGCTAATACAATTCTGATTAACGATGCACAAAATTATGGACTAAGTGATTTGCATCAGCTAAGAGGAAGGGTAGGACGATCCAATAAGAAAGCTTTTTGCTATTTGCTCACTCCTCCGTTAACGACACTTACAAATGAAGCTCGACGTAGGCTCGATGCCATTGAGATGTTCTCTGACCTGGGAAGTGGTTTTAATATTGCCATGCAAGACCTGGACATACGCGGTGCTGGTAATTTGTTGGGTGCAGAACAAAGCGGTTTTATTGCGGATGTGGGATTAGAAACTTATCAGCAAATTTTGGATGAGGCTATGTTTGAATTGAAAGAAACAGAGTTTTCAGAGTTATTTAGCGAAGAAAATAAAGCAAAGGATGCCTCAGTGAAATCATGGGCAAGAGATTGTCATGTGGACACAGATTTTGAAGTGCGATTGCCGGATCAATATGTGGCAAACGTATCTGAACGAATTAAACTTTACAGAGAGCTTGATGAAATATCTGATAATAAGGAGTTAATGCTGTTTGAAGAACGACTCGAAGATAGATTTGGCCCATTACCAACACAAGTGAAAGATTTGTTGGAGGTTGTTAGAGTTCGTATGATTGCTCAGCGTGCCGGATTTGAGAAAATTGTTATCAAAAACGGTAAGATGCTTTGCTGGTTTATTTCGAATAAGGAAAGTTCTTACTATGAATCGGGTGTGTTTGTGAAAATACTTCAAAATTTACAGGCCAATAATACAGTGGCAAAAATAGAAGAGAAGAACGATCGGTTGCGTCTTGTATTCAGTGGAATAAATAATATTTCGACAGCATACGAAAAGCTAAAAAAAATTATGTGATGCGTTTTTTTGTGTTAACTTTACACAAGGGGAATTAAATATTACTGCAAATGAATTTTTTCAAAGAGCCGAAAAATATTCTGGATCTATTTACTTATGACCTCACAACATTTTTTTATGAGGATTATAAGGAAATAAACAGCGAGGAAATTCTTGATACGGTATTGATTGACTATGAGAAAATACTACCGTGGAAGGAGTTTGATGTGTTTAATCGTGTAGTTTTTAGAGTTTTTATTGAGAAAACAAATATTACAGGCACAAACCACATCAATGTTACTTTCTATGCTGATGAAGGGTATAATAAAGAAAATATCATTCAAATTATTGAAAAAATAACCAGAATAACTGGTATTGATGATAACCGAAAAGGATTTTGGTCAGCTACTGATGATGAGCAATTTCAAAAAGGATTTGTAGATCGCATGTGGACATTAGGAAAGAATGAGAATATTTATTCTTTGCGATTGACATTTGATGAAAATCAGGGATTGAATCTTTCTATTTTGTTTTTTACTAATTTGTTAAAGCAACTAGGCAAGTTGTAATCAAAAATATTCAATAAAAAAGCGGCTGTCTGTAAAGGCAGCCGCTTTTTTTATAGTGAGTTCAACGTTAATATACAATTAGTCTTTTAACTGCTATATTCCCTGCGTTGTTTATGTTAATTAGATATATACCAGATGAAAAATTAGTCTTTTGAGATAAGTTTATTAAACCCTTATTTGAAGTAACAGTTAATTTCTCATGGTAAATAATTTCACCTGTAATACTTGCAATAGAAATATCTAGAGTAGTGTTTGACTGTATGTCATTTAGTTCAATAAACAAATCGCCTTGTTTGTATGGATTTGGATATAACTTAAACGAACTATTACCCAATAAACTTAGGCTTTCGGAATGAATGGCTATAGTTTGATATATTTCGTAATTACCATTGTAATCTACTTGTTTTAGGCGATAGTAGTTAATACCGTTGAATGGAGTATTATGTGTAAAGTTATAGTCATTTATTTCTAAACTAGTCCCATTTCCAGCAACAGTGCCAATGGAGGTGTAATTTACTGCATCTGTACTGTGCTGCACCTCAAAATAATCATTATTTAACTCAGTTGCGGTACGCCAGGTTAATTCAACTTTTCCATCTATTGCTACTCCATTAAATGATAATAATTCTATAGGTAGCGGGTGGTATTGATCTGTAGTTGAACCTAGTGTAAATATTTCAGGGCCACCTTTAGCTCCATCAAATGTAATTACATCACCTGAAGTTACAGTTCCAAAGCTTCCTCCTGCACCTGTGGTTGATCCAGCATTTGTTGTAACCCATTCAGAACTATTATTTAAATGGGCGATACGTAATGATCCTAGTTGATCATTATCTACATATAAATCTCCATTATAATTTTCTACCCATGAAATAGTAACCCTTGCATCACCGGCTGAAGATGTTATAGACCAGCTTTCCTGGTTACTCACTCTTAATATTTCGTCTCCTAATTGAATATCATGCTCTGCTGGTGCAGAATTATTGAACTGAGCTGTCCATGTATTTGCTCCAACAGCATTTGCTAATGAGCTAACTCCAACGGGCTTGTAAATTCCTCCTGATCCAATAGGGAAGAAAAATCCTGGTCCACTGTTTCCAAATATTACTTTGTTCAATGCGCCATCGATGTAACTTGAAACTTCTCCGCTGGCAGCAGTGACATTGGTTGTGGCATTCTGACCAAGTGTAAGTAATCCATTTGATTCTACTACACCATTTGTTAGCGTCAATGCTCCATCTATCTGTTTGTCTCCTGAAGCTAATGTAATGCCTGTCGCATTGTCTATTTCAACATTATTTAAAGCATTTGTTCCGCTAAAATCACCAGAGATGGTTTGTGTGGTAGTTCCATTAAATGTTATTGTACCACTATTATGTGTAAAGTTCCCATTGTTGGTGAAATCTCCGGTAATATTCAGATTGTCGCTTGTTGAGGTTAGCGTAACTCCGTTGTCAATAGTTAGGTCATTTAGAGTTAATTCTGTAGTTCCACTTAATGTAGCATTTTCTTTAATGTTAACAAGACCATCATTTGCTGTAAATGAACCTGAGTTTTCCCAGTTTCCATAGATATCGAAATTGTTAGTTCCCTGAAGCGTTATGGTTGCCCCAGATTCAATGGTTAGTCCTCCACATTCTGCGCTAGCAGCAATTTCTGGCATTGTTGTAGCAGCTCCGGGGATAATAATTACGTCACTGCTTGTAGGCTCATCACCGCAACTCCAATTATCTGCAACTGTCCAATCACTACTTGTACTACCATCCCAAATACGATCTCCTACAGAAATGGTTGTGGCACTACTTGTTGTAGCACAGTTGGCATCTGAAGTAACAATTACTTCAATCTGATCTCCGTTTGAAAGAGCTGCTGTGCTGAATGTATTTGAGGCGCCACTTTGTGTACTTACAGAATTTACTAAAAAGTCATATGTAGAGACTGTTACTCCGGCAGTTTCATTAGCTGTAAATTCAATGGTTGATCCATTACAAATGGCGTTGTCGGCGTCATCATCATTAAGTGTGACAACAGGTATTGGATGAATAGTAATGTCAACTGTGCGAGGATCACTGTCTCCACATGCATTCGATGCTACTACCTGTAATGTTCCATCAGCTCCTACAGCTGTAAAATCAGCCGAAATGCTATTGCCTGATCCGGAAATAACTAAGTTGTCGTTTCCATCTGCAGTATTTCCATTGTTGTCGAATATCCATGTGTAACTTACTGTAGCATCATCTGGTACAGTATAGACAACGTCAGATTCTGTTTGACAAACATCAGTGCTCGAAACAGTAAATGGATCTGGTTGAGCTGCAAGAACTGGGAAGTCAATTTCTACATTGTCAGAAGCTGTGCAGCCATTATTATCAACGGTATAGGTTAAAACATATCCTGTTCCGTTAGTTCCGTTGAAAGTAGTGCTTTCTGATGTTGGTGCAACAATTGATCCTCCGGTTCCTGAAGTGATTGTCCAAAGTACAGAACCAACAGAAGGAGAGGAACCTGTAATTGTAGCTTGGGTGGCTCCACAAAGTGATTGATTATCTCCAGCCTCTGGCACAGTAGGTTGCTCATAAACGGTAATTTCACTTTGATCAACTGCTCCGGTTGATCCACCATCATATGTGAATGAAACTAATTTATATACACCACCTCCAGCTTGAGTCGGAAGGGTATATGGTGTGGAGGTTACGGTTACATCAGGTTGTAAAACGCCATCTAGTGTATAAGTTAAAACATAGTTCAAATTTGGACTAGAAGAGAATGAAACAGGAATACCACCAGTTCCACAAACAGAAGCATATGGTGTTAACTTAGCTTGCGGTTTAACAGTGTTGATGCAGGCCGTTGAGAATAATGAATAACCCTCAGCTGGTATTGTAACTCTGCTACTTGTAGTAACTGTTCCTGCGCTGTTTGTTCCCGATGCTGAAGATGATAATTCATTCCATACAGTATTGCTTTCATCGTATTTTGCTACACGCATATCAGAAGTTCCGTTTTGAGTATTTGCCGGAGTTAAGTCGCTATTTGAATCCCAATTAATACTGATTTTTGCCTCACGACCTGAAGTCGCAGATACTATCCACCTATCATAACTATTTACGTAAGATAAAGGATCATTGTAGCTTGTATAAGTATCGTTTGGATTAACATATTCTACTGTCCATTCTGTTGTTCCCGCTTGGCTTTCTGAAAGTGTTAGTTTGTTTCCTATGTCGTCATCTTTACCAATTGGGAACAAGAAACTATCACCCTGATTGATAACCTTAATTAATGGACCATCAACGTATGAGTTGCTTTGTCCGCCTTCTGGCTCTACACAGTCACTTGCTGTATTTGTAATGGTAAGTAATTTTGTAGAACTTGTTGTTATATTTCCATCAGTGAGCTTTAAAATACCATCTACTTCAATGTCTCCATTTTCATTTATTGATAACCCACTGCTATTATTTATTTCAAGATTATTAAAAGCATTTGTTCCTGCAAAATCACCTAATGCGCCTCCAATAGTCTGAGAAGATGTTCCTGCAAAAGTTACGGTTGCTTCATCACCAGTTCCACTAATAAAGGCACCGGTATTGTATCTTTCTAATGTTCCTCTGATAGTTAAACCGCTGTTGTTTACACTATTGTCTAGTGTCGGTCCGTCAATCATTAATTGAGTACATATTGTAAGATCTTCTGCTGGAAGCGCCCTGGTTCCTGTTCCTATAAAGTGAAGGTATGGGAGCGTATTGAATAAATCTGTCACTAATGTATAATTTTCACCAGTACCTCCATATTCCAAAACAGCGTCATTAGAACAGTCAAAGAATGCAGTATAACGTCCGGCTGGGAAAGTTGCACCCTCAAGGTGTAATGTTCCTGAACCACTTACTGTTCCTAAATTATGACCATATGTGGAATTGTCTACATTAAGCGTTCCGTCAAGCGTAAGGCGGTATGCTGATGAATAATTTGAATATGTTGTAACTGTGTGTGATTCAAGTATATTAATGATAAATCCATTAGGGGCTCCTGTAAGTGTGAATGCATCTCCACCTGTTTGTGTCCATGTTGTTGGGTCAGACCAATCACCTGATTGAACACTTGTAAATTCTGGTACTTCGTCTGGCAATGCTTCATCAATTCCTGCAGTATATTCTCCAGATAAATCATCTAAACCTGAGAAATTAAATGTAATGATATCATTTGTTTCATCGACGTTATCCGTTGCTGCACCAACTGCTGCTTTTGACCAGCTTGTGCCTGGTAGAAGTAAGTATGTGGCTATGTAATTTGCTTCCGTATTTAGTCCTGTTACATTTACATCACGATCTAAATAATTAAGTTCTATTGTTCCATTGAAATCTGTAATACCATTGCTTTCAATTTCCCAATAATAATCAAGTACGTTGGTTGCATCAATCACACCCGGGTGGTTGCTGTTAATGTTGTTTATTCTTATGCTTCCCGTATTACCAATGCTGGTAATATTCAATTCTGTTGGGGTGTATTTATTTGATGTTCCCAGCGGGAATAATACTGTTTCGCCATCATAGGCACTGGAGAATACCTTTGAAATACCTACGTTACTGTATACCCCGTCAGATGCGATCATTTTAGATGAACTGTATCCACTTCCAACTATATCACTATTTAAAAGAAGGATTAACAGTTTAGAGTTGATGTCAAATACTCCATTCGTAATTAATAAGTCATTAGCTAATGTAATTTCACTATTTAAACGTGCTCCACTAGTATTATCTAGTTCTAATTGCCCCCATGTTCCATTACCTTCAATGTATTGGATACTTGAGCCGTTGAGAACTATTCCGGTTGCATTATCAGTATATGAAGCATTGTTGGTTACATCTCCTTTTACATTTACAGTATTGTTTCCACAAGCTAGTGTTCCGGAACTTAACGTAATGTCATTAAAAATTGTAGTTTCTCCAGATAATGTTAGACTTGTTACAGGATCAACAATAAGATCGTAAAAACTTATGATTCCTGTTCCTGTTATGTTTTGCTCACCGCCATCAAATGTAGTTGTGTTGTTTTGATGTGTGTAGGTACCATTATTTTCAAAATTACCATTTATTGTTACGGCAATGTCAAATGAACTATTTGCATCAAGATCACTTGAGTTTTCGATTGTTAGATCATTTTGAATAGTTAATGGGCTAACTAGTAGAGTTACATTAGCTTCATCACCACTAGAACCATTAAGAGTTAAATCCCAAATTGGCACATTGGCGTCGAAAATATAGTTTTGATCCCCAACAGGGTCAAAAATAATTTCTCCACCTGTAACGCTTGATGTTTCAGGGCGAATATAAAGGTCGCCATATGTGCCGCCGCCACCACCACGTTTGATGGTAAGTGTTCCGGCCGACATGTTAAATTTACTACCTGCATTTAAAATTTCAAGTTTAGCATTAGCAGTTAGCGTATTTCTACCATTAATGGTTACTGTACCTCCTGATTGTGTATATTGTAATATTCCGGCCGCATTTGATGGGTTCCTCCTGATTTGACCATTTACTGTTAAACTACCTCCTTGTACTTCAATTTCTGATGCTCCGCCCCCTGAGTATTCAATATCGTTATTATTGTCAGGTGCAGCAGCTGGCCCGATATAAACATTACCATCAACTACGGTAAGTTTACCACTTAGGTAAACATCGTTGTTATCTGCATTATCATTGGCAATATAAACATTATTACCAGTAGAGTTGATGTATAATCCGGCGGTTGAAGGAATTGTAAATGTGCTGGTTTCTGAAATTGTCAGGTCATCATCATGTTCATATTTGAATGTTCCATTTTCCAGCGTTAACCAACTATCTGTAGGGGTATTTAATGTACCAGTAATATCTACAATTAATTCATCTGTTTGTGATGAGCCTATATTGACGGTTAATGAATCAAAAATTGTATAAGTGTTATCCGCAGGATTATCATTTGTAATGTATTGAGTTCCACTTCCGTTAAAAGTTACAGGTATATCAGTAAAATCTGCTCCTCTGTAGGCCAAAGGGTCATCCCAGGCTCCAGTAGGATTTAATCCATTGTTTATTAAGCTTCCACCAATTGTAATGGATTGAGTGTTTGAATTTCCATTTGTATGCACCTGTATTCCAGATCCATTGCTAATAATTAAATCTCCTCCAATAACAAAATCCTGTGCACCAATATTGTTCATATTATACCAAACCAATGCTCCACCTTGTAGGTCAAAATTACCATCGATTGTAATCGTTTTGGCAATTGGTACAGCTGTCCCCGTTGGGTAATTTTCTTCTCTCCAGCTTGGGCAATACCATGATCTTGAGTCCTGTCCACGGGCAATAAGATTTCCGTATATATGTACATCTAAATTTCCAAAGATAATATTTGAGCCACCAAGCGGTGAAATAATCAAATTACCAAATGATGAAATATCGCTAGGTAACCAATAAGTAGTTCCAGCGGTTTCATTAACGGTATAAAGTTCTGTTGTTCCAACGTTAACATTAAAGTCTGAAAAATCCCCACTGGGATAGGCGTAAGTACTACCACTAGTATATGATGTGGTTAGCCTGAAATTACCGTTTCCATTTTCATGATTTAACACAACCGAAAATTCACATCCCGGATTATATCCAATATCAAGAGCTGAACCTTGTTCTATTTTTAATGTAGCGGCATTTTGTACTCCAGTATTTGGGTTAGTATCATCGGTATCGAGATAAACAGAATCGTTTCCTCCAATAACGACAATGTCAGAAGCTCCCGGTATGCTGGCTGGTTCATCATCTGTATCATGGTCAGTTAGCGACCAGGTAGAAGTTTGATCCCATGGGCCGGTTTGCCTGCTGTAATAAACAGTTGGGGTTCCAAAAGGGTCTGTAGCATCATCATCTCCAGCGGTAAATTCTCCATCAATATAGCTTAATGCTTCCATTGCAGTTCCGGCTCCTCCAATTAGGTTGGTTGTTTCGTCAATATCTGTTGTGTTGTATTTTGTCCATGTATAGGTTGTGTTGCTATAGGAAGCTGCAAGATATCCTGCTTCAGTAATATCAGCGCCTATTACTACATCATTTTCAGAATAAGTGTAAGAATGACTTACAGTAGCTGGTCCCATGTCGAAATCTGATGATTTTACACGCCAGAAATATGTTAAACTGCGCCCATTGGCTGTTGTGTTGGGATGTTCGTAACCTACTGGAATCACAGTAATAGATCCAAATGTGGTTGGATTTGTTCCAAATGAAATCTCAGCGGGTGTATATTCAGCAGCAACATGATTGGTTGATATTGAACCAACGGGGAATGTAAATGATGTAGCTGTAGCAGCATAGGTCTTTTCAACACCACCATCACCTGCGTTTCCTGCTGTTTGTATAAACCTATTTGTTCCTGCATTTGTAACGGATGCATCTTCTCCAAAGCTGAGTTTGTAGGTTGAAATGTCAAATAGTTTATCTTGTGAAAAAGTTAATTCGCCATTAATTGTAGCGTTGGCTCCTAATGAAACCGGTGCTGTTTCTACAGAAGTATTGTTTAATTCAATATTCCCAAATATGCCATTTCCATCACCATTAATTATCTGTGCAGTTGTTCCATTGAGCACAATTTTTCCATCACCGCTGTGTGTAGCGGAATTGTATATTGTTCCTGATGCATTAATGGTTTTTTCATTGTCTGCCAATTCTCCTTTCAGAATAGTAAGAGTTCCATCTATATTTATTTCACTTTGCGTACCACTAATTGTAAGGCTATTGCTGCCGGAGTTATTTAAAGTGAAAATATTAAAGTCTGGGGCAGTAGCTGTGTTGACTGTAAGTAGTTGGCTTTGAGAGCCATTAAATGTTGTGGTGTTTGTTCCTGGAGTATAGGTAGTACCACTTTCCATTGTGAAATCACCACCAATTGAAATATTTAGATTATTAGCATCGAAATCTCCTGATGTTATTGTAAAATCGTTTAGGATAGTAAGATTATTATTTAAAATATCTACAGTTGCTGTGCTGCTAGCACGGTTGATTGTTAGGTTACCTATATCAGCTGTTGTTTCGATATGAAACACAGTGGCATCAGTACCGCTTCCTGTTGTGGGCGCAATTTCAATTGTTCCACCAGTGACATTGTTGTTTGCAGCATCTGAAAGTACCTGAAAAGCTTCATTTTGGCCTGTGCCGCATACGTCATAAATTCTGATAGTACCACCAGACATGGCAAAAACGTTTTCAGCCTCGTTAATATTGAATGTACCAAAATTACCATCTAAACCACCTGTTTCACGTGTTGTATTTAGAGTAGTTGTTGAAAAGTCTTTTAGGTTTGTAATGCTTGCATATGCTGCTGGCGTTCGTTGGAAACGTCCTCTTAGTATAAAAGTACCGCCACTTTGGCTAAATGAAGCCAAACCACCTTCAGTTCCTGATGAACGGTATTGTTTAGCATCTATAATTCCACCATTAATAATTAATTCTCCGGATGATTTATCCCAGGTGATGATTCCTCCAGATTCTTTTGTTGAAAAATATCCATTTTCTATTTGTAGTTTACCATAAATGGAAAGTGATTGGTTTCCACCTGAAGTTAAAATACCCAAATCGGCATTTGAGCTTGCCGCAACATTATAGGCCAAATTAACTTCTTGATAATCATCGGTTGTATTGTAAACAACAACTTGCGATCCATTTAATTTTAAGGCTCCATTTACGGGTAAATAGAAATCACCATTAGGTGCTCCGCCTGAAGTTGCTGCTTCTGTTAAAGATGGAATAATAGTAATTCCGGTTAATTCCAATGTTCCGGTTCTGATCCAAAGTGCCTTTCTGAGGTCAGGATTATCTACATCATTTTCTCCATCAAGATCATTTCTTCCAAATAATCTGAAGTTCTCATAAGCTGTAGAATAAACTGTTAATTTGAATGTTTGATCAATACCTTTATCTAATACCAGATTATAAAAATCAGTAGTTCCATTACATGTTAATGTGTTGTTTGAAGCTCCCATAAAATAGACCGTAGCCATTCCGTTCGTTGGAAATGCATCAAATTGTGGGTAGCTTTGGTTGGTGAACTTTACTGTACCGTTGTTTGTAAAATCTCCATAAACTACAATTCGATGAGAGTTTTTGTCATAGTAATCTGTAAATGGAGCAGTTCCTCCACTTACATCGCTTCCATCAGTATCTCCTGTTCCAATTGTTATGGATGCACCGTTGTCAACTAATACATCGCCACTTATAGTCAATTGTCTTCTGTTGGCAGTATTGTCATTTATTTGGAAAGTACCCTGTTTTATATGTAAATCACCATTTAAAGAAATATTGCTTAGCTGAGAAGCAGTTACTCCAGAGGCATTTAGTCTCAAATTGTAGTATTCTGTTTGGGCTGCTGGTAATGTAAAATCACTTGCGTTGTTGTATTCAGTTGTTCCTCCATCAGTTGTTGCAAAAGCGTTCAAAGGAATTGTAGGATAATTAACAGAAGCTAATTTATGTGTTCCAGAACCACGAAGTGCCGCTATGCCTGCTGTAAATTCATATGTAGATTGGTTTAGTACACCGCCTTCACGAATTGTAAGGTCAAGTGCGGCTGTATCTAAATCGTCATCAAGGGTTACCGTTCTACCATTTAAAATTACCACATTATCGCCTGAGTGAGGAAAATCCATTGCTGTTTGTGTTGTTCCTCCCGGATCATGAGTCCAGGTGGTAGCTACATCCCAGCTGCCAGTTTGGTATGAATAGTAAACATTACCTGACCCAGAATAAGTAGGCGTTCCAGTAACTTGAATGTTGTCTACGTAATATACTTCATTGTCAACATTACAATAGATGATAATTTGTAACTGTAATGTAGTTCCGTTTAGACCACTTACTGAGGCAGTTGTTGCAGCAAAGTCATTGTTTATATAACCGTTTGTTGGAAAGTTTACCCAACCGGCTTCATCCAAATTGTATTGAATTTGAATATAATCTGCGTTGTCCAGGTTTCCATCATTATCCAAATCCATGGTAACATTTACATCAGTAAAACCACCAATTTCAATCAAATCATCAGAATCTATTGTCCAGGTTGTTTGGTCTGGATTTGGATTCCGGGTATTCATACCCCTAAGCTGATTGTTAATTACTGTAACACCTGTTGCTCCTCCATCTGCAGTCCATGTGGTAATTCCCGGCGTACCTGTTCCAGTATTTGTATTGTCAGCATAAGTAAAATCCTCTTTCCAAATGAGGTTTTCTCCAATTACTTGTACATCATCAATTAACCACCAATAATCATATTCACCTAGCCATTTAAATTTAATCTTCAAATTGTTTTCTCCAGCTGCATATTCTGAAATGTCAAAGCTGGAAACGACAGGATTATCGGTGCCATTGAGTTCATTTACTCCTCCTGCCCAATTGTATATTGCATTTTCAGTTGAAAAGTCATCTGTACTTACATAAATTGTGATATTAGCATTCCCATAAGAATATG
>PKTE01000199.1 GCA_002869335.1 Salinivirgaceae bacterium | reverse complement strand
TTCTCCGGATTACTTGAAGAATAGAAAAGGTCAAGATCTCCATCATTGTCAATATCATTTAACCATAAACCAAAAATGCGTTCTTCAATGTCAAATGTTTCATGTTGAACAAATTCCTGATTTCCATTATTTAGCCAAACAGTTTTACCACAAACAATATCAGTGAATCCATTTAAGTCAAGATCGCCTATTGCCAAATGGATGCAATTTGACAGCTTTAACTCGGCAACAGAAAATTCACCTTTACCATTATTTGTCCAGATTGAAGTCCCTGAACTATTGTTTGAGAAAATAATATCCAAATCATGGTCATTATCAAGGTCGGCTAATTTGACCGTTCCATAACCTTTATCATAAATTTTGGGTAGAACCATTTTCTCAAAAACACCATTGCCTTTATTAAACCAAACAACCACACTTTGATATAAACTGCATATAATATCCAAATTGCCATCATCGTTCATATCACCTAAAGCTGTGGAGTTAATAATTTTCGACAATCCAAAGTCGAATTCGCTTCTTGCAAACCTGCCATTTCCATTATTTAACCACAGCATAGCAAGCTGTTTATAATTAGTAACAACTGCATCAATATCATCATCATTGTCAATATCGCCTAATGAAATATTGAGTCCATCGGAATTATTCGTATTCAGTGTATCTTTCAATACAAACTCATTGTTTTCACTAAAGTAAACGAGATTGTTTAAACCATTAAAGACAGCTAAAATGTCGGGACTCTTATCTCCGTTAAAATCAGCTATCCCAATGCCATGCACTCTATTCGAACTATCCTTTGCTTCATAACATGGTAATGGTTTAAAACTATTAAAATCACCGATATTACTATTGTAATATATTGTAGGTGGACTAAACCAATTTGCTACTACCAAATCAGAGTAATTATCCTTATTTATATCTTCGAAAGCAACATCCCAAATTCTACCAGGCGTAATGATTTGGGAATGATTAAAGATCTGTTTATCAGAGGCCTCTACAATTGTTCCTTCATACACGGCTGAGTAGTTTTCCCAATTAGGATTACCACCTACGGTTCCTCCAATAACATAAATCTTATTGTCAATTGAAGTACAACCGAAAAACACATTTTTAATGGGTAACGGTGTTGATTCAAACCATTGATCCGTTTTTGCTTTGTATATGAAAACCTTTGTAGTAGCATCCTCTACTGTACCTTCGCGGGTTTGTCCGCCTAACACAATAATTTCGTTATTTACTACCGTAACTCCCGGACCAAAAAGCAATTGTGGCAAATCATTTTTCTGCACCCATGTATCTGATTTGAAATTATATGTTTCCACAGTCAACACATCGCCCCAGATATTATCTTTGGTTCCGGCGCCACCCAACACATACATGAGCGAGTTTAAACTTACTACTGTTGCATTATTACGCAGTGAAGGAATGGCTGCTTTTTCCGACCATGAATCAGTTAGCACATTATAAACTTCGTGCTTTTGTGTAATATTTTTCCACGATGTTAATCCACCAGCAATAAAAATTTCATTTCCATGCACGCCACAATTGATATGTTGACGAGCTGTCGGCATTGGTGTTAATAATTTCCAGCTATTCGTTTCTGGATCGTATTCCCGATTGGCATCTTGAAACTGGTCTCCGCCAATGGCATATATTTTTCCGTTAACAACTGCCATTGCAAAATTCGTGGCAGGTTTTGGAATGTCAGCCAATCTTGTCCACTTATTAGTTTTAGGACTGAATTTGTAAAAAGCTGCGCTCATTGCTTTTTGAGTTCGTCCTGCTACAAAATAAATTTCGTTGTTCAGGGTAACAGCCTCCCCGCCATTGTACCCTTCAGGTAACGGGGCTATTTCCTTCCAAACAATAGTTTGTGCCTGTGATGATACAATGATTACACTGCAAATTAGAAAAAGAATAATTCGGTTCATGGGTTAATAATTTTAGTTTATTCAATAGACACCCCTACTTTATAGACGGACACTAATTAGGTTGCAAGTCAATTTCTAACAGCATTTTTTCAGCATTTTTATTTTTTGGGTTTAATTCTAACGATTTTTTATACGCCGCAATCGCACTTTCTTTGTCACCTA
>PKTE01000207.1 GCA_002869335.1 Salinivirgaceae bacterium | reverse complement strand
ATTTAATTCACAAATTATTACATTTTCCGTATCGATAGCGGCAGAGTTGTATAATGCGTAATCTATCTGCTTTTCCAACACAATAACTCCAATCATGAGTAGTATAAACACAGCAAAATGTAAAATTAGAAATGAATTGCTCCATTGGGTTTTCTTAGGTAGGATTGAGCTTCTTCTATTGAGGAGCAAAACCGGTGAAATACCGGATATTCTGAGTGCTACAATAAATCCTGATAATGTTCCGGTTAGCAAAGGTACTATAGCCAACACAGGTATTGCATACCAAACGGATAGAATTTGACTGTCGAGATGTCGGCCTAAAGTATCATTTATAAAAGGCATTCCGATTAAGACAACCACTATTGCAGGAAGCAAACTGAACAATGAAATAATATTTGCCTCAAAAAGCATTTGCTTTCGAATAGCTGACGTGCTTGCCCCCATTGCTCTTTTAATGCCAAATTCTTTCAGGCGTCTGTTCATTTTTGCTTTGGTAAGAAAAATGTAGTTGAAAACAGCAATGATTAAAATGAAAAAAGCAATCGCCAAATAATATTTTAACTCGTTGGCATTTCCCCGCCTTGAATAAATATCTGTTATGTCGGCGGAATGCAAATAAACGTCTGTAGCTGCTTGCAATCGGAACGGGTTCTCCTTTTTTCGTTCTTCTTTAAACTGATTATTATATTGCTGAAGCTGCTCTGTTACATCTTCCGGGTTCGCATTTTTATTTAACTTAAGATAAGTAATACAAACATCTCTTTCCCAGTCGGTTTTATACGCATAATTTTCTTCGCCATACGTGCCCAACTGCTTTTTACGCACCCCTAAAAACTCAGCAATAAGGTCCGTATGAGCAATGAAATTTGGTGCTAATGATGAATTCGATGGCAGATTCTTAAAAACGCCACAAACAGTCAGTTTAATAAATTCATTATTCAACCGGGTCTCCAATGTTTTATTGATAGCATCCCCATCGGAAAAATATTTTTGGGCCATCTCTTCTGAAATAGCCACTTCGTTGGCAGATTCTGCACTTTTCCCAATGATGAAGTCTATTCCCAGGCAATCAAATATAAATGCATCAGCACAGGCAAATCGATATTCTTTTATGATGTCTTTTCCATTTTGCCTGATTTCAAATTCACGCCCTTGATGATATCGAAAAAAGTTATCTACGGAAGGAATATCATCTTGAATAGACGCTCCCAATGGAAATGGAGTGTAACCATCTGTGCCATGCAGCACCCTGAATACCCGATCCTTTTCAGGAATATACCTGTCAAATGAATTCTCATGCATGTATAGCATCAATATCAGAATAACAGCTCCCAGGCCAATTCCAAGGCCCAATATGCTTACCGATGATTGCACTTTGCTATTTTGTATGCTTTTTAAAGCTATTTTTAAGTTGATTGATGATTTCATTCGATATCCTTTTAATTGTATTTGCCACGTATAGATTTATTATGATAGTGTAATTTACGTGTTTTATCATTAATACCAACCACAATGCCACCATTCACAAAAACCTCAAAATCAGTAGCTAGCGAGAACCACACTTCTTATTAATGCTTTTTATTGTATAAAAAATTTACACCTGTTTGTATAATTATCATACATTGAATAATCACTTTTCGCAAAAAATAAAGATTTCATATTTTAAGTGGCCCTGTATTTTCTCTCAGGCAAGCGTGGAAGTTCATGTCCAAAGAGTACATTAAATTAGTAATAAACCTGGACCTTCGCCTCTAGCCGGCTTGGCTCTTCATTTTTGGCATTACTTCATTCGGTCGTGAGCTCACACCTTACGGTGATTCGGTTGACCCAAAAACGAAACAAAAAAGTCTAGGCTTAGTATTTTAAGCGACCTTCTTTTCATTCGATTTCTAAATTAAAAAAACTCGATAATGCTAGTTATGTTCACTTATCAATTATTTTTATTACGCATTATCTCAAACATTTTTTAATTTGCCTACGGCCGAAATCTTCAAGAAGAAGGTGCCCGCTTAAAACACTCAGGCCGACTAAAAACAACCGCATAAGATCATTAATAGCAGCTCCGTAAGCGGGTTCGCCCGATCAAATTACTCGTAAACTAGTGAGGGCTAAAGCCGTTGGCGGGCCAGTGTTAGAGTGAATGTTCAATAAACATAAATGACATAAAAGAGGCTTGTCCAGCTTTTATATGTCAATTAGTTTATTGAACAGAGCGGGAAGAACGGCGAAGCCCTCATGAGCCGAAAGGCGAATAACCGTAATTTGATCTTGAATTTTTGATAACTTTTTTTTCAAGAAAAAAGTTATATATAAAATTTACCATTCATATTTTAACTGATCTCTACATTATCAATCCGTTTGCCTGAACGATTTCTTTTTGAGCGCTTCTAAAAAATCCATTTTTACCCAAAATACATCTTCATTTCCCCTGGCAACCCACCGAGTAAAGAAAAGATACTTGCCGTCAGGAGAAACTGAAGGGAAGCGCTCTTGTCTATTGGAATTTATCTTTTCGCCCAGGTTTTGCGGCGTATTCCAACTTCCATCTGCATTACGGAAGCTTATGTATAAATCGCCATAATCCATTTCACCGGTATCTCTGCTGGATGAAAAAAGCAAGTAGCTTTCATCTGGTGAAATAAATGGTGTCCAGTTAAGCGTTCCTCCTTCCATATTTATACTTGCTGGTAGGAGTTCTGGCCTTGCGTATATACCATCAACAAGCTCTGAACGATAAATGGCAAAATTGTTCAGGGTTTCAAGACCTTTTGCATAACCCAAGAAGTAGAGGGTCCCTTCTTTTGTAAATGATATATTATACGCATGCTTCAACTCCGGGAAACGTTTAATAAAGCCCAGTTTAATTGGCTTACTCCAATGCTCACCGCGATTTTCAATGTAGCAAATGGTTCCATTTTTCTCTTTACTGTTAAAATATAGCCGATTCCCATCCGGGGAAAAAACGGGCCCGTCACCGAATGGCGAAACCTCAGGAGCTGTCCATTTGTTGCCAACGCATCGCATGGTCATACAGCTAATTATAGTTTCTTCTCCGCTTTTACGATAATTAGATTGCCAAAATACTGCTTTTCCATCAGGTGAAAATGTAGGAAAGCCGTGTTCTACAGTTGTATCATTCGATATTACTCCGGGTGCAAATACCACAGGAATACCTTCAGGTGGAATTTCACCAAGGTAAGCACCTTTAGCACCTAAAAGCACACTTTTATCTTGCGCAAAGATAATTTGGCTAAGTAAGAGTATGGTGAAAATTAATATATTTTTCATATGGCTTATTATTTTGAAAAGTTCGTCCAACCCATATACCAAAACACATAATTGACTATATTAAAGCACATTACGACGCATGAATAATTGTACAACTGCAAATAAGTGTAAAAATATTTTACACCCTGTGTGTGAACTGTTTACATTTTAATACATTTGCTTAGCATCCTCATCAAAGCATATTTATTCACTTAGTCTACGCATATGAATAATAAAATTTTAATTGTCGACGACAAAAAAAGTGTATTAACGGCCCTGGAAATGCTTTTGCAAACAGAGTTTGATGAAATACTAACGTTAAACAGTCCTAAAACGTTAATTTCCACCATCGAAGAAAACAAAGTTGATGTAGTACTTTTGGATATGAACTTCAAATCGGGCATTAACAATGGCAACGAAGGCATTTTTTGGCTAAATGAGATCCTAAAATTCGATCCATCTATCGTAGTTATTATGATTACGGCTTTTGGCGATGTTGAATTGGCTGTAAAAGCAGTAAAAGAAGGTGCTTTTAATTTCATATTAAAACCTTGGGACAATCAAAAACTACTTTCTACACTCCACTCAGCCATCAAATTGCGAAAAAGCAAAGTGGAAAACAGCGCACTTAAAAAGGTAAGCCAGAATTTAAAACAAGAGATAAACCCCAACAATTACAGATTAATTGGCAAGAGTAAAGCTATACTCGACATTATGGAAATAGTCAAAAAAGTAGCGGTCACTGATGCCAATATTCTCATTACCGGAGAAAACGGAACCGGTAAAGAATTAATCGCGAGGGAGATTCACAAATATTCCAAAAGGCAAAATGAGATTTTACTCACGGTAGATATGGGAGCCGTGAGCGAAACATTGTTCGAGAGTGAATTATTTGGTCATAAAAAAGGTGCTTATACTGATGCAAAAGAGGAACGCATTGGAAAGTTTGAAACCGCCAATAATGGTACTATTTTCCTGGATGAAATAGGAAATCTATCGCTGCCTTTGCAAGCAAAAATGCTGTCTGTATTACAAAATCGCACCATCACGAAACTAGGAGATAACCACCCTATCCCTATCAATATCAGACTGATATCAGCCACAAACAAAGATATTGATGCCATGATAGCTGAAGGAACCTTTCGGGAAGATCTGCTATATAGAATTAACACCATAAGCATTGAGCTACCTCCGCTACGAGAGCGGGAAAACGATGTACTATTGCTTGCCGAATTCTTTTTAGATAAATACGCAAAAAAATATGATAAAAAGGGACTAAAAATTACCGACAAAGCCAAAAGCAAACTACTAAAACATAATTGGCCTGGAAATGTACGTGAATTACAACACAGTGTAGAAAAGGCTGTAATTTTATCAGATAATTCCAATTTAAACGAAGAATGTTTCTCCCTTAATCAGAATACGGCAATCCCAAATAACAGAATTGGTGATTTAACCATTGAAGAGATGGAGAAAGAGATGATTATCAATTGTATTGAAACTGAAAAAGGAAATATGAGCAGTGTTTCAAAAAAACTGGGTATCACGCGGCAAACGCTCTATAATAAATTGAAAAAATACGATTTATAACCGGATGAACCGAGCCATAATCCGCCGAATTGCGGAACACACTCCCACATGATTTTAATAGGGCTAAGATACTATTTGGTGGGCAATTGCAATATCATGGCGAGCTACATCCGACCAATAAAATCAAAATTATAACCGGATGAACTACAAATATTTCTACATAGGATTAACAATTAGATTACTGATAATCATACTTTTCAGCATGATTGGAACGTACTCATTTTTTGAAAATCATTCGTATATTTTAACAATAGCAGCATTTATACTTATGCTATTTGAAGTGCTAAATCTAATTCAATACTTCAATAAAATAAATAGATGGATTTCGTTTTTCTTATTGGGTATCGAAAACGAAGACACAAGTTTAAAAATACCATCAAAAACTGGAAATGCCGCTATTGATAGTGTTTTACAACGAATCCATAATTTGAACGAACGATTTAAGCAAATAAAAGTGAAGGTCTCCTCACAGGAACAATATTACAACACAATTATCAATCAATCAGCCACCGGACTATTCTCTATCAATGAAAGTGGAAGAGTAATACACATCAATCCTTCAGCGACAAAACTAATTGAGATACAGGAATATCAAAGCATAAATGCATTAGCTAAAATAGACAAGTCGCTGCCTAAATTTTTAATGCAAGAAGATCATAAATTACTCAAAACCTCAGCGATTTTTGAAAATAAATATGGCCAAAAACTATTGTTTAAGCTATCGAAACATATTATTACAAATGAAAAAACGACGCTTGTTGCAGTAAGCGATATCACCAAAGAACTGGACAATAGAGAGGTAGATGCGTGGGTAAAACTCGTAAGAACCTTATCGCATGAGATAATGAACAACATCACTCCAATCACTACCCTATCGCAGGTTATTTCTGGTTACTTTGTGAAAGACGAAACCGGTAAATTCGGCAATATCGATCAAAAAACAATTGAAAATACTGTCAAAGGATTAGATATTATTGAAGATCGAAGTAGCGGATTAATGAACTTTATCAATCATTACAGAAAATTCACAAAACTACCGGAACCCAAACTCAAAAAGGAAAACATCTCTGAATTAATCGAAAATAATCTTATTGCATTAATGTCAAACTCAGGATTTGATTCAATTCAAATTATAAAAAATATTCCAGAGAATATTTATATAGACACAGATTCAAAACTACTCTCCCAGGTAATAACAAATGTGATTAAAAATGCTTCTGAAGCCTTAATACAAGGTGAAACTAAAAATCCAAAGATTGAGATTAGATTAGAAGAATTGGGCGATTCCGTAAAAATTGACATTAAAAATAACGGTCCTAAGATACCCCCTGAAATTGCTGAAGAAATCTTCGTTCCTTTTTTTACTACAAAAGAAGATGGATCAGGTATTGGGTTAAGCCTTAGCAAACAGATTTTATTGTCAATGGGTGGAGATATTATGCTAAAATCAGGGGTTCATAAAGGAGTTATTTTCAGCATTATCCTAGAATAATATGATTTCATTAATACTTCCTTTTGGGTTTTATCTGCTTATCTTTTTTCTTATTCTTATTTGCAAAATATTCCTGTTTCCGAGCTAGTTTCTCTTTAGCAGCCTCTTTTTTCTCTGCGTTATTCATTGGCCTGTCTGTTTGCGGAAAAGGATTATCTGTGATAACTTCAATGCGCTTATTTATCAATTTCTCAATATCCTTCACATACACATTCTCTTCTGGTTCGCAAATAGAAATGGAAATCCCTTCATCTCCAGCTCTTCCGGCTCGCCCAATTCTATGCACATAGGTTTCTGGTAAATTGGGAATATCATAATTAATCACATATTTTAGCTTGTCTATATCTATACCCCTTGCAGCTATATCAGTTGCAACCAGAACCCTTAATTCTCCGTCTTTGAATTTGTTGAGTGCCTTTTGTCTCTGATTTTGTGCTTTATCGCCATGTATTGCTGCACTGAGTATTTTTTTCGCAGCCAAATGCTTTGCTAATTTATCAGCTCCATGTTTTGTACGAGAAAAAAGCAATACCTGATCTATTTTTCGATCTTTAAGAATATGTAATAAGAGACTTTTCTTATCCTGTTTATTGGTATAATAGAGATATTGCTTAAGCGTATCGGCTGCTGATGAAACCGCATTAATTTCAACTTTGACCGGATTCTTTAGTATCTTTTTCGATAACGCTACAATATTATTAGGCATGGTGGCCGAAAAGAATAAGGACTGTCTTTTTGCTGGCAATTTCTCAATGATCTTTTTAATATCATTGATAAAGCCCATATCTAGCATTCGATCAGCTTCATCTAGCACAAAATACTCCACATCTCTCAATCGAATAAAACCCTGATTCATAAGATCTAACAATCGACCAGGAGTAGCAACTAAAATATCAACTCCGCGTTTAATTGCCTGAGTTTGGGGCCCCTGGTTTACACCACCAAAAACTACCGTATTTTTTATTCCAGTATGTTTACCATAGGTAGAGAAACTCTCTCCAATTTGGATGGCCAATTCACGGGTTGGAGTTATAACCAAAGCCTTTATCTTTCCGCGCCTGTGATTGTCTTGGCGGTCATTGTACAAATGTTGAAGAATGGGTATAGCAAAGGCAGCTGTTTTGCCAGTTCCTGTTTGTGCACTACCCAATACATCTTTTCTGTCAATTATTAATGGTATAGCCTTTTCCTGTATGGATGTGGGCACAGCATATTCTTCTTCATTTAGTGCCTTTAAAATTGGCTTTATAATATTTAAATCATCAAATCGCATGATATTGTATTTTTATCTATTTGGAAAAGCTTTGACAGAGAAGCATTAATCTATAGCTAACTTAAATCCAAAAGTTTAATTATGTCACAAAGGTAGCGTAATAGTTTATAGTTCTTTATTTCTCAACTATAAAAGAGTCCTCATTATCTCCAAAAAATATTCTCGGGCTTCCATTTGTTTTTAGGCAAATCTTCGCCAGTTGGATAACCAACCGGAATAACATTTAGCGGCACATGGTTCTTGGGTAAATTAAGTATTTGGGTAACTGCTTTTGTCCTATCATCATAAGGATATGAAGCCGTCCAGACAGCTCCCAACCCCATGCTTTCTGCCGCTAGCAATATATTCTCTGAAGCTGCCGCGCAGTCTTGCACCCAATAGCCTTTGTCTGCCAAATTACCCGCCTTATCCATGTCGCCACATACCACAATAGCTGTTTGTGCCTGAAAAAGCATTTTCGCATAGGGTAACTGCTCACCCAGGGAATCCAGCACTGTACGCTGTGTTACCACATAAAAAACCCATGGCTGCCTGTTAGCTGCTGTGGGTGCAGCCATGCCAGCTTTTAGCAAAGTCTCTATCTGCTCTTTTGAAACAAGCTGTTCAGTAAAATGGCGTACACTTTTTCTATTGTGTATTACACGCAATGCATCATTAGCATATATCTTGCTATAATCAGGAACAAACGGTTGACCATCTATTTCATCTATCGACTCTCCGACTTTGGCCAAAAATCTTCCAGTTTCATAATAATTTCCTCCACCATATACTACTGGTTTAAGCAAGTTCACATCAATGCGATCATCAGGTTTTAAAATTGCCTCATCGACTTTTACATCTATCACTTTGCCTATAAACTGTCTATGCGAGCCAAGGTCATAATATTCTGTTAGTTCACATTCAATTACGATGGGGAATTCTTTTATATATGGGGCATTAACAAGATTACTTTTAATGGGTGTAAGTCCGGTTTCTTTAAATTTATTCACATCTTTTCCCGACAATCGACCTGCATAATCCACGTACTTAATCAATTCAGAAGAAGGAATGTTGACCGTAAATGCTTTTGAATGGGTTACATTGCCATAAGAATAGGTTGCCGGACGCATGGAAACGGCTATACTTAACGGATCTGAATTGCAAACACCAATCCATGCTGCAGTCATAATATTGGGCTTTCCCGCCTCATTATAGGAACCTATTACCATTGCTGGCTTAGGATATATAGCACTTCTAACTCCTATAGATTTCTTTTTAAATGGAACCACTAAAGAATCAGGTGTCCTCGTCAAAGAATCTACCATTATTGAAGCATTGGATTTATTTTGTTTAAGAGATTCATCTTCCTTTTGCATCAACTGAATCACCAAAACCAATACAGCGATAGCCAAAATTATATTTAAAAACTTCGATTTATCCATGATTCTATATTATTAGGATTTAGTTTTTTTAGCTTTTTGATACGATATAGTATCTAACAAACACCCTGTGGGGCATACTGAGCACCAGGGCTTTGTGAAAAACAGTGATGAAAGCAATACGATTAAACCAAAAATAATTAATCCAATGCCTACTACACGAAACGAGAAAAACATAAAAGGCTCGGCATAAGACAATTCAGGAGAAAACCCCAATAGCAAAGCACCTGCAATAAACGTCAAATATACCTCTCTTATGGAAAGTCCTTTAAGCGTAACAGGAAGCCTTCTTTTTTTGAATGGACTAAAACGATTAGTCAACTCTTGTAAAGCACCCATTGGACATAAGTAATTACAGTAAAATTTCCTTTTGCCCACAAATGAAACAATCAAGGCCAAAATAAATATTGCAATAGTTTGCCAATTAGCCCGCCATGCAAAACCATCTTTTAACCAACCGTAGAGCAACTGAGCAGAGATAGCATTATTGAGAATAAGTCCCATAATAACCAACACCAAAACCATATAAATGGTACGATACTTTGCGGTGCCTTTTTTAAAAACCATTACTAAGGAGAACAGCATTAAGCATAGAAATAGTATATCCTTAATTATTGCCCAAAAATTAGTATCTGTAATCACAGAAGCATCTGATTTCAAAACAGATGAAGCAGTATGTCTGACTCCCGCGATAACAGCCTTACTTGTATGAGTGGCACCTGAAACAACATCAACCTTAAGCTGCATTGCATCTTCCAGACTAATATTTTGCCAATTACCTAAAAACTTATCTTCATAAACAGCCCGTATATACTCAAAAGTCTCATTATTCTTTAGCAAAACAATTCTATCAATAATTAAACTATCATTAATTCCTATTAGTAAAGGCACCCTTCCAGCATAACCAAATTGCCGGGAATAATTAGATGAAAGCAGTGCCGAACCAGTTTTTTTGTTTTTATTATCATATACATCATATGCACCATATCGATTAAGCTCATAATTTGTCGTAGCAGGATAAATTTCCCTTAAGTCGGCTAAAGACAACGTGATATCTGCTTCATTTTTTTGAAACAAGAATTCTCTGCCACTTCTATAAGCTAACGCTACTAAAATGATGATTATTAATGTGTATTGATATAATGATGCCTGAATTTGCTGTTTATGCATTAATGGTATTTTG
The DNA here is from genome assembly GCA_002869335.1 of Salinivirgaceae bacterium. Classification (GTDB taxonomy): domain Bacteria; phylum Bacteroidota; class Bacteroidia; order Bacteroidales; family Salinivirgaceae; genus Salinivirga. The sequence continues at coordinate 2,355 of PKTE01000207.1, read as the reverse complement.
TTTTCTAAGCAAGCTTAATAATTATTGTAAATTAAAAACAAAGGCAGGATTTCTCCTGCCTTTATTTGTTTTTTCATCAGATAGTACAAATTTAAGACTTAGACTCTTCGATTATTTCGTAAGCTAAATCTAGAATAGTAGTATCATCAAGTACAACGACTCCTCCATCAGGACCAGGACCCATATGCATTCCCACAGATTCACCCTCTTCCCATTTGGTTCCACCAAAATAATTTCTTACGGTGTCCGGTTTAATATCCAACTTCTCAGCAATTACTGACATTGTTCCATCAGGCAATGCATCTTTAACTCGCCTGAGTTCGTTAAATGTGATCGTTTTTTGCATATCTCTTACTTTTTAAGATTGAATTTTAGAGAACGATAAATATACAAAATTCGTACAAAAAAAAGAAACCTTATTGGCGATATCCTTAGTTATATTTTTCTGAAATTTAATTGTTTACTAATAAGTTTTAAGAATCTGTCTAAAGTTCAATTTCCACACCAAAACCTTGATTTAATGCTCTTTGGTAAATCATGTTTGCTGTTACAACATCAAAAAGAGCCATTCCTACAGATTTAAATAATGTAGGATTATTATTTTGACACAAATTAATTTCGCTGTTTATAATTTTTACCAAAGAATGTATCTGACTTTTAGAAATCCAACCTTCGTCAAGAGGTGTAATCAAATCTCCGGTTTCATGAAGAGCGTGCTCGGTATCTATAAATACATTATCTAACATTTGGAAAATTGCCCGGGGATATTCATGCATCTCAGGCTTATAAGAGCCAATAGCTACAAAGTGCTTACCCATAAAAGGTGCTGCTTTATTGGAAAAAAGAGGAGTTTTAGTATTTGTAGCGGTTATGATCACTTCAGCATTATGCAACACTTCATCAGGAGAACCCAACTTATGTATGATCGTATTAGGCAAATCTTTTTGAAGTTTTTGTTGCAAAGAGTTCAGCCTTTGTGAATCATTATCTGTAAGATATACATCAGTAAAATTCCGAACCGAGCATGCCATCAACGTTTGGTAATATCCCTGCACTCCAGCTCCAACCATACCCAGCTTTGAGACGTTTTCACTTGTCATATATTTTATACTTAGTGACCCAACCGCTGCCGTTCGTAATCCTGTAATTAAAGCTCCATTCATAATGGCTAAAGGTTCACCTGTTTTACCATCGTTTAATATCACAAGTCCATATAGTACTGGATGATTTATATGAGGATTATCCGGAAAGAGTGATACCAACTTCGTTCCAAAAAACTCTTCTGTAGCGCTAGGCATAAGTAAAAGCGACTTGTTATCAAATTCCATATTCGTCCGTAAAGGCATATGAAACTTACCTGATTCGTGTATCAACATAGCTTCTTCAACCGCTTCAACAAATCGAGGCAATGCAATCTCTCTTCTTATCTCTTCCTGATTAATTATTAACATATTTTTGTAAGAAAATTAATTAATTATTTTATCAATCTTTATAGCTGTAGGTGTAACAGATAACCCTCCCAATGCAGTGCACCGAACTTCACGTGGCAAGCTTCTTCCAACCTTATCAAAAGCTGCAATTACCTCATCAAGTGGAATAAGATGATCATAAGAAGCCAATGCCATATTTGCGCAAGCAAGTGCATTATGAGCGGCCATTATATTTTTGCCCAGGCAGGGCGCTTCTACTCTATTGGCTATTGGATCACAGACCATGCCCATGGTATTTTGTAAAGCAAAAGAAGCTGCTCCCAAACATTGCTGAACATTTCCACCTCCTAGTTGACATAGCGCTGCTGCAGCCATTCCACTACCAACTCCACACTCGGCCATACACCCGGCTACTTCCGCTGAAAAAGTAGATTTCTCGGCCACAAAAACACCTATTAGCCCCGCAGTAAGCATAGCCTTAACCATTTCAGCCTTTGGTAAATTGAGAAAGTGTGAAGTAGCAAAAACAGCTCCGGGCAATAAAGCACAAGAACCTGCAGTAGGTGCAGCCACAATAACTCCCATGGAGCTTTTTACCTCCATAAAAACAGAAACATAATGTGTAATCTGATTATGTAATCCACCACCAATCAAGTCGCCTTGATTATGCAATTTCTTATAATTCACAGATTGATCGTGTAATATGCGATCTTTATATTTTGTTCCTTTTTTACCCTGTTCTAATGATACTAAAAGCACATCAACAATATCCTCCATCATTTTAAACACCTGCTCTTCGGAGATATTACCCCTCATACTTTCGTATCTTAATGCAAGTTGCCATATTTCGCGATTTTTCTCAACATTAAACCTGGTCAACTCTTCTGCTGTTACGAAAGGCAATTCAGTTTCCTTCACTGATAAT
>PKTE01000203.1 GCA_002869335.1 Salinivirgaceae bacterium | reverse complement strand
AGGCAGAGCCATATAATGAAATTCTAGTTATAGAAGAGATGGAACCTAAAGGCCGCAATACAATTAAAGCACACCTCATTCACATGAAGGAACACAAAGAGTTCGGGTTCATGAAACAGGGTGTAAAATGGCTGCGAGAAAACAGAGACAAAGTAAACTTTGATGTGGATGCATTAATAAAAGAGGTACACAACTATGGGCAGGAGCCTGAGCTTAAAATAAATGCAACACAAATGAAAGTTGCACATCAGGGTGGTTGCCCGGGATCACAGGCCAGGAGTTTCAAACCAAAAATGCAAATGGCAGCAAATGACAATAATCAAACTCCAAATCAAAAATCACAAATTACAAATACCAGTGGGCAAAGTGCTTTGCAGCAATGGCCTGTACAAATGCATTTACTGAACCCCAATGCGGAATACATACAAAACTCTGACCTTCTTTTAGCTGCAGACTGCACAGCATATAGCATGGGTAATTTCCATAGTTTTTTAGAAGGAAAATCCCTAGCGATAGCGTGTCCTAAACTAGATTCCGGCAAGGAAATATATGTTGAAAAACTGCAAGCTATGATTGACATTGCTAAAGTAAATACAATTACTGTATTGAAGATGGAAGTACCATGTTGTGGAGGCTTAGTACAACTAGTGCAAACTGCACTTAGGCTCTCAAAAAGATATGTTCCGGTTAAAATCATGGTGGTAAGTATTCAGGGAGAGGTAATTTCAGAAGAATGGGCACCTCCGGTAAATCAACAGATAAGCTAAAATCAAATTAATAAATTCCAATAAACAAATTACAGAATACAAATCACAAAGTACAAATCACAGAATACAAATTACAAATACCAAAAATGAATAGATCAATAATAAACATAGATAAAACCTCTACCCACATAAATTATTATAGTTGGGAATTTGGAAATTTTAGGACATGGTAATTAGGATTCGGGATTTGATCATTGGAATTTGGAATTTTGGGATTTGGAAATTGATTTTTTTTAAAATAAAACCATAAACCAAATTCTGTTTAATAAAAGTTAATCATAATAATAGAACCACTAAAAAAAACAATTATGGAAAATATGTTTTGTTTTCAATGTCAGGAAGCCGCTAAAGGCACAGGATGTACAGTAAGAGGCGTATGTGGGAAAGATCCGGAAATTGCCAAACTACAAGATTTATTGATGTACATGCTCAAAGGCGTATCAACATATATGGAAAACGTTCCGGCCAATGCTAATGGTAGAGAAAAACTGGATTATTTTGTAATTCATGGATTGTTTACCACTATTACCAACGCCAACTTTGACAGAGCCATCTTTAAAAGATTGATTAAAGAAGCTGCTGAAAAACGCGAAATGGCAAAAAAACTGGCAGAAGAGCATGGCGTATCACCAGCAAACCTACACGATTGTGCAATCTGGGAGCCTAATGACGAAAAAGAATTTATTACCAAAGCCACTCTTGTTGGAGTTTTAAGTACTGAAAATGAGGATATAAGATCATTACGTGAGTTAGTAATTTATGGGCTAAAAGGTTTGGCAGCTTACGCACAACACGCATGGGTATTAAATCACAAAGATGCCGATATAAACACATTCATACATAAGGCGTTGGCAGCCACAACCAAAGATTTATCGGCAGATGAACTTACAGCACTGGTACTCGAAACCGGGTCATTTGGAGTAAATACAATGGCCATGCTTGACAAAGCCAATACTTCGGCCTATGGTAACCCAGAAATCACAAAAGTAAACATAGGCGTGCGCAACAACCCCGGAATTTTGATTAGCGGTCACGATTTAAAAGACATGGAACTACTGCTGAAACAAACAGAGGGAACAGGAGTTGATGTCTATACACACAGTGAAATGTTACCAGCCAACTACTACCCTGCATTTAAAAAATATGATCACTTTGTAGGAAACTACGGAAATGCATGGTGGAAACAAGATAAAGAGTTCGAAAGCTTTAACGGACCAATCTTAATGACTACCAACTGTATTACTCCTCCTAAAGACAGCTACAAAGACCGTGTATATACAACCGGGGCAGCTGGATTTGATGGCGTAAAACACATTGGAGAAGAAGGTGAAAAAGATTTCTCAGCTATTATTGAGCACGCTAAAAAATGTGAATCACCTATTGAAATTGAAAAAGGTGAAATCGTAGGCGGATTTGCACACCACCAGGTTATGCAATTAGCAGACAAAGTAGTTGACGCAGTAAAATCAGGAGCCATCAAGAAATTTGTAGTTATGGCAGGTTGCGATGGACGTATGAAGTCTCGCGATTACTATACCGACTTTGCGGATCAGTTACCAGAAGACAATGTAATACTTACAGCAGGTTGCGCCAAATACCGTTACAACAAACTGGAATTAGGCGATATTGGCGGAATACCGCGTTTATTGGATGCAGGACAATGTAACGACTCATACTCATTGGCCATCATCGCTCTAAAACTAAAAGAAGTATTTGGATTGGAAGATGTAAACGAATTACCAATTGTTTACAACATTGCATGGTACGAACAAAAAGCGGTAATTGTGCTGCTTGCATTGCTTAGTCTTGGTGTGAAAAATATTCATTTAGGGCCAACATTGCCGGCGTTCCTATCACCAAATGTTGCGAATGTTTTGGTTGAGAACTTTGGAATTGGAGGCATTTCAACCGTTGAAGAAGATATGGAAGCTATGATACTAAACTAATAGTAGTATTTGACTAATTGAAAGGCTGTACATAAAAGTATGGCCTTTTTTATGATTATATTGACACATAAAATCACAAATTCTCTTTTTTTTGTAAATTGCCACAAAAAAGAAATTTATATGCGTCCATTATATATTGCAATTTTCACACTGGTTATTATACTTTTAAGCGGCTGTAGGGATATTCAAATTAAAACTATTGTAAATAATGATGGTTCAATAACAAGGACTTATATCATTACAAAAGATATCCAATTTAAGAAAGATAAATACGCAGATATAACCGAAGATAAAATAGCAGACGAAATACAGCGTAATATTGATAATAGTTATTTTCCAATTGATACACTATGGGAAATAAGTTTCACAGCAGACACCATCAATAAAGAGGCTACAACTAAGTTTACAAATACATACAAAAACATTAAAAAACTTCAGCAGGACTTCACCAAAGAGAATTATAGATTAAAGCCCCTTAATCCTAAAATTGAAATTAAAAGAACCTTCAAATGGTTCTCCACTGAAAACACATACAAAGAAAGCTACCAAAGAATTTTCAGAGGGAAACCTTATAAAGAATACTTTACAAAAAAAGAGATCAAAAAAATACGAAGTGGCAAAACGAAAGAAAATGATAGTGTTCAACGAAAATATTACGCATGGGTAGCCTATGCCATTGTAGATGAAATTATTACAATTATAAATATTGAGAGCGATTCAGCTTACAATCTAAATGCATGGAAAAAATTCATGTATGATAAAATCTCAGAAAACACCTTTTCAACTCCCAAAGAGGATATAAATCCATTTATGTTACCGGAAATTAATAGTAATAGACAGGATATTGATTTCTCGGATGCTGAGCGTCTTATCACAAGTATACAAAGATATTCAGACATTAACATTTCTAAGGAAATGGAGAAAAAAGTACAAGAATCATTAGAGGAAAAAGTAGAGCTTTATATGAGCTTGTTTACAGACCATTTACTCTTCAGCCTCAAACTACCTGGTAAAATTGTTGAAACAAACGCTGACAGCATAAAAAATAAAACAGTTTATTGGAAAATGGACCCTTTTATTGCAGGAGCTCCAGTAGAAATGATATTAAAAACTAAACAATCTAACGCAGGAATACCGATCACCTTAGTTGCAGTGATTATTGGATTTTTATCCTTCTGGTTAATTAGGAAAAAGAGACGTTAGTTTTCAGGATTCAAGCTCCATGTTTCAAGTTGCTCAACCTAAAACATGGAACCTGAAAAATGAAACTATTTCTTAAACTCAAAATGTATTGGTTCAACAGTGTATCCTCTATCTTGCAGCATTTTCACTATACCATCATCACCAAAAAGGTGAGCAGCACCCACAGCTACAAATGTACTTTTATTCTTAATTTCAGGAATCATCCGTTCAACCATAATCTTGTTTCTCTCATTGAGTAGTTTTTCCATAAATTCTTTTGGTAATGATGGATCGTCCATCAATTCCAATAGTTTATCACTACTCATACTAAGATAGGCTTCAACCATTTTATTCATTTGCTCTTTCAGCTCATCAACATCGTCAATACTCTCTACAAGCATCTTGGCCTGAGCCTTATAAGATAAATCATCAATAAGTCCAATTTGCTCATCTAATGTTTCCAAACCTTTTACCTCTTTATCTTCCTTTCGAGCTTTTTGCATAAAGTCCAGGTCTAGTGGTACAGATTTATCTTTCGGAATAACAGCCTGAACCATATTGGCAGATATAAAAAACAGTTTAATACCTTTGGCTGTCTCCAGACTGGCACCGGTTAATTCTTCATACACTTTCTCAAGTTTAGCATACTCTTCCTCAGTCAAAAGCATATCCAAGGTAGTGTCTTTCATAAACATTAAAGACATAACTGTGCCTGGATTTACTTTATCCATTTCAACTTCAACAGCTAACTGCTCAGCTGATTCAAAAGCCTTAGAAACCGTATCGCCGTATTCAAATACACGGCCATCTGTAATATGAATCGTTCCATACAAATATGAAACACCATTTACTTCAGGCCCCGAAATTTTCCAAAAGATACTTGAAGTACCTTCATTTTTGATGGTCTCATTTACGCGACAAGCATCAAGACCAAAAAATAAACCTAGTGTTCCGATAACAATAATGAGTTTTGACATGATCTATTAATATTTATAATTACTTCACAATGAACTTCGATACATACTGTTTATTATTTAATTCTAATGAAACTACATGAATACCAGAATGCTTAGCTATAAACTGTACCGATTCTCCTTGAGATGCAGTTCCTTCGATTCGCTCAACTACTTTGCCCGCAGTATTGGTAATAGTTACTGTAAATTGTCCTGATTCAGGAATTAAAACATTTACAAGACCATTTGAAGCAGCGGGATTTGGAGAAATTTTTACTTTTTGGCTTACTGCATTACCAATTCCACTATAGTCAGCTTTTTGCCAGGTGGTTGTAAATTGTCCACGGCCGTGTGTAGCAGCCAATACAGTATTATCAGCAACACGTATATCAAGCATATCAGTTCGAACATATGGTAAAGTTTCATCTAAAGTCCACTCTATATTCTCAGCATAAATATTTCTTGTTTCCCAAACGCCTGTTTCAGTAGCTATCATTACCTGCTTACTATTTTCTGGATGAAAAATAGCAAAACGAACAGGTATATCTGGTAAGTTGCCATCACAACCTGTCCAGGTAGAACCTCCATCTACTGTTAACCATAATGACTCAACTCCATAATTTGAAAAAGTAATAATGGTAGTATCATCCCCACCTGCATAATTAATTGAAGAGATAAATCCCTGAGGGAATTCAGTTCCTGTAATTTCATTAGTAGTAAATGTTTCTCCTATTACATCGATCTTGAATAGTTTTCCATCACTAGTTCCCACTAACAGACGATCGCTTTCTTCATAGTAAGGCGATAAAGACATATATGAATATGGAACCGTGCTTCCGGTGTTTACATTATAAAACTGACCACTATAAGTTCCATAAAAATCAGATATTATTAAGATATTGTCTTCATACTCCCCTGTAAACATCATTGCGTTAGCATAAACTTTCTGAGTGGCAAAATTGACCGCAAACGGAGAAGTAAAAGTTCCACTTTCATAATCATTAATATAATTGTATGAACTATTATTCTCAAATACATTCAGCTGGTTTCTGTATACAGATGAAATATAAGCGTTCTCACGGTATGGATCAAAATAGCAATATCCACCATCACCTCCACTTACCATAACATTTGGCGATAAAGGACTTCCATCAAAAAGAAGAGATCCATTATCCTGCAGGCCACCAAGGGTTCCCACATTTCCTTCAAAAGGACTTATTTTACCACTGTAAAACTGGAGTGTATTATAGTCTTTATTATGATCTGAGAAAGTAGTGCTTCCTGCAGCGTTATTTGTATAAAATACACCGCCATCTGTAGCATAAATTGCAATATCTGAATTACCTGGCTTGTATGCAATACAGTGTTGATCAGCATGCACATAATCGTCACCACCGCCATAATACATCATAGCCCATGCGCTATATTTGGTCCAGGTATTTCCGCCATCATCTGTACGATGTAAATCAAGGCCTCCAGCCCAAACCACATCAGGATTATTAGGATCCACCTCACCAACAAGCGCATGCCATGCTAAATATGCCCATTGATTTCCTCCACCGTTGGGTAAATTAACTTCTGTCCATGTTGCACCTTTATCGATAGACTTCATGATGTAAATGCCATGCCATACAGGAAAACCTTGTGTTAACTGATCAGCAGTACCTACAGCAAAAAATGAATAAACCACATTAGCATCTGAAGGGGCCGCTGCTATTTTTACTCTTCCTGTCATATTAAAACTTGGGTTAGTAGCAATCTCATCAGCGATATCATCGTATTGAGCCCAGCTACCGAAGGTTCCCCAATCACTTGTAAAAATTAATGAACCTTTCTCTCCATCTACATTATTCATAGTACCTACATACATTCTATTATCAGCACCAAGTTCAATATCACTAACTGGAGGAACTTCACCTTCAAATTCAGGCAAAACCTGTTCCCATGTTTCACCACCATCTATTGATCTATACAATCCGTTTGCAGGGGTAGTATTATGTACTTCACCCATATATACGCCAGATGAAACACCTGCATAAACTACAGAACTACCATTTTCATCACGCACAACAACATCCGTTACATAGAAAAATGCGGAGGTCGTTTCTAATAAATTCCATGTTAGACCACCGTCCAAACTTTTCATAATTCCTGCACCTCGACCGCCTGATTCACGGTAAGTAATAACTGCAGTCTCAGCTTCGCCAGTACCTACATACATAATTTCAGTATTATTAGGATCGAAGGCAATAGAGCTTACGGATAAACTTGGCCAAAAATCATTAGCAGGCATCCATGAACTTGAAACATCATGAATATTCTCATTGTACCACAAACCACCGCTTACACTTCCTGCCCAAACTTTTGAAGTATCAGTATCATTAGGATCCCAAGCCAGTACTCTTGTACGTCCACCCATATTTGTAGGTATCTGAGTCCATTGGTTTTTAACAGCTGTGCGATACTGATTTGCACTAATCTCTTTTTGTGCTTCGTACAACCTTTCTACAGGAACATTACGAGTTTCGGGATCAACAGTTTGAATAAAATCGCGAAAAGCAGCCTGATCCGGATTGTCCATTTTATGTTGCAATCGTTCACCAAATTGTGTAAAATGAGACTTAATAAAATTGGTGTAAGAAGATTTATGTGTAAATCCGATAACAACCGCTACACCTGCAGCAATGAGTAAAAAAATAACGAGTAACTTCTTCATAGCATAATAAGTTGATTAATAAATGAATGGTAAATATACGCTTTTAGATAAAGTTATCAAGGAGAAAAAAATAATTGTCCGGTTCTAATTGAAATCAAACAAATTAGCTTAAACCATCAAGCATAATCAAAACCAAATTTACCCCTAATCAATATATTTTTATTGTTTATCAATAAATTTTATTTGTTTTTTAATAAATAATGATTTAATTTTGAAAAAGATTAAAAAAACCAGAAAACCGAAAAAAATGAATACACTAAAATCACATGCGAGCATCCATATAATATATTGGATAACCAATGTTTTATTTTGGGTATTTAGTGCTGCTGCACTATTTGGTATCATTATGGCCATTGCCATTTTGTTTAATTCCTTTGGCAATGATCTGAACCTACACGTAGGCCTCCCAACAAGTTTTAATGTCATTGAAAAAGGTCAATTATCAATTGGGGAGTCACACACTTACGTTAGACTTATAGAAGCTAGTGGAAAAATAAACTTTGTTGAGACTCCACCACAATTAAGAATTATTTATAGCATTTTTATGTTTCTAATAGTTGGCATTAGCTATTATTTATTTTTAATGTTCAAGCGATTTGTTAAAAATGTATACAAAGGCATAGCTTTTAATAAAAGTAATATTCAGCTTTTGAAAAAAATATCATACGGAATAGTTATTTTCTGGGTTATGCTTACAACCTACACATTAATCCAATACTTTATAATTGCCAGACACTTACAATTCAATTCTATTGAAATGAGCGGCAATATAGAATTTTACCCATGGATATTAATTGTTGCATTATTTCTATGGGTATTATCACATATTTTTATGCATGGATCACAACTAGAAGAAGAAGCAAATTTAACTATTTAAGATATGGCTATAATTGTAAACCTTGATGTGATGCTGGCTAAACGCAAAATGAGTCTGACAGAGTTATCTGAGCATGTAGGCATTACCATGGCAAACCTGTCAATTCTTAAAAAAGGCAAGGCAAAAGCCATTCGCTTTTCAACCCTTGAAGCCATCTGTAAAACACTCGATTGCCAACCTGGAGATATACTTGAATTCGCACCTGACAAAACCTAACCTTTAAAACCCAAAACCATGAGTAAAAAAGAGATATTAAATAATGTAAGCATCGAAGGCAACAAGCTTATTTGCCCTATTTGCACAGGAAAACAATTCTGGACACGAAAAACATTGATGAACACAACTGGAATGTCATTCTTTAACCTGGACTGGGCTAATAAAAAAGCTACAAATTACATATGCACACACTGTGGATATGTTTATTGGTTTATGAAGTAAAATATTTTGTATCAATTTTAAAGGAGCAATCGCAATCAATTCTGAGTTTATTAATTGCTGAATCCACATTATTTATTGAAGTTGAGGATAATTCCAGAAAAGTATAGGCAGCCTCAAAAGTGCTAAATATTTTGTATGACATTGGCAATTTACGTCTTTGCATATCAAATCCTAATGAGGCAACAACCTGATTTGGAGTTTTTGTAATCATTGCTGTTTTTCTGGCGCCAATATATTCAGGGTTTTTAAATAGAAATTCAACATACTTTTCTACTTCATCAAAAGAAAATAAAAGCTCAGAATTTCTAATATCGGAGATTACATCAAATGAAGCTTTATAGCAAGGATCCAAACCTATCTTTCGTTTAAAATCAATTAATTCTTCTGCATAAAACTTACCACAATAATACTCAAGAATCAACTCCTCTTCTTTCAAAATTATGTAGTTAAGTTTATTAGTCATTGAGACATATCAATTATTGTATTTATAAAATTATAAGATTTTTTTTTAATAGCTACAGAAATTTATGAATTTGGTTTTATAGGAAGTGTAAAATAAAAAGTTGTGCCTTTACCTTCCTCTGAATCTAACCAAATAGATCCGCCTAGCATTTCGGTGTAGGTCTTAGCTATAGATAACCCCAACCCGGTACCTCCGAAAAAAGCACCTGTTTGATGTTTGGCTTGCTGAAAACGCTCAAAAATAGTTTCATGCATTGTGACTGGTATTCCTAATCCAGTATCCTTTACAAAAAATGTTAACTCTTCCCCTTTAAGGCGATAACCAAATTTAATTTGCCCACGATTGGTAAATTTAATCGCATTAGATATTAAGTTCATCATTATTTGTCTAAAGCGAACAATATCAGTTTTAATGATCAACATCTCCGCATCAAAGGAAACCTTTAAACTAATTACCTTTTTCTTCTCGTCGAGCATTGACTCTGCAATGTGGCTTATATCATGTAATTCCTGATTTACATTTATATCAGCATAGAATAATTCAACCTGATTCGATTCAATTTTCGAAATATCAAGGATATCATTAATAACGTTTAAAAGCTGACTTGCATTTCTTGAAATAAGCTTTGAATACTTATTTAATTTCTCATCACTTAGTTTTTTACTTGAAACCAATGTTGAAAATCCAACCATTGCATTCATAGGTGTTCGTATCTCATGACTCATATTGGTTAGAAAAGCTGATTTTAACTTATCGCTTTCCTCAGCTTTTTCTTTGGCTAATTCAAGTTCTTGAAACAATATTTTAAGCTCAGTAATATCCTCCTTTATACCTACAAAATGAGTAATCACACCATCCTCATTTTTTATGGGCGAAATAATGGAGCTCTCCCAATAAAGCTCACCATTCTTACGCTTATTATGAAACTCTCCTGACCAGTTCTTACCATTAACAATGGTTTTCCATAAATTTTGATAGAAAGACAAAGAGTTTTTTCCAGAACTTAAAATACTTGGTTTATGACCAAGTAACTCTTCACGTTTATAACCTGTCATTTTGCATATACCTGGATTCGCATATTCGATTACTCCATTCAAATCAGTAATTATAATACCGGCGCTACTTTGCTCAATTGCTGCACGTAGCTTTATTAACTCTTGTTCTTCCTCTTTTTGCTTAGTAATATTTCTTGCAATTACATAAGATTTTAAATAATTACCTTTTTCGTCATATATAAATCTAGCACTATCCTGCCTCCATATAACACTTCCATTTTTATGAAACATGCGATATGTATATAACAGATAATCTTCTTTATCTTCAATAGTCTTAAATAACCTATCAAAAAGTTCTTTTCTATCTTCCGGATGAATCAATTCATAGATATCCTCTTGTCCTCTGCCCAACTCTTCTTCAGGTGTATAACCAGAAACGTATAGTATTGAAGGAGAAACGTAATTTATTTTTTGCGTTTCGCCATCAAAAATATAAATAGCATCGGTTGTATTCTCAGCAATTAATCTAAACTTCTCCTCACTTTCAGCCAATGCCCTTAATGATTCCATTTGAATTGTAACATCTCGAATTAAAGCTATAACCTCTTCATTTGCCACGGGCATAATACGTGCCTCGAAATAAGAACGCCCCTTACCCGGAATATCTAACTCATATTCATAAACCTGCATTTTATTTAACGAAATAGCTTTTTGAATGTAATTCAGGCTTTTAGCAGCGACTTTTTCAGGTAAAACATCAGTTATCGACTTTCCAACTAAAGATTCATCCTGCACTATGAGCATATAATCAGGAGCACTATAATCAAGATATTTACCCTCCTTATCCAACCTAAACATCAAATCTGGGATTGCTTCTAATAGTGCTTTTGAACGCGCCTCGCTCTCCTGCAATGATTTTTTAGTCCTTTCCCATTCAGTCACATCCCTAACAATAGCTGTAACCTCATCTTCACCACTAGGAATCATACGCGCTTCATACGAGTGCATACCGTTTCCAGGGACCTCGAGCAAATAGGTATAATATTGTATTTCACCTTCTTTTAAAGCTTTATGAATATAATGTAAGGTCTGTTCTGAAATTGATTTGGGCAAATAATCAACTAACTTAACGCCCCTTAAATCATCTAAATGCTGAGTATAAAGATCTTTTTTATCTGCTTTATAATCAAGAATTTTACTTTCAGAATCCAAACGAAACATTAAATCGGGAATAACATTTAACAATGCTCTTGAACGCGCTTCATTTTCCTTTAATTTCTTTTCGAATTTTTTTCTATCCGTTATAATATCAGCGTACATCAGAACATAATTAGCATCCTGAAAAACAAGCTTATAATCAATCCACTCATATCCCCCAGTTGACTTGGACTTATAATACGCTTCAAACTTCAATGAGCGTTGAGTACTATAACACTCATGAAGTTTTTCAATTACTTGTGGAACATGTGCGTAAATAATCACAACAGACTTACCAATATAATTTTTAGCATCGTTTTTTGTTGCTTCAAGTGCAGATGAATTTACTTCGTGAAGTATGAAATCATTACCTTCCCTTTTCCAAACAAATGTAGGACTGGGATTTGAATTAAAAAATGTTCGAAATTGCTTGTTTTTGCTGTCAAGATCTTTTTCTATACTAACTCTTTCCGAGATATCTCTGGCAATACCTAAAATATATTGTTTCCCATCAATTTTAATTGGCTGCGTAGCAATCGAAACATAGACATGATCGCCATCAGCAGTATTAAGTTTCAATTCATGTGGACCACTTATTTCTCCCGATCGATTAACCTCTATTATCTTTGAAACCATATTCTTATCGGCGTCATCCACCAATGGAGATTCCAAAAGAGATTTACCAATAAAATCCTTTTTTTGATAGCCAGTTAATTTTTCAGCCATTTTATTGGCGTCAACTAAAGTGCCGTCGGACAGATGGAGATAATAAGCATCTGGTGCCTCTTGAAAGAATTCCATAAATTGTTTATTGCTTTCACCAAGTGCTTGCTCCAACTGTTTAATCTCTGAAATCTCAGTTGCGACACCCTCAATCAACAAGGGCTCACCATTATCTTGTCGACTAATTATTCTACCTTTATCATGAAACCAAATATAATCCCCATTTTTATGCTGAATACGATAATTTACATCGTAAACTTCATTTTCACCAGAAATTAAATCATGCATAGCTTGCATGGCCATATCATAATCATCAGGATGTATTTTGTCCGTAAAAGTTTGATGTTTAGGT
>PKTE01000251.1 GCA_002869335.1 Salinivirgaceae bacterium | reverse complement strand
GTTTGGGTTTGATTTGAATAATTCATTTAATAAGAATTATTATAGTACAAATGAAGGAGACTTAAGCAGAAGAAATTATCTATCTTCAGCTTTGGACGTTTACTATAGTTTTTTTAAAAATTCTGTAAAATGGCAGCAAGAATTGTATGCAAGCCTTTCTATTGGTGGTTCAAATAATGAATATAGAGAATTTGGACAACTAGATTACGCATATAGATCATTAAGTTCTTCTATTGCATTAAGTTCTATTAATAGATATTATTTTAATGAATTGTTCGTAGGATTTAATCCCAGCTTAAATACATCTTATTTTCGACGTAATGACGAAAGTTTTGGTACTCATTATAAAGATTATACTTCAAGATTTAATACATATGTTCCTGTTCATGTAGGATACGGACGAATTGAAAGGGTAGAAGACGCCAGACAGGCAGCATATATTTATAATGCTTTGGTTAAAAAAGCAAGAGCAAAAGAAGGTAAAAGTGAAGAAGATTTATTAATGCTGGCTGAAAAAATTTCGCAATTAAAAAATGAACGCTTTTTTGATGCAAGAAATAAGAAAATTTATGAACTAGAAGAACTAGATAAATACTTAAAAGAAAATGGATTTATAGATGAGGATGACATAACATATTTTGCAACATTAGAAGATATGTGGGAATACGGGAATTCACCATCGCGTTGGTCAGGTTTTAGAGCATCTGCATTTTTCAATCCAGGATACTATATTTATGAAAATGTTGACCGTGCTGGTAATGACTCATACTACAACCATAAATATTACCTGCTTAAAACAGGTGTGAAACTCGATTATGCTAAACCAATTAATATGTATTGGCAAAATACACTTTCTTTTACATCATATTATGGAATAAGTAGAAATCGTACTAATGGTCGTTATCAATTAAGAAATGACTGGAGAACACCTGGAATTCATATTGGAGTTCGCGATCAAATTGGATTCTATCCTAATACAAGAACATATTTGAGTGCATATTCTTATGTTTATTTAGCAAAACAAATGGATAAACCTAAAAATGAGGATAGCTCTGATGATTATGTGGGAAGCTTTAAAGGAAAAAGTTTAAGAACAGGTGCTGGTTTTTCAGGATATTATTATTTTTCACCACAATTGAGATTAAATGGATCTTTAGGTGTATTTTATTCTGCTGATATTGTAGATCCAGATTATGAAAATGTTGAATACTACTCGCCTGATAGCGATGGTTGGAATTATTATGGAGGGTTTACAAATTCAAAGAATTTGTTTGATTATCAATTTTCATTATCTATTGAATACTTCCTATTCTAAGATAATTAAAGAATATATAGAAAGGCTACCAAATGGTGGCCTTTTTTATTTTCTGCCGTGTGGGTGGAATTCTACTAAAGTTTCTTTTAGGTATTGACGGTCTATGTGAGTGTAAATTTCAGTGGTTAAAATCGATTTGTGTCCGAGCATTTCTTGAACAACTCTTAGATCAGCTCCATTTTCAACCATATGTGTAGCAAAGCTGTGGCGGAATGTGTGCGGACTTATTGTTTTTTTGATGCCAGCTGTAGCGGCCATGTTTTTTATAATCGTGAAGATCATTACTCTTGTGAGATGTTTGCCTCTGCGGTTTAGAAATACGTAATCTTCTTCTCCTTTTTTTGGCATTGTATGCACTCTCTCAAGTTTAACATAGGTATTTATTTCGTCCATGGCTGTATTACCAATTGGAACAAGCCGTTCTGCATTTCCTTTACCAATAACCCGGATAAATCCTTCACTGAAATGTAAGTTGCTCAGCTTTAATTCAGTTAGTTCTGAAACACGAAGCCCACATCCATAAAGTGTTTCAATTATAGCTTTATTGCGTTGACTTTGAGGCAAACTCATATCTAGAGTTGCCAGCATTTCATCTATCTCTTCTAAACTCAAAACAACTGGTAGTTTGCGTGTTGTGCGAGGAGCTTCCAATAAGTAGGCAGGATCATGGTCAATGAGTTGTTCTATTTTTAGATATTTGAAGTAAGCTTTAATTCCGGAGAGTATACGTGCTTGTGAAGTGGGGCCTAATCCGATTTCATATATCCATTGTAAAAAACCTTGTAG
>PKTE01000048.1 GCA_002869335.1 Salinivirgaceae bacterium | reverse complement strand
TTTGTATTGTCTGTTCCAAAGAGTATTTTGTCACAGTGTTTTTCTAAAAAGCTTTTTGAAATATTTTTGTTTCTGGTTAGTGCATTGTAACCGCTTGTGCCGGAAATGTCGCAATAAAAGTTGTCGTATTTTTCAAGCAAAGTGTCTATAATTCCCAGCTCTTTGATGTTTCCTTTTTGGTGAATGTATTTTTTTGAAAGCGTAGCTGAAATATTATTCCAAAAGTGTGGACCGTGCCCAATGAAATTAATATCGGGGAACTGAACGATTCTTTTTTCCAGTTCCACAAAATCGTACATGTAACCCGGAAAATATTGCATGTTGCGCTTAAGCTTTCCTTTTATAATGGGTAAGACTTTAAAAAGACCTTCGAAATAATATCGCAATGTGCCATTTAACGCGCCATTCATTACATCAGCTACAAACTTCTCTAAAATGCCTGAGCTGCTTTTAACATAATGATGCCTTGGGAGTTCCATGTGGAAAAGTAAAGGTAGCTTTAAAGCAGAAACGGTTTCCAAATAGCTGTCCATTTCTTTATCGCCCCAATTGTAAGTAACTTTTAATTCACCGCATCCTTTTAAGCCTTTTTCTTTAAGAGCAGTCATGATTTCGCGAATATCATCGCGACCGGGATCGGGGGCGTAAAATGGAACGATTCTATCGGGGTATTTTTCGTAAGCATCCATTAATTCTTCAACAGGCAATGATTTATACAACCCTTTAATAGGTGGTTTTTTCTCTTCCCAGGAAAGCAACCATACTTTATCAAGTTTATTTTTATCCAGATAATCTATAATTGTTTCGAGGTCGAATTTATGTAAGTTAATATGAAAATGTGAATCTATTTTTTTCATTTGTGCTATAATGTCTATCTATCTAAAATTATTGGCAAAATAAATACAAAATAAATGAATAGCAAGCAGTTGGGACCGGTTTATTATGTTGCTTTCTTACTTATTCGTTCTTCAATTTATTTAATATTCATTTTAAAAAGTCAGCGCATTAAAACAGAGAGAATTAAAAATTAGTTTTCTATAATTTACTAAAATAAAGAAAATTAAACTAATAACAGATGTTTAAGCGCGCCTAAAGCCGGCTGGGCTCTTCATTTTTGGCTTGACCCAAAAACGAAGCAAAAAACTCAAGGCTTAGGATTTTATGCGACCTTCATTTCTTTCATAAGCTAAATTAAAATAACTCACGTCTGCTTTATATTTTTTACGTTCTAATTTAAGTTATTGCGCATCCGTTCAAACAGATTTTAATTTTACGCTTATTTCAAGATGAAGGTGCCCGCATAAAACCCTAGGCCAATCCAAATTAATCAATAACATACATTGACAAATGTTCAAATAGAGATATCGTAACTGTATTTGCGAATTGACTTAGATATAATACTACGTTTGTTGGGCGTTAGATATAATAGTTAATACCTGTCACATTGTTATGCTGGTGAGTAATTTTCTACAGCTAGAATGCCAGTTTCAGATAAATGGAAGGTGTGAAGGGTACTGATTCTTCATATAATTGGATGGTGTTGCTTTGGTTGGTGGGAACTCTTTCGAGGTTGTTGTAGAGTACGTTTTCCCGGTTGAAAACATTCAGTACAGAAATTCCGGTTTCTCCTAGCAATTTTTTAATGTGGAATTTATATACGATAGCCATATCTAATCGCATATAGGCTGTTCGTGTTTTGGTGAGCTCCTGGTTTGTGATTTCGTAAACTGGAAACCCCGATCCATACACGTAATTGGCAGAGAAATATACTGGGTCGAAATTTAGTAATGTGGCTAATTTAATCTCATGTCGCTGATCCTGAGGTGCTACACTATACTCGTTCGTGAGAAAATGTTCAAAGTGCTCTTCGGTTCTGCTTAATGTATAGGATACCCAGGCTGTGTGCCCTTTGTAGTTTTGTTTAATGTACACATCAAATCCATAGCTTCGACCTTTCCCTTTTGAAACTGTTTCAAAATCTTGTCTGGGTGCTGTAAAATAGCGTGTTAGTCCATAAGATTTTTTAATGTATGGAGCCAAACTAATTTGGGTATTTCCCTTTTCAAAATTGAGTGAAGCGGTGAGGTGTTCACCTTTAAGAATTGGGTAAACGGAGTCGTTGGCTAATGTCCACATATAACGGAAGTTACCATTCTCATCTTCCACTGAGCTTTTACTTAATATTTGGTTGTAAAAACCACCCGAAATGTTCAACTCAAGGAGTTCGTGCAGCGGAATGTTAAACGCAAGGCGAGGCTCTGTAAGTAATTTTCTAAGATATGGAACATATGTTAATCTAACGCCGGGTTTTATATTGATGATGTCGGATGAAAATTCATCCTGAAGTATGAGTGCTAAATGGCTTCCTGTAATTTTTTGATCTATATAACGAATATTTAGCGTGTCTTCTTGCCAAAGTGATGTGTTGTGAACAAGCTGAATGTTGGCAGATAGTTTATTGCGGTCAAAAATGGTTAATTCATTTTCCCAGGCTATGGCAATTTCATTGGTTTCGTTGTGCGATTCCAGATTCTTTTGTCGAATAAAGTTGTTATTGTTAGAGTTAAATACCTTTTGATTATAGCTGTATTCCTTTGTTAAATCAGAGTAGGCAAGTTTTAATTTAGAATGCCAACCATTTGAGAAAACTTTGCCTGCATAGGCTGACAATCCTCGTTGTAAGTTTGTTTCTTTGGTGGTTCGGGTTAAGTTAAGGAATGTGTTTAAGTCTTCATCAATATCGTATGAGAAAATATCCTGACCGGTGAGCATACTGAATTTGAAATAGCTTCCATTGGGATTTGAATAACTGTATTTGGCATTAAAATCTCTGAAAACGTAGTCTGGTTTAACACTGAAGCTTTCCAATGTTGAAGAAGGATTTTTGCCTTGTAAAAAATCAAATTCTTCCTCGTCGTATAAGTCCTGAAAAGTATGTCTGAAAGCCATCAGAAGGCTGGCATTTTCACCAACAGGGGTTTCAACCATGGCATTGATGGTATAATTGTTTAAACTAACCTGCATACCGGGTTTTACTTTATTTCCGTCTTTCCCGGAAATGTCAGCAATGCCACCAATGCAGTCACCATAAGTTGCCTCAAACCCGGCTTTTAGCACTTTAATATCTTTCACAACAAATGGGTTTACGGCGCTAATATTGTCGTTAAAGTTTTTAAGCCCGAAAAGTAAAAAACCATCCATCAATATGCGGCTTTGTCCTTCGTAAGAGCCCCAAATAATGAGGTTGTCTGATGATTCAGCCGAGGCCAAAATACCGGGTTGAAGTCGTAATAGATTAAAAACGGAATTGTCGCTGCTGCCGGGCAGAAAACGCGTGATTTTATGGTTGAGCCTAATTACCCCGGCTTGTTTTTCCTTGTACACAAACGTTTCAATAAGCCGGTCGGAAACTACAATTTCCTGCAATTCGTTGATTGATGGGTCTAAAAAAATCCTATGGATTTTCCCTGGTTCTATGGTTGTGTCTTTTCTAAAATAACCCAGTTGAGAAAAAACAATATGATAAGTGCTGTCTGTGGACTGAAATGAGAAAAAACCGTTGGCATCAGAAATGGTTCCGGTTTTATTAATGAGCATGTTGGTATAAGGAAGTGGTTCAAGTGTGTTTTTATCTAGAATTTGCCCTCTAACTAAATACTTTTTGGGTTTGGGAGGCTCGGGCTCTTCTATTTCAGCTTTGTAAATTACAAATACATTATTGCTTATGCTAAATGTCAAAGGTAAATCTTTGAGCATAAAAGTGATGGCTTCGTTGACCGAATTAAATTCTTTTTTAAGGGTAATTGGGTATTTGCGCAATGCTTCATCATTGAAGGAAACGGACACATCATATTTATTGCGAAGTTCTACCAGCACATCGCTTAGAGGTGTGTTTAACGCATCAATGCCAATTTTCTGGGCGTGTATGAGACCACTGAAAATTAGCATTAATATAAAACTCGATATGTGTTTGTTAATCAAGTGATTGTTTACTTATTTTATATTTAGTTTGATGTGTTTTTTCAACTTTTAATCCAAACGGACGCGCAATTACGTTCAAAATCTCCTCTGGTGAACTTCCTCTTTTGAAATTCCCGGTGTAAGTGCCAGAAATTTCCTGTTCGTATACAATTTGAATATCAAACTGTCTTTCCATTTCGTCAAATACAGCTTTTAGAGGAGCAGCAGTAAATACAAAAGTATTTTTTGTCCATGATATTACGTGGTCAACTCTTGTGTTTTCCATTTTTGTTGCTTTGCCCTCCTTATTTATAATAACGGCCTGGTTTGGTTCTATAATTTCTTTTTCACCTATGGCGCTTTTTACTTCTACTTTTCCTGTGAGGCAATGTACACGATATTTATTTCCTCTTGCAAATATATTAAAACTGGTTCCTAAAACACGCGTTGTCCCAAGGGTTGAAACTACACTAAATGATTTCCCTTTAGTAACTTCAAAAAATGCTTCACCGGTGAGTTCAATTGTGCGCTCAAAGTTCCACCAGTAAGGGTGGTATGTGGCTTTAGTGTTGGCGTTTAGGTGAATTTTACTGTCGTCTGGTAATAATTTAGTGATATGCTGCCCAGCCGGAGCATAAACCGTTGTGGTGTAAAAACGCATGAAAGCTGTTGCCCCAATAAGGATAGCTATGCCTGCTGCTACGGCATAATATATGGTTAGTGAGCGGACTTTTGATTTCTTCTGAGGCATTGCTTTACGTTTCTCCATCATTTCTGCCCACACCTCCTCTTTACTCTTTTCGTAAGGTATGGTAACCTTTTTGAAAAAGTCAGTATGTTGGTCTGTATTTGAGTAATTATGCTTCATATTGCAATGCTTTATTTAATTGTTCCAGCGCTTTTGACATTCTTTTCTCTACTGCTTTTTGGCTTATGCTGAGGTGATCAGCAATTTCTTTGTATTTTAAGCCATCGTTTCTGCTCATTAAGAATACGATACGTTGGTTTTCATTCATTTCAGAGAGCGTTTTTTCGTACTTGGTTTTTAACTCTTTATAGTTTATTTCATCGTCCGGGGTATCTACCTCGTTGTTGTTTTGTGGTAGCTGTGCAAACTGTAATGCTACCTGCTGCTTTCTATAACTGCTTATAAAAAGGTCTCCAGCTATTTTAAAGAGTAACGCCTTTTCTTTATTTGGCTCTGGATGAAGATCTTTTTCCCAAATCTTCATGAAGGTTTCCTGTGCAATATCCGTAGCTAACTCCTGGTCACCGCAGCGATAGAAAATATAGTTTCTTACGCGTTCAAAATAGATGTCAAATAATTTTTTAAAGTAATCTTCTAACATTATAAGTTTGGTTATCGGCTAGTCGTAAAGTTACAAATTCTACTGGATTTTGAGTGTTTTGGGTAAAGATGCCAGGTAATTATGGGGAATACCTGGCATCAACCACTTGCATGAAAAAAGAACATCGTCCGGAGCTAAAATAATGTTACCTAAAAATCTATTGTTTTCCGGACAGCGTCAAAATCAAAATCTAATGGTGTTGTGGAAAACCTCTGCGGCGGTTAATGGTAATCTGAATGGTTTCTCCATCTTTTGTGATTGTGGCAATGTCGTCGCAAGTCCCATCGCCATAATCTAATATGGCAAATACTTCGTCGTCGAGCGTAAATTCAACTACGCCTTCTACTATGTATCTGCACTCGCCTGTTTTGGTAAGTGGTTCTATAATTGTTTTGGAAAATGTTAAATCGTCTTCAGTGGTATAGTTCACAAAACCAGTTATTAGAATTAAATCATCTGAGTGATCATATACGGTTTCAAAACCATCTGCTAAAGTACGAGTGTGTTCCCCATGACGGTATAGCACAGACTCATCACTAAATGTGAACGTAAGATCGCTGTTGGTTGCAAATACTCTTTGAGTTGTGTCTGTTCCGGTAAATGTGCACACACCGCCTCCGGCAACATTTGTTGAGTCAACATAGAAGTTTTGATATGTAATTTCACGAGTAGCGCCATTGGTTAATGGAGGAGCTGATACTACAATAATAATTTGACCTGAAAGAATCCGTCCGTTTACCAATTCAACGCCCTGGCCATAATCAATAGTAATGGTTTTTGGCCAAACATCTCCAACGGGGTCTACTGTGACAGCTGGTCCAACGCCATCAACGTACCTGGGTCTGGGTGGAAAGTAACCTTTTGTTCCGCTAATTCCTGTAATTGCAGTGCTGGATCCGGTGAAGTAATCTACTTCATAATCAGCAGCTTCAGCTACATTGTCAACAGCAGCGTCGTTGGTTATAACTGCCTTCTCTGTGTCTGATAGAATATTTACGCTATCGGTTTCGTCTTTTTCACAACTAATAAAAACTACTGTGCTTAAGACTGTAAGTAAAACAAATAATTTTTTCATGATACTAAAATTTTAAGTTTTTAATCGATCATTTATCCCTATACCGCATAGTTTTGGGTTTACCCTACCAGGAATATCTATTTTTTTTAATTTTTTATTGAAATATTTGGTTGAATGTTCTTAAATGACTTGTTAGCCTAATGCGCGAAATGAAATTCAACACCGGCTACCGCACCGGCTACCGCGCGATTCTATCGCGTGGGTGTACTTAGTTTCTATTTATTTCGAATTAATTCTGGCAATAATTTAATTGGAAATATTCATTTTAGGTTTATCTAAGTTTGAAACAAAGCCACGCGATGCAATCGCCCGGCAGCGCAGCGGGTAGGAAAAAAATTTCATTTAGCTAAAGCCTTTATATAACTGCGTTTTGTTTCGATCTAGTACCTAAAGTTTATTTAGTACCTTAAAATATTTACTACTATGTTTTGCATAGTACTAAAATTTGTTTTATGTTTGTATCGTGAAAATATATTAACCATGACAACCATTATTAAAACCAATGATCTCACTTTTCATTTCCACGGCAAGCAAAATGCTGTGAATGAGCTGAATCTGAGTGTCCCTGAAGGCAGTATTTATGGATTTTTAGGACCCAATGGTGCTGGTAAGTCTACTACCATCAGGATGCTGGCCGGATTGCTTCGCCCCGCTTCAGGCTCAATCGAAATGTTCGATAAATCATTTAAAAAGGCAAAGTCAGCTATTTTAAGAAGGTCTGCCTATATGATTGAAGAGCCTACGCTCTATAAGCACTTAACAGGAAGGCAAAACATAGAGTTAATCTGCAAATCTGGAGGCTACGATGCCAAAAGAATTGATGAGGTGCTGGATTGGGTTCATTTAAGCGATGACAAAAACCGAAAAGCCGGGAATTACTCCATGGGAATGAAACAACGCCTCGGAATTGCCGGAGCTTTGCTGCCCGACCCTGATTTGTTTGTGTTGGATGAACCCACAAATGGACTCGATCCACAAGGAATGTATGAAATTAGAGAGTTGATAGTTGACTTGAATAAAAAGTACGGGAAAACCATTTTTATAAGTAGCCACTTGTTAGGCGAAATCGAAAAAATGTGCACCCACGTTGGAATTATTCATCATGGGAAAGGCATTTTCGAAGGTTCAATTCAAGAATTGGCTGATGTAAACAAATCAGTGAAACTATTCCGGATTGAAACGCTTCAAATGGAAAAGGCCAATGAGGTGCTAAGTGCATTTGAGAACCTTAAAAAAGTGGATGAAAACACCCTTGAGGTGCAGCCAAAAGATAAGGAGCAGCAATACCAAATTATCGCCTCGCTTGTGAATGCTGGTGTAGAATTTACACAGGCATACGAAGTGAAAAACAGTTTGGAAGAATTATTTATTCAGGTAACCGAGAACTAAAACCCTAAAATCCATGAAATCAATCAAATTATTTTCAAGTCTGGTAGCTGCAGAATACTTAAAAACCCGAAAAACATGGGCTTTCTGGTTATCTATTTTTGGTGGCTTGATTATACCGCTAATTGTTTTTTTGGTGGTTCGCAGCCATCCTGAAATAGTTCAGAACCGCATGAATAGTATGCCCTGGTACATGTTTTTAAAGTTTAACTGGCAAAGTGTGGCTACTTTTTTATTGCCATTGTATGTGGTGCTTGTCACTTCACTGATCGTACAAATTGAACATCGGTCCAATGCGTTTAAAAAGTTTTTGACTCTACCACATCCACGCGGATCTTTTTATTTAGCGAAGTTAGTTGTGATTCTTTACTATGTAATTATAACCCACGTAATTTTTGTTTTTTCTATTGTGGTATTTGGATTATTAATAGGTAATATTCACCCAGAAACCATGTTTTTGGAAAAAGCTATTCCATGGGAAATGATGCTAAGACAAATAACCAAATCCTTTTTAGCCAGTTTGGGAATTGTCGCCATCCAATATTTACTAAGCATACGATTTAAGAATTTTATAAAACCCATTGGATTAGGATTTGCCACTACATTGGCAGGTTCAGTAATGGTATTTGGCTGGGAGTATGTTGATTACTGGCCATGGGCACTTCCAGCAAAAGTTTCTCCAGGCATAATGCAAGGAGCCAGCAGCCAAATTTTTACTATGCATGAATGGATTTCGTTAGGTTATTTTGGTCTTTTTGGACTGCTTGGAATACTCTACTTTTCTTATAGAAACATAAAATAAATGAATTATGCACCGAAAGCTGATAAGATTCAGCAAAACCTTAAAACCATGACCCGTCCCATAAGCAGATACGAAGATGATAAAACCCAAACCCAAAAACCCAATTTCATCGATGGTGCATCGTATCTGCAAAGGGACATAAAAAGTGTAAACTATGAAAATTGAAAATGCCAAAGCACAAATGCGAAAAGGCATTCTGGAGTACTGCATACTCATTGTACTCAAAAATCAGAATGCCTATGCCAGCGACATTATCAAAGAGCTTAAAAGCGCTGAATTGATAGTCGTTGAGGGAACTTTGTATCCTTTGCTGACCCGCTTGAAAAATGCAGGACTGTTAAAGTATCATTGGGAAGAGTCTACACAAGGACCTCCGCGAAAATACTATGCGCTTACAAGTAATGGTGAGAATTTTCTGGAAGAAATGGACAAATCCTGGACAGATCTGACAGAAGCGGTGAACAGAATTAAACATCAAGAAAACCAATAACCCCAACCTTAAACCCAATAAAATGAAAGAGACAACTACAATTAATATTAGCGGCATCATTTTCCATATAGATTTGGATGCCTACGAACGACTGAAAGCTTATTTTCAGGAGTTGAAGAAACGTTTCGGTGATAGCGAAGAGGGTAAGGAGATAATAAATGATATAGAGCTTCGCATAGCTGAAATTCTGCAAGAAAAACTTACAGATAAAAAGCAAGTAGTATCCATTGAAGATGTTGATAACGTTATTGAAACAATGGGTCACCCAGAAGATTTTGAATCTGAAACAGAAGCAGAAGAGCCAACTTACAAAGAAGAACCAAGAACTGGAAATAGAGAACGAGCATTGTATCGTGATCCGGATAATACCGTTTTAGGTGGTGTTTGCTCCGGGTTAGGCTATTATTTTGGTTTAGATCCTGTAATTATTCGTGTGATAACTGTTTTATTCACAATTTTTTATGGGGTTGGTTTTCTAATCTACATTATACTTTGGGCATTTATTCCTAAAGCAACTACCACAGCTCAAAAATTGGAAATGAAAGGTGAGCCAGTAACAGCTGAGAATATTAAGCGCACCATTAAACAGAATTATGAAGATGTGAAGAATTCAGGTTCTTTTCAGAAAGCCAAAGATGGTATAAATAAAGGAGCCAATGCTGCTGGAGAAGTTGTTCATTGGATTTTGAAGGCCATCGTAATTATCATAGGAGTTGGATTGGTAATCGGTGCTGTTACAAGTATCGTTGCGCTTGCAAACCTTATGATTTTCCAAAGCCCTACTGTTTATTTTGATGGTGAAATACAGGGTGTATTCTTCCCTATATTTGAAGCATTTTTTGAAAGCAGGTTAACGATGATTGTTTTAATGGTTTCATCTATTTTACTGGCTTTAATTCCTATAATGTTGATATTGTTTCTGGGAATTAAAATTGTGTTTCGATTTAAAACAAATAATAAACTCATTGGATTTGGCTCGCTTGCAGTATGGTTGATTGCCCTTGCTGCAGTTATAACTATTGGAATTCAATTGGCTAGCCGTTATACCTACCCTGTTGATGTAGAGGCCGAAAAAGTATTTGAGGACTATAGCGGGAACTCTATGTATGTGAAATTGTCAGATTATGATCCAGAAATGAATAAAACATTTCATAATTTTTATATCTCACCTGAAGAGGATATAGAAACCAGTTATATTTTCCATCGTCCGGACTTTGATGTACGTAAAAGCGATAATGAATATTACAAATTGCGCATTTTACGTGAGGCCCGCGGAAGAAATAGGGGAGATGCCACTCAGGTTGCTGAAGCCATTGAATTTGAATATGAATTGAAGGATTCAGTCTTACTATTAGATAAATGGTACCGCACATCTCTTGTTAACATAGGTCGTGTAGATGATTTAGATGTAACGTTATATGTGCCTGTTGGTAAAAAAGTCTTTTTTGATAAGGAGATTGGTCCAATTGTTTATGACATAGACAATGTACATCATATGTACGATTATGATATGCTGGACAAACGCTGGATTATGAAACCAGAAGGGTTAACGTTGATAGAAAGAGTTAAAAAAATCGAGAAACAGATTACTGAATAGTAATTGTCTTTTTCGCAAGTAGCAGCGGAGCAGTTTTGCTTCGCTGTTTTTTTATGCAAATAAAATTTTTACTTTTGCAGGCTAAATTTTGAAGTAATACAATCTAATCATATGAAAATCAAACATATTTTACTTATTCTATTAGTTGCTTCTAAGCTATCAATTAGTGCACAAGATGAGGTTAATGATACAATAGATCCAACAACTTTGCATATTTGGAACCCCAAAAAAGAATTTCATTACAGAGCATTTTATATTGATGTAAATGGAGATACTTTGACAAATGAAAAAATTATCCTTAAGCCAATGGGTAAATCCGCCCCAGTAGCTTATGGTGAGCCTCAAATTATATTAAATTTTCGATATAACTACACAGAACAAGATTCAATTAGATTTTTTAATGAACCCATTTACCAGACTCGATATACCAGAAAAAAGGTAAATCAATATTGGAGAAAAACGGTACCTGAAGGTGCTATTGAAAATGACAGAAAGCTCTGGATGCATCCATTTCGAATGAATCAATATGTGTTGACAGAAGTTAGTCCTTTTCCAGAAATTAATTTACCTGCAAAAACAGGAAAAAAATGGGCTACCTTTCTATTTGTTAAAAAAGTATTCGGAAAGTTTAAAGGAATACATAAACAATATTATGAAATAACTGGCGAATCAAAAAAAACATATCCTTTTGCAGAAAGTATTACTTGTTTGCAAGTAACTGCAACGAGTAAGCACAGAAAGCTCGGCGAAAGCAAGGCTATTATTTTTTATAACCAGGACTATGGGTTTACAGAAATTAACAACACTTTCTACAATGGTCAAAAAATCAACTTCATTTTAGAAAAGGTGATAGCGACTGATTAACAATTAGTTTCAGTGTTTTATTGATATTGGATCATGGATCTATCATCCAATATCTATTATCCAACATCCAAGATCATTTTACCTTGCACATCTCACACAATACACACTTTCAGGTTTAATTAGAATTCTACCCAGAGGAATTTCCTGTCCGCACTTTACACATTTCCCGAAATCATCACTACCAATTTTTCCAAGCACATAATTGAGCTTTTTTAGCTTTTCTTCAGCTTGACGAAGCGCAGCATCATTTACGCTTTTATTGTTGATGGCATCCATGCGTGAAATGCGACCAATGGCACAGTCTGGTTCAATGGGCTGGGTTATTTCTTTATAATCTTCAATAAGCTTTGTCGTTTTCACGATTTCTGCTTCTAAGTTTTGTTTCATTTCCTCTGTAGTCATTGCTTTTTTTTACCATTAAGTAGTTAAGATTCATTAAGAGCGTTGATTTTACATCTTAATTAATGTTTTAATTTAAAGGACCATATAAAATACAGAACCATTAAAAAGTG
Source organism: Salinivirgaceae bacterium (assembly GCA_002869335.1). Taxonomy (GTDB): domain Bacteria; phylum Bacteroidota; class Bacteroidia; order Bacteroidales; family Salinivirgaceae; genus Salinivirga. Next base: position 622 of record PKTE01000048.1, on the reverse strand, counting down.
AAGATAAATTAAGCTTTTTTATTTGCGTCATAATTAAACTTAATGTCTTAATGGTTTGATTTTTTTCTTTTTGGAATTAATATGTAAAGCTTCATTTTGGTTACTAATTTATTATTCTTTGCCCTCAGCTCTCAGCTTTCTCCTTAACTAAACTTAATGTCTTAATTGTTTTCTGTTTTTCTTTAATGTATTAATACGTATAGTTAATTTTGGCCACTAATCCTTTGCTCTCTGCCCTCAGCTCATCTATATCTTCTTAACTAAACTTAATGTCTTAATGGTTATTTCGTTATTCGTACAATCTGTGCGGTTTTTCGTGTTCTTTGCTCAATAAGTACTTCACATCCATTCTTCATTTTTGCCAGGCTATCATCATCGTAATTACGGATGGTAATGATTTCTGAGGCTTCGTTATATCTTACTTCGTAATGGTCGTGAAGTTGTTTCAGAAGTTGATCAAATGTGTATTCGTTTTTGTCCACACAAACTGTGAATGTGGCTGCAGACATTTGTGTGAGCTGCACAGAAATATTCAGATCTACCAGCATTTGAAAAAGATGGCTAATATCTGTTTCAGCAACAAAGTCTGGCGTTTTAGGTCTTATGCTTATTAAAACCTGAT
>PKTE01000047.1 GCA_002869335.1 Salinivirgaceae bacterium | reverse complement strand
TTAAATTACGAATGGGAATCGAGAAAAAGTCCTGCCGGAGCCTGGCAATGGGAACCCAATAACATAAAAGAAGAAGACAAGCCATGGGATGCACATATACCCGGAGTGAAACAAAATCCAATTATGACGGATGCAGATATGGCATTGAAAATTGATCCGGAATACAGAAAAATATCGGAACGATTCTCGAAAGACCCTCAATACTTTGCAGAGGTATTTGCTAAAGCATGGTTCAAACTTACTCACCGCGACCTTGGACCAAAAAGTCGCTATCTGGGACCAGACGTACCTAAAGAAGACTTGATTTGGCAAGACCCCGTTCCAGCAGTAGATTATACACTTTCAGAAGCTGAAATTACTGATTTAAAAGCAAAACTTTTAAGTTGCGGATTAAGTGAAACTGAACTAATCAATACAGCATGGGATAGTGCACGCACCTTTAGACAATCAGATTTCAGAGGTGGTGCCAATGGAGCAAGAATTCGTTTTGCACCACAAAAAGACTGGGAAGGCAATGAACCTCAACGACTAGCCAAAGTGCTTGACAAATTGACTGAAGTTCAAAGTGGATTAAGTAAAAAAGTTAGTATGGCCGACCTTATCGTATTGGGCGGAACTGCAGCCGTCGAAAAGGCAGCTAAAGCCGCCGGAGTAGATATCGTAGTTCCATTTGAACCTGGAAGAGGCGACGCCACTGTAGAAATGACTGATGCAGAATCATTTGAGGTACTTGAACCACTGCACGATGGATTCAGAAATTGGCAGAAAAAGAATTACATTGTAAAACCTGAAGAGATGCTACTTGACAGAACACAGCTGATGGGACTTACTGCCCCTGAAATGACTGTTCTAATTGGCGGCATGCGTGTACTGGGAACAAACCATGATGGCACAAAACATGGTGTATTCACAGATAAAGTCGGTACGCTAACTAATGATTTCTTTGTGAACCTTACAGATATGAATTATAAATGGGAACCCGCTGGAGAAAATCTATATAATATTGTAGACAGAAAATCTGGCAGCACTAAATGGACAGCCACAAGAGTTGATTTGGTATTTGGTTCTAATTCAATATTAAGATCTTATGCAGAGTTTTACGCACAAGATGACAATAAAACTCTATTTGTACAAGAGTTCGTCAAAGCATGGGTGAAAGTAATGAATGCCGATAGATTTGATCTCAAATAATATTTTTTTAATTGTTTGGAAAAGGGGTTGTATTTTTTACAGCCCCTTATTTATTTCACAATACAGAAATCATTACCTTACTCTTTTTGCTAACTTTGAATTTAAATCCTTGACCAAATGAAAACAAAAGAGCTTTACGATGATTTAGTAGCAGCCTATTCAGATGAGAATCTAAACCAAATAACCGCTAAACTAATTTTACTTTACAAGCAGAAAAATTATGCAAAGATTCGTGAGATAGCCAACAAAATATCAAGTTATATTCCTATTGATGAAGAAAAAGACGCAAAGTGTTTTTCGAAACTTATTATGCTCTACCATCCCGATAAAGGTGAGCAAACCAGAAAAATGATTAATGAGCTGCACAATCAAAACAATTATGAAAGCTTAAACAAATATGCTCATATTCTTGTGCTTGATAATCTGGAAAGTCCAGTTGAATTTACAGTGGATGAAAACGTTGATTACAACCCTGAATATGCGTGGGATGTAGACAAATATGATGGGTTTGATTACGATAATGATGAAGAGGAAAATGATGAAACCGACTTTGAAAAATCATTCTATAATCTCATTAAAATAATAGAATACGGTAAAGTTGATATTTAATTCCCATCCTACTATCTGGAAGATTTTGAAGAGTTTGAAATAGCCTACAGCGGATTGGAAACATTAGATGGAGTAGAATATTGCAAGCATGTCAAAATTCTGGATGTTTCAAACAATCAAATATCCGACCTTGAAAACCTTTGGGATTTAAAGCATTTGGAAGAACTCTATTTAGCCAATAATCAGATTGGATATATTGATGTGCTAAGCAATTTGACAAACTTGAAGATACTAGATATTTCAGGTAATCAGATTGATGATATTTTACCACTTCTAGATTTGGATAAATTAGAATATGTGAATCTTATTGGCAATAACATTCCTAAAGAGCAGTTAGAATTATTAAAAGCAAAAGATATAATTGTAATGATTTAACCCAATCTATAAACATGGAAAAACTAACGGAACTACCCAACATTGGGAAAACGCTTGCCCAAAAGCTCGAATTAATTGGAATCCATAGCTATGAAGATTTGCAAGCAATTGGCAGTCAAAATGCAATAATCAAAATTGCAACCATTGAAAATAGTGGAGTTTGCATCAATATGCTTTATGCCTTAGAAGGTGCTATTCAAGGTATCAGATGGCACGGCTTAGATAATGCAAAAAAGCAAGAGCTAAAAGAGTTTTTCAAGATGTTAAATATATAGATCGCAGCACAATTACTTAAAATACCCTAAAACTGCAATAATCGTTAACCCCATCTTAACAATTTTCACAATTAAAATGTATCTTTTCAACAAAACATTTTACAATCTTTGCCATATATTTAAAACATATTAAATTAAGATTGAACCCAACTAACCATAAACATTTCAAATGTTATTTTTCTTTCAATGAAAAAATACCTAAAACGTTAGTTTGATAAGTAAAAAATGAACAATAAAAATTCACATATTATTATATTCTCGATTGACCTGGTTTTTGTAAATATTCAAAAACGAATTCTTGAAGAAATAAACACTAATCTTAAAATCACTGTTTTAGAGTTATTCTCTGAGGCTCAACACCTTTCAGAAGAAGATGAAATACAATTAATATTAGTAGATGATGTAATAAATGGAACTTCTAGCTACGAGCTAATATCCTATTTGCGTTTAAATAAAAAGTTGACATGTCCGATTTTTCATTTTGATACTACAGAATACCAAAACGAGCGTCGATCATTGCTTATTGGAGCTAGTAAGTTTTTCAATAAACCCTTCAATCCGGAAGCGATCACTAAACAAATAAGAAACACCATGCAACAATAATGAAAACAAAACTCATATTCATATTATTACTTTCATTATATTTTTCTGCACATGCTCAGATTAATACAGATTCCATTTTTAATGTGGCAATAAAAAACGCCAAAAACAAACAATATGAAGAGGCTATTGCAAATGCTCAAAAAGTATTAAAAATTCATCCTGACCGTTACGATATAATTATTTTCATTGCTAACGTAAATGCATGGAAAGGCAATTATGAAGAAGCAATAAAGAACATTGAAAAAGCCTATGAGATTAATAAGACCTATAGTGAACTTTATGATGCCTGGTTGAATATCTTACTGTGGTCAAAAAACTACAATAAATTACTCAAAACTACAGAGCTCGCTCAAAAGAACAATTACTTAAACAAATACAACATTGTACTTAAAAAGTCATTAGCTTATAAAGGCTTAGCCAATTACGCTGAGGGTATTGATTATATTGAATCAAATAACAACTATTTAGATTCAGCAGCTATAAAAAGTATTTACAGCCAAATGGTAAGGCTCAATAAAGACAAGGCTGCAAGTCTTTATTATGCAATTGATTTGTTCGAAAAGAACAACCCGAATTCACAACATTTATTGTATGCTGACTATGCATTCAAAATAGGCAAACATACTTTAATTGGCAGATTAAATTACGCCAACCGATTCAACCTAAACGACTTGCTCCTTGAAGCTGATTACTATCATTTATTCAGGAATGGTCAATATTTATACGCAAATTATGGAGTTGGTTTTAAAAATGATCTATTCCCTCAACACAGAGCCGGCTTAGAATATTTTCTCCCACTCTTTAACACATTTGAAGTAAGTGCTGGCGGACGCTTCATGAATTTTGGAAACAAAAACATCTATATTATAACGGGTCATGTTGGAAAATACATAAATAACTTATGGCTTTCGGTTCGCCCTTATTATGTTATTCATGAATTAAAAAATACCCTTTCAACCGTTTTCAACATTAGGTATTATGGTAAAAATCCATCAGATTATTGGGGATTAGAGTTTCTTTACGGTAATTCCCCTGATGAACGTTACGCCATAACTCAAACAGAAGAAGTATTCATATTAGAAAACTACCGATTGAAAGTCGAAAAAAACATGACTATCTACAAGACAAATGAGCTAAAGCTTTCAGCTGCATATGCAAAAGAGGAGTATACTGCCGGAAATTACAGAAACCGACTGACTTTTGAAATATTGGCAAAACACAGGTTTTAGGTATGAAGCAAAAAACGGTATCAAATATTAAGAAAATAATTAAAATTCTGCTGTGGCTAATTTTAGCGACAAGCATAGTTGGTTTTGTAAATATATTTTACCAGCCCGAAACTCAATTTGGTCAGTATACAATTGTAAATCCGTTTTATGAATATGTAAAAGAAATGCCTTTCTGGACATACATGATCATGTATTTCACGGCCTTTTCCATGTTTAGTGTGTTCTTTTTCATTTCATTAAGTTTTTACTTCAATATACAGCGCAATCGTACTTCAAAAACTACCGAGCATTATTTAAGCTTTTTCTCGTATGTCCTCACAAACTACTATTTATCAAAAACTTATCAGGACGAAAAATTTCAGGATTGTCTTTTTAACAAATTAAAACCTTATGTAAAAAAGCGAATTCAATTAGAGGCACTATTGCGTTCATACACAAGAATTCAGGAAACACTTGCTATGGATTTAAGTGGTAAATCAAAACGGTTACTAGAAAAGTTGAATGCATTTCATAAAATTGAAAAGCTATTACTGGACGATGATTTTGAAAAAAGAATATTAGCAATGAAAGTGCTTTCGTACTTAAGGATAACTGACTATGAAGAGCAGATGATTAAATATTCTGAAAACAAAAACTTTGCTTTGCGAACTGAAGCCTATGCGGCACTTATTCGTTTAATGAAAAGTGATGAGCATTTAGTAAGCTTTATTGGCAACAAACATCAACTTTCAGTGCTAGATGTTAATATCATTGTAAATGCTGTGCTAAAAAACTTTAAGCTAGATATCGACTATATTGGATTATTGTCATCTGAAAACCCTCGCAAAATAATGGTTGGACTTCTTCTTGCCAAATATCGGTATCGCAAATCCAGTAAAAACCTAATTCTCATTCTAAATCACATTGGAAATGAAGATGAAATGCTAAATAAACTAGCATGGGAAGCACTCATAACACTAGTTCCGGATGATGAAGTCATTGATATTGTAATTGATCGTTTCCATCAGGAACCCTATGACGTAAAACTATTTATACTTCAAAGCTTACATACAAGCAAAAGTACACGCTTTTATGAGTTTCTAACAAAAGTAATTGAAAGTCAACCTCTTTTATTGAAAATTGAAGCCATGAAAATTCTATTTGAGAATGATTATGAATTACTTAGCAGTTTCGCGAATTCGAAAAATTATAACATACAAAAAGCCTACAAGGAAACAGTTTGTGTTTTTATTAGCTGATAAATTAAATATATGAGTGTATTTTACGACATATTGAATGGTTTCTTTTTGGTTTACAGCTCCTTACTGTTTATCATTTATATTGCTATTGGCATCTTATCATCGGCTGAGCTATCTTTTTACATGAAAAGAAATAAGCACTTTAGATTCAACACAGTAAAAGAACACAAAATATTACCATCCATTTCAATTATTGCTCCAGCCTATAACGAAGAAGCCTCTATTATTGAAAACATAAGAAGTTTGCTTTCACTTGAATATCCAAAATTAGAGGTTATTGTAGTAAATGATGGTAGCACAGATAATAGTTTAAAGAAGGTTATTGATTATTACAATTTAGTTAAAGTAAGCTACGCAAACACAGAAATTCTACGTACAGAGCAAGTACGAGGTATCTATACATCTACAAACGTAGCTTATGGAAACTTGATTTATGTAGACAAGGTAAATGGAGGTAAAGCAGATGCGCTCAATGCAGGTATTAATATTTCTCGTTCTGATTTATTTTTGGCAATTGATGTAGATAGCATAGTAGAGCATGATGCTGTATTGCGCATGGTAAAACCTTTTTTGGAAGAACAAGGCAATCAAAAAGTAATTGCTGCAGGCGGCGTAGTGCGTGTGGCCAATTCATGTGAAATTGAAGATGGGCGGATAAAAACGGTAAATTACCCGGACAATTTCTGGGCAAAATTTCAAGTTCTTGAATATTTCCGTGCATTCACACTTGGTAGAATGGCTTGGAGCAGAATCAATGGATTATTAATTATTTCTGGGGCTTTCGGACTATTTGATAAGCAAGTAGCCCTGGCTGTACATGGTTATGACAGAACAACCGTAGGTGAAGATTTTGAACTTGTAGTACGCATGCGAAAATATATGCATACGGTTGTTAAACAGAAATACAAAGTTGCATTCATACCTGATCCTCTTTGCTGGACAGAAGTGCCTTCCAAACTAAAAACACTTCAAAATCAACGCAGTAGATGGACACGAGGCTCTATTGATACAGTATTGAAGCATCGTAAAATGTTTTTTAACCCCAAATACGGAAAATTAGGTTTAATAAGCTTCCCATATTGGGTAATATTTGAATGGCTAGCTCCTATTATCGAAATTGTTGGTATAACCTATTTTATCATAATGGCATTTTTAGGAAACATCAACTACTCTATATTCCTTGTTTTAGGAATATTTGTTTTCTCTTTCTCATTATTTTTCTCTTCTTTTGCAGTGTTTTACGAGACATATATTTTCAGCCGATATAAAGGATACAAATTTTTATACAGAGTAATACTAATAGCTCTTTCAGAAATAATTATTTACCATCCTTTAAATATTTATTTTGCACTTTTAGGAAACTACAAGTTTTTTATAAAAGGAGACAAAAAAGGATGGGGACAAATGACACGTACTGCATTTGATAAAACGGAAAAAAAATAATATGGATTACAAATGGGATGATAAATATCTACTTGATATTGAGGAGATTGACGAGCAACACAGAGGTTTTTTTGAGTTATGGGACATAGTAAAACAGCGGAAAGATTTGCAAGAAAAAGAGAAATTGTCTCATATAATCGAACAATTGGAAGAATATGTCCAATATCATTTTAAATATGAAGAGCAGTTACTCCAAAAAGTAAAATATAATGGCTTTGAAGAACACATGGCTGAGCATCGCTTTTTTATCCAAAAAGTAGATGAGATGAAGCAAGAGCTCAAATACATGAATACTCTTTTATGTGAAAAGATTGAGTCTTTCATGAAAAAATGGTTTTTAAGCCATATAATGCAATCTGACAGAGAATATGTGCAAGCAGTAAAAAACTTCTACAAATAATATTGTTCATTTGATCTACTGCACATTAAAGAATACAATATTTGGCTGAACAATAACGGTAAAAAACTGGTTTTCAGTAAAAGAGGTTATTAAACCTTTTAAATCAAAATCAACAAAAGATGCAAAAAATACTGATCATTCTTTTTGTTCTAATTGCAAGTAGCTCATATTCGCAAGATATTTACGATAACGAAATACCATATTCCACAAATGAAACCCATTTAACCATTTGGAACGGAAGTGAATATTTACCATTTTTCATAAAAGGTACAAACCTTGGAGTTTCAGTTCCAGGAACTTTCCCCGGTGAGCTTGCTGCAACAAGAGGCCAATATGGCGAATGGTTTAAAGAAATAAAAGAAGCCGGTTTTAACACTATTCGACTTTACACATTGCACTATCCAAGATTTTATGAGGTATTAGACTCATTTAATATTGCAAACCCCCATAATCCCTTACTTTTTATACAAGGAGCCTGGCTCAATGAAGAATTGCCAGGATATGATCATGACCTGCATTTTATGACCGACACCTTCAAAATTGAAATTGAAGAAAACATTGATTGCGTTCATGGCAATAAATACATTCCTGTCAGGCAAGGAAAAGCATTTGGCAACTACACTACAGATGTATCAAAATGGTGTTTGGCCTACATTATAGGACGAGAAATTTACCCAAGTGAAGTATTAACCACAAACGAAAACAATACTGAATCAAGCTATTCCGGCAATCATTTTTCTATAGCCAATGCAACTCCTTCAGAGGTATGGATTACCGAAAAATTAGATCACCTTGTTGCTTATGAATATGCAAATTATAATACGCAACGTCCTGTGAGTGCATCGAGCTGGCCCACGTTGGATCCATTAACTCATCCTGAAGAAGAAAATATCGATGAAGATACAGCATTCATTGATCTGTCAAAGGTCACAATCGAGGACGCTCCGGCAGGTTTTTTTGTAAGCTACCATGCATACCCATACTATCCCGATTTTGTAAGCCTGCAATCCGATTACCAAACCTACTCCGATGAATATGGACCCAATAGTTATATGGGTTACCTAACTGATTTAAAATCTCACTACCCTGAATTTCCCCTTATTATTGCTGAGTTTGGCGTACCTTCAAGTTGGGGAATTGCCCACTATGCAACGTCTGGGATGAATCATGGCGGTTTTGATGAATACGGGCAAGCAGAAACCAACATTCGACTTTTAAGAACCATTGAGAATACCAATTGCGGAGGAGGAATCCATTTTGCATGGATAGATGAATGGTTCAAAAGAACCTGGATAACCGATCCCATAGATTATAATCCGGAAGATCGTATTTTATGGCACAATGTAACTGCAGCAGAACAAAACTACGGATTAGTTAAGTTTCAAAAAGAAAGCAATTTACAGACACTCAAAGAATTCACTTTACCTTCGGATATTACAAACTTAAAGGCAGATGCAAACTATGATTTCCTTGAACTGGAAGTAGGGTTAAATAATCCGTTGGAAAACCCGGATGAATTGTGGATCACCCTTGATACGTATTCAGATGAATTAGGTGAGAGCCAATTACCTAATGGAGCAACAATTCCATTTCGTTCTGAATTTGCACTACAAATTACAAACTACTCTGCAAACTTGTATGTTACTGAAGCTTATGATATTTTCGGAATTTGGCACAACACTTCAGGACCAGAACAACTATTTCGATCAATAGCCACTGATAGTGCTCCATGGTATATTGTAAGATGGAAAAATAATAGCGGTCATTCCGATGTACAATATATTGGAAGTCTAAAAGTTAATTACAGTTTTCAAAACCCTTCCTCAAAAGATGGCGTCACTATTCACTATGACAAATTAGAAATTCGATTACCCTATTCCCTACTTAATTTTGTAGCTCCCAATCAACTCAAAGTTTTAAACGATTACAGAGAAACACCAGAAAGAGAAGATACTGTTACAACAGGTATTAATCTTGCTGTTTACTATAACGATCAATGGTTTGCTGCAGATGAGCGTTACGTATGGAATATCTGGAATACCATAGATAAATCAACATTACAAGAAAACTTTAAAACATCCTATTTTGGGATGAAGAACCTACTAACCCAATTCAACACGCCAGCCGTAGCGGTTGTCGATACGTTTATTTTTGAAAATGAAACATACCCCATTTTTGTTGATTCTGTAAATGGATTATTGAGAAATGACTTTGATCTGGATGGTAATTTAATGGTTCCATTGCTTTCGGAATCGCCTCAAAATGGAGAGATAATCTTAAATAACGACGGTTCATTTACTTACCAACCCAATGCAGGATTTAACGGCTACGACTATTTTACTTACACAATTTATGATGGATATAGCCTATCAGAATTTAGCACAGCAGCTATCCATGTAATTGGAAATGGTGTTAATGTAAATGAAATAATGACTGATCTGTCAGATATGATCGAAATTCATCCCAATCCAACAGCTTCGCAACTTTCTATAAATACCGAAATTGTTTTTGATGAGATTAAACTATTTAATATCTCTGGGCAATTTATAACCAACTTCCCTCCTGGTCAAAAGAATTATGCGTATGATATTTCAAATTACGAGAGTGGGATTTACTTATTGGTTGCCAAACATAAAAATGAATATACCTCGAAGAAAATAGTAAAAGTCGATTGAGAGAAGTGAATCATTTCAAAGATATTATGACTAATAGGGTATTAATTAACCAGTCACACATAGAATTACGCCGCGGCGTAATAAAAAAATGATCCCTAAACAAAAATTAAATTTCTCAAATCCCTTTTGTATCTTTGCCTAAAAGCGATCAGAAGTCTGAAATCAGAAAACAATCACTTGTCTTCAAAATTTCCTTCTGGAATAAAAACAAAATGGACAAATACCGCCAAATACTAAAACAATACTGGGGATATGATGATTTCAGGCCTAAACAGCATGAAATTATCTCTTCGGTAGGTTCGGGGCAAGATACACTTGGATTGCTCCCAACTGGCGGTGGTAAATCCATAACTTTCCAGGTACCGGCATTAGCCAAAGAGGGCATTTGTATAGTTGTTACACCACTTATCGCTTTAATGAAAGATCAGGTTTACAACTTACGTGAACGTAAGATAAAAGCGCTGGCAATTTATAGTGGATTATCAAAAGAGGAAATAGATACTGCACTAAATAACTGCATATATGGTGATTACAAGTTTCTATACGTCTCACCAGAAAGACTAAGCACCGAGTTATTCCGTATTCGGGTGCAAGGTATGAATGTAAATATGGTAGCCATTGACGAGGCACATTGTATTTCGCAATGGGGTTACGATTTCCGTCCCTCCTATCTGGAGATTGCCAACTTAAGAGAAATATTACCTGATGTCCCATTCTTAGCCCTTACAGCCACAGCTACGCCTAAAGTCGTTGAGGACATTATGGACAAACTACAATTCAAGCAGCGTAATGTATTTCAAAAGAGTTTTGAACGTAAAAATCTGGTTTATTGGGTTAAACACAACGATGATAAATTAAATGACCTTACCGGAATTTGCCAACGCAACAGAGGAACCGGAATTGTATATGTACGCAGTCGCCGACGCACTCGTGAAATAGCAGAGCATTTGAAAAGAAAAGGTATAAGCGCCGACTATTACCATGCAGGATTATCAGCTGAACAACGTGATACACGACAGGAAGATTGGAAACATAATAGAATTAGGGTCATCGTTTCAACCAACGCTTTTGGGATGGGCATTGACAAACCTGATGTACGATTTGTCGTTCATATGGATCTTCCCGATTCATTAGAAGCATACTTTCAGGAGGCTGGTCGCGGTGGTAGAGATGAAAAAGAAGCTTACGCCATACTCCTATTTAATCGCGCTGATAAAACACGGCTTAAGCAGGGCTTTACGAACAGCTTTCCAGACATTAAATACATAAAGCAAGTATATGAATCACTCGGAAACTACTTCTCATTATTTGTAGGTTCAGGTAAAGGAATGACGTTTGACTTTGTCCTTTCAGATTTCGCTAAAAAATTCAGCTTCAGTATGATACAAGCACACAATGCGCTAAAGGTATTGCAAACAGAAGGATATATTGATTTAACAGAAAGTGTTCACAACCCAAGCAAAATAAAGTTTCTCATACACCGCGATGAATTATATGAATTCCAGGTTGCTCATGCAGCTTTTGACCGCCTCATAAAACTAATTTTACGAAGCTACAGCGGCCTATTTACAGATTTCGTTGCTATCGATGAACTCACGTTGGCACGAAGAGTGAAAAGCTCCGTAGAAGTTATTTATAAATATTTACAGCGTTTAAATAACCTAAAAATCATTAAGTACATTCCACAAAAAAACAATCCGGTAATATTTTACCGTGAAGAACGATTAACACAGCAAAACCTCTATATCTCGAAAGAGAATTACAGTTTCCGAATGAAAATGGCAGAAAATAAACTCAAAGCGGCTATCTACTATGCCGAAACAGAGAATAGATGTCGTAGTCAAATTCTATTAAAATACTTTGGTCAGGCTAATGCGCCAGAATGTGGCCAATGCGATTATTGCAAAAAGAGCGAAAAGCAGAAAACTCCTGACCATAAAGAAATCAGACAAAAAATAAGCAAAGCTCTAAAAGCAGAACCAATGCTCCCTGCACAATTCAAAGAATATTTCTACGAAAATGATAAGCTTTACATGCAAGTAGCCCGTGAAATGATGGATACCGGTGAAATAATACGCGATCTGAAAGGAAGAATGATGATGAAAGAGTAAATCTTCAAAACCCAAACCTCATTACTCACACTCAAAACTAATATTATATCCATTCACCGATTAAGGGTAACCATTCGCCGAATAATTATTTCACAAATTTGGAAGTCAATATACATTTGTATCGTAATCATTAAAAATAATTAACCATGACACACACAGAAGACCATAACCCAACAACTCATCACGACCGCAGAAATTATAATACAGGTGGTGCGAAAAGATTAATGACCGGAGCTATATTATTGGCAGCAGGAGGCTTATTACTTCTTAGCAACTTTAACTTATTAGGTTGGTATTTGGAAGACATTATTTTCTCATGGCAAATGCTTTTAATCGCCATTGGCTTTATTAGTCTTGCTGGAAGAAATTACACAGGAGCAATTATCTTATTCTCGATAGGAGGTTTCTTCTTAATACCCGATATTTTTGGAAATCTAGATATAAACTTCCTTAAATTATTCTGGCCAATTGTAATTATAATTATAGGTCTCACATTGATTATTAGAAGAAAGAGCTA
>PKTE01000280.1 GCA_002869335.1 Salinivirgaceae bacterium | reverse complement strand
CCCAGGGTTTAAACAAGTAACAATGCATGGCAAAATGATGTGGCGTGCATCAGATACAGCTGAGCTCTATCTTGACGACTGCATGGTTGATGATAGTACCATTTTAGGAGAAATTGGACAAGGATCGAAAATAATGCTTTCAACCCTTGACAATGGTAGATTAAGTATTGCAGCAATGGGTTTAGGCTTAGCTCAAGGGGCATTTGAAATGGCACTCTCCTATTCGAAAGAAAGAAAACAATTTGGAAAACCGATTGCTAAATTTCAAGTTAATTCATTCAAATTGGCTGATATGGCATTGAAAATTGAACTTGCAAGAAATCTTCTATACAAAGCCTGTTGGCTTAAAGACAATGAAAAACCTTTTGCAAAAGAGGCCGCAATGTCAAAGCTATATTGCTCTGAGATAGCCAAAGAAGTGGCAGATGAAGCTGTTCAATTGCATGGTGGATATGGACTAATGAAAGATTATGATATTGAAAGATTTTATAGAGACCAAAGATTATTACAAATTGGAGAAGGAACCAGCGAAATACAAAGGTTAATAATTTCGAGATATATTGGTGTATAACAATCCCAACACTCAATAAAACACTGATGCCTAAATAATTATAACAGAAAAACATTGACAAATATGAGTAAATTAATTAATAATGCAGCTGAAGCTGTTAAAGACATTAAAGATGGCATGAGCATAATGCTGGGAGGATTTGGCTTATGTGGAATACCAGAGAATTTGATTAATGCGATTTACGATCATGGTGCAAAAGATTTAATCTGTATATCCAACAATGCAGGAATCGATGGTTTCGGGCTTGGCAAGCTACTAAACAAGAGACAAGTAAAAAAAATGATTGCCTCTTATGTTGGAGAAAACAAAGAATTTGAAAGGCAGATGTTAAGTGGTGAGATTGAGGTTGATTTAGTTCCGCAGGGCACATTAGCAGAAAGAATAAGAGCCGGAGGCGCAGGGATTCCTGCATTTTATGTTCCAGCAGGTTATGGAACCGAAGTGGCTGAAGGTAAAGAAACTCGTAGTTTTAATGGCAAAATGTATCTCATGGAAGAAGGGATGACAGCTGATTATGCATTTGTAAAAGCATGGAAAGGTGATACTAAGGGTAATTTAATTTTTAAACATACAGCAAATAATTTTAATCAGGCAATGGCAATGGCCGGCAAAATTACAATTGCTGAAGTGGAAGAATTAGTACCTGCGGGCGAACTGGATCCAAACCAAATTCATGTTCCCGGAATATTTGTCCAAAAAATATTTCAGGGTAAAGATTATGAAAAGAGGATTGAGTTTGAAACTATTTCAGAATAATGACTTTTAAATACCATAGAATATGAGTTTAACAAAATACGACATAGCGAAAAGAATCGCACAGGAATTAAAAGATGGTTATTACGTAAATCTTGGAATTGGAATTCCAACGCTGGTTGCAAATTACATCCCTGCTGGAATGGATGTTACATTACATTCAGAAAATGGATTATTGGGAATTGGCCCTTTTCCTAAAAAAGAAAATGTGGACCCGGATTTAATTAATGCAGGCAAGCAAACTGTAACTTATACAGAGGGAGGTTCATTTTTCGATTCTTCATTAAGTTTTGCAATGATAAGAGGCGGACACATAAATTTAACTGTATTAGGAGCTTTTGAAGTAACTGACAAAGGAGATATTTCTTCATGGAAAATTCCGGGCAAAATGGTCAAAGGAATGGGTGGTGCCATGGATTTAGTTGCTGCCGCTGAAAATATTATTGTGGCTACAACACATACTGATAAAAATGGAAATCCTAAGCTTAAAAAAGAATGCAGTTTACCATTAACAGGAGTAAATTGCGTAAAAAAAATTGTTTCGGATTTGGCTGTTATTGAAATTACAGAAAAAGGATTTAAGTTATTGGAAAGAGCCCCGGGAGTAAGCGTTGATGAAATTAAAGAAAAAACAGACGCTCCTATTATTATCGAAGGAGATATTCCGGAAATGAATTTATAAACATCAAATAAACAAAAATGAGTTTGAATTATCCGAAGAAAGTAACAATTGGTGATATTACCGTGAGAGACGGTTTTCAACACGAAGAGATTTTTGTTCCTACAAGAGCAAAAGTATGGATGCTTGAACAATTAATATTAGCAGGATTTAAAAATTTAGAAGTTACAAATTTTGGTAATCCAAAAGGAATGCCTCAATTTCAAGATGCAGATGAACTCTTCAAGCAAATAAGGAATAGCAAGCTTGTGAAAGACAAACTTGATGATGTAACCCTAACTGCAATCACTATCAGAGAAAGAGCGGTTGAAAGAGCTATTCAGGCCAAAAAAGACGGCTATGGACCTGATAGAATTTTATTGATGGTATCTACAAGTGAATCTCATCAGTTTAAAAATTCAGGCTTGTCTTTAAAAGAATATTGGGCAATGGCTGAGAAGTATGTAAAGAAGGCCAGAGATGCCGGAATGAAAGTGAATGGAACGGTTTCTACTATCTGGGGTTGTCCAATTGAAGGACCAACAGAAATGGATGATGCGGTAAAATTTGCTCAAAGATGGTTTGATATTGGCGCCACCGATGTTGAACATGCAGATCATGATGGTTCAGCATCACCGGATAGAGTATATAAATATTTTGCAAAGGTAATGGACCATTTCGGTAAACCTGATAAACAAATTGTACATTTTCATACAACAAGAGGCTGGGGATTAGCCAATGTTTTGGCTGCTTTAGAAGCTGGAATGACCAATTTTGAATCTGCAATGGGTGGAATTGGTGGACAGCCGGCTAATTTTGTTGATCGTGTACCTGTAGCAGGAACCGGAGAATATTATTATAAAGACCCAAATCTGGCTGGATTAGTTTCTACTGAAGATTTAGTGGTAATGTTAGATGAAATGGGAATTGACACCCAGGTTGATGTAGATAAAGTACTGGAAATTGGCAACATGACTGAAAAAATATTGGGAAGAAGACTAAGATCGGAATCTATTAAGAGTGGTAGAATACCAAAAAGTCTGAGTGGAAAATAAATTAATTCAGAGGAGGGAAAAAATAGAAAATGTTTAATTATCCCAAAAAAGTAAATATAGCTGATATAACCATAAGAGATGGATTTCAGCATGAAGAGAGAATAATTCCGCTTGATGCTAAAGTTTGGATGGCTGAACAATTAGTTTTGGCAGGATTCAAACATCTTGAAATCGGTACATATGGTAATTCCAAGATTGTTCCGCAATTTAATGATATTGATGAGCTCTTTAAACGAGTTAGAAACAGCAAGCGCATCAAAGATAAATTAGATGATGTAGTTCTAACTGTAATCGCAATGCGCGAAAAACCAATAGAAAGAGCCATCGAAGCCTATAAAGAAGGGTATGGACCCGATAGAATTTTAATGTTAAGTGCCACTTCAGAATCCTACCAAAAAAAGAGTTCCAATTATTCCATCAAAGAGTATTGGAGGATGGCTGAAAAATACGTAAAAAAGGCTACTGATGCCGGATTAAAAGTAAATGGTGCGGTGACCACAATTTGGGGTTGTCCAATTGAAGGACCAACAAACATTAACGATGCATTTTCATTTGCAAGACGTTGGTTAGATATTGGTGCCAGCGATGTGGAGCATGCTGACCATGATGGTTCAGCATCTCCAAATAGAGTGTATGATTACTTTAAGCGGGTAATTGATAATTTCGATAATCCTATCCAACATATCGCACATTTCCATAGCCGAAGAGGGTTTGGTGCTGCAAATGTGCTTGCAGCTTTGCAAGCCGGAGTTGTTAATTTCGAGGCTACTTTTGGTGGCACAGGAGGACAGCCAGCAAACTTTATTGATGGAGTACCAATAATAGGTACAGGCAAATATTATATTTCTGATAAAAACATTACCGGATTGATTTGCCTTGAAGACCTAGTGGTAATGCTGGATGAAATGGGAATAGACACCGGATTAGATGTAGATAAAGTCTTGGAATTGGGAAGAATGACAGAAAAAATTATTGGCAGAAGATTACGATCTGAAGCCATTAAAAGCGGAAGAATTCCCAAAAAATTAAGCAATAAAGATTATTAACTAATTAATTGCTTTGTTTTACATTCGATGAAGTCTGTACTTCACTTGTTTTGAAGTAGTCAATAAGAATGGACTTCTATCAAATCCGGTGTTCTTTAGGGCAAATGTCCCCACCCAGCATAATGTAGGTTTTCAGTACTCATTGTTTTTACTGGTTCAAATAAAAATCACTTGAGGCTCGATAAACCTAGTGAAGAGCCTAATCTTTTACTTTGAAATCACTGAACAAAAAGCATTTTTTGATGTAATTCTTGATTATGGTTATTCATAGCCAAATTTTGCAGACAGTGAAATAACCCGTAACTTCATACAAAATTTAAAATAGACATGAGTAAAACAATAATAATTTCGAACAGATTACCGCTACAGATAAGTATTGAAGGAAAAAATATAAAAGCCACGCCCAGTGTAGGAGGACTTGCCACTGGAATGAAATCAGTGCACAAATCAGGAGAAAGCATTTGGATTGGTTGGTCAGGGCTCACAGAAGAGACAATCCCGACTGATATGAAAACAAAAGTTGATGAAGCCTCCGCCAAAGAGGACTGCATCAATGTACCACTATCGGAAGATGATATTGAACAATATTACTATGGATTTAGCAATAAGACCATTTGGCCGTTATTTCATTATTTTACAGAATACGCTGAATACCACAATGAATATTGGGAAAAGTACAAAGAGGTTAACCAGAAGTTTGCCGATGTAGTGGCTAAGCATATACAACCTGGAGATAAAGTATGGGTACATGATTATCAATTACTCCTGCTACCCAAAATGATTAAAGATCAATTTCCGGATGTGGCCATAGGTTTTTTCTTACACATCCCCTTCCCATCATTCGAGGTATTCAGGATTTTACCCTATAGAAATGAATTACTTGAAGGAGTTTTAGGAGCCGACCTCATTGGTTTCCACACCTACGACTATGAGCGTCACTTCTTCAGTTCAGTACGCAGACTGTTAGGATATGAGCTCAACTTTAACGAAATAATTGTCAACAATCGCGTTATTCGTGCCGACATATTCCCTATGGGAATTGACTATGATAAATTCTACAATGCTTCTATCTCGCAACAACGAAAATCTGTTACCGACCGCACTCAATTGCAACAAGAACTTGATAAACATCAACTTGTCAATCGTGAAGTAAAATTCATATTAAGTATTGACAGATTAGATTATACAAAGGGTATACAAAACCGACTGCATGCCTTTGAGCATTTTCTGGAAAAATATCCACAATACCATGGGAAGGCAACTTTAATAATGCTTTGTGTTCCATCCCGTGAAAACGTAGACATGTACCAACGTATGAAAAGTGAGGTAGACGAACTCGTGGGACGAATCAACGGAAATTACAGTACCGTAAATTGGACACCAGTATGGTATTTCTACAGATCAATGCCGTTTGAAAACCTTATTGATCTTTATTCATCAAGTGATGTGGCATTGCTAACTCCTATACGTGATGGGATGAATCTGGTTGCAAAAGAATACGTAGCGTCACAAATTGACAGCAAAGGGGTACTTATTCTAAGTGAGATGACTGGTGCTGCCAAAGAGATGAGCGAATCCATCATCATCAACCCCAATAACATGGATGAAATTGCGGATTCTATTCACGAAGCACTCTCAATGCCTGTTGAAGAGCAAATGCAGCGAATTGAAACTATGCAAAATAGATTAAAACGATACAACGTTGAAAAATGGGCTGCTGATTTCTTTGAAAACCTCAATGAGGTGCAAGCCATTCAACAACAAAATAGCGCCAAAAAACTTACAAGCAAAATCGTCAAAAAAATAACGGATAAATATCAAAACTCTAAGAATCGAATTCTTTTCATCAACTACGATGGTACGCTGGTTGCCTTTAAAGAAAACCCTAAAAAAGCTGGGCCAACCGATGAGGTGATTGATATTTTAGATAAGTTAGCATCCGATACAAATAACCGCATTGTAATTGTTAGTGGACGAGATAAATCAACATTTGACAAATGGTTCAAGGATAAAAACTACTATTTTATTGCAGATTACGGAGCTTCAATTAAAGAGCCCGATAAAGATTGGCATGTTACTGAAGATGTTGACACAGAATGGAAAAAATTAATGCTGCCAATTATGGAGTTTTACGAAGACCGGACGCCAGGAACATTCCTTGAAGAAAAGAATTATTCACTTGTGTGGCATTATCGTAAAGCCGACCCTGAATTGGGAGCAGGAAGAGCCAATGAATTAAAGGACCAATTGACAAGTCTTATTGCCAACCACGATCTTGAGATTATTGAAGCCAACAAGTCTATCGAAATAAAAAGCTCTACTACAAGCAAAGGAAAAGCAGTACATCAAATGCTTTTAAATAAAGACTTTGATTTTATACTTGGAATAGGAAACGACTGGACTGATGAGCAAATGTTCCGCGAAATGCCTGAAGATGCCTGTACCATTAAAGTTGGAAAAACCAATACAGCTGCCAACTTCAATACAGGAACCTTCAGAAATGTGTTAGACTTTTTAAATGAAATGACAAAATAGGAATTGAAATAACAGTTTTCTGGTCATTTTTTGTATACACGCACCCAATCAACATACATTTTCTGTGGAAAATTGGTAGTTGAATCTGGGCGGCCGGCATGGGACCCTCCAACAGCCACATTCAGTAAAATGAAAAAGTCCTTATGAAATTCTGAGCGGTCATCCTCCTCAATGGAGGTTGACGCATACTGATGTCCATCAACAATCCAAGCAATCTTCTTACTATCCCACTCTAATTCAAAAACATGGAAAGAATCCGCAAATATACCATCCTCCAGTTTATAGGAAGCAGCTCCCATCATTGCATGTGAGCCGGAAGCATCTGCATAGTGCATGTTAGCTTCCACAACGGCATCATCTTTGGAACCATACAGTTCTAAAATATCAACTTCACCAGTTTGAGGCCAAGGGGTATCTCCTCCATTTTCATCAATATTGGCTCCCAGCAACCAGAAGGCAGGCCAAATACCATTACCTTGAGGAAGTTTAATACGAGCTGCAATTTTACCATATGTCCAGCTCTGCTTATTAGCTGTATTTAAACGAGCCGATGTATATTGGTCCATTCCATGCTCATCGCTCACATGATTAGCTTGAATAACCAAATTTCCATTTTCCACATAAGCATTTTCACTGCTATTGGTGTAGCGCTGCCATTCATCATTAAACCTTCCAGCTTCTTCTATTTGAAAATTCCAGTTATTAGTATCGATCATTTCCGTGTCAAATTCATCAGCCCACTCCAATTTCCATTCCTCACCTGGATCATAAGCTACATCATTACTTTTTACCTGAGAATTAATCTTATCAGTTTTATTGACAGTTTCAATTTGCCTTTCCTTGTCTCCACATGAGCTTATAGCTATAGTTGCAAGCAATATAACAGACGTTGTTTTAAATATATTTCTCATTTGAGTATGTTTTAATTTATCATTTACTACTTAAAGTTAATTATTTCCTATCTAAAATCAATAGCCATCGTATTACATGTTACTGGCAAGGATGCTTCAATGTCATATGTGAATATTTTTAAAAAAATCATATTTGACCCTAACCCTATTCAAAAGTTTAATTCTATAATCCTTCATTTACATACTGGTGGACTTTTAGAGAGGAGATAAATAAGTAACTATTATTACTTTTTAGGTAGTCTCAATAAGTAATAAAATATATATCCCTATTCAATTATATTTTAAAACAGACTTTTCTTTTTCGGTAAATCTGTCAGTAATGATCATTTCGGTTTTGTAATTGTCTAGTAAAATAAAGTAATTTAAATTCCGTACCTTTAAAGAAATGAAGCAAAAAGAACACATAAGCAATTATATTGGAAGCATTATTCTAATGTTTTCAGTTCTGTTTATTGCTTCATTAAGTCCACAGGGCAAGAATTCAACTGACTATGGAAATTCTTTAAAAAGTGATCAACTTTCAACTAACAACAACACAGGTATAACCATTGAGCCCCTTACTCATTCAACAAACGGGAATATTCCTACTCATGAGAATCAAATAGAAGACAATAAAACTGATTTTGTTTCGCTAATTAATTTCACAGAACATCAAGTTAACCTACAAATAAAGCAAACAGCCTTAAACTATTGCAATCTTAAATATAAGTTGGTCTTTATATTATTAAATGATAGTCTTTCCGAAAATGATGATTCCCTAATAGCATAATAAAATTTTCTCGCACAAATTATTCCCTTACAGGAAACCCAATTAAGTATTTAAACATTAAAATTTTATTATTATGAAATCAATCATATATGTATTAATTGCAGTATTTACTATTTCTATTATTTACACTGCATTACCCAATAGTCTTGTACAAAAAAGACAAACAATCACTATACAAACAACCGATAAGCAGGCTAATTCCGATCAACTTAAAGCCTCAGCCAAAATAATCGAAAAAAGGTTAAAAGATTATGGCATAATAACTGGTAAGTCAATCATTGATGATAACGCCGGGACTATTGAATTTCAGGTAAAAGGTGACAATCTCACCCAGGAAATAAGCTATCTTTTACTTGCTAAAGGTAGCATTGATCTTTATGAAACTCACAACCGCAATGAAGCTATTGATGTGCTTAAAAGCAATGCTGATTTAATGCAATTATTAGAGATCCCACAAGGAGAAAAAGCACCTGAAGAATACTCATCAATCATTGGATTTTGCCAACCTGAAAATAAGGAAGCTACCAATAAACTCATTCATAATATTTCCCAAAAAACTGGCATGAATGTTAAATTTCTATGGAGTGGCGCACCCTATTTTGAGGGAAAATATGTACTGCACATAGCGCAAAATACACCAGCTATAAATAAAACCTATTTTGAGCACACTGAAGTAATCAAAGACAAACCAAGCGGTGCATTCCAACTCAATATAACTTTTAATAATGATGGAATTGACTTATGGAGTGACATCACTAAATCAAACATTGGTAAAAACATTACCATTACATTAGACGACCGTGTACTTAGCTCTCCAAAAGTGATGGCACAAATAAAAGAAGGAAGAGCGATGATTTCTGGCAAGTTCTCTGAAAATGACCTTAAACTTATAAGTGCATTGGCCAATAATATTGACCTGCCTATAAGCTTTAAGATCAAAAAATAGTTATTTAAAAAAACCGGTCTCTAGAGTGTAGACCGGTTTTACAACTAAAACCAACTATGTAAGAGAAATTAACTTATGATGCTATCAATTCTCTATTGTTTGCTAATACTTCAGATGTATTGATAAACTTTGTCATATTAATATGCATAATAAATTTATCTCCTTGTGAAAAAACACCATTAATCACATCTGATTTATATTTTGTGCCAATTGAAGGGCTTGGTTTAATTTCAGATTCCTCTATTTCAATCACTTCATCAACATCATCTACTAATAATCCGACTTTACTCTCCTTATCATCTATTAAAAGTTCAAGTATAACGATGTACGAATTATCACTTATTTCCTTCTCTGCAACACCTAATTTCTTGCGCGAATCAAACACCATGTGAGGTTTCCCATTCATATTCAATACTCCTAAGATGTATGAAGGTAAGTGTGGTACTTCTGTAAGCCTGGAATATTTTATAATTCTTTCCACGTGGCTAACCTCAATAGCAAATGATTCAGCTCCTACTCCAAATGTTAGATATGAATTCATATTTTCTTTAATTAAAATGTTACAAATTCGTCCTCAGTTACAGGCTCCATATTAATTTTCACAGTCTCTGGATTTTGAGTGTGTGATTTAGACATATTCACAAGTTGTTCATATGACTTACCGTTTCTTCGAGTCATGGTATTGTTTCTTTTTTGAACAGAACCTGATTTCTTTTGCTTTTCAATTTCTGTGTTAAAAAATGAAATCACTTCTTTAAGCTGTTCTGCCTGACTAGACAATTCCTCTGCACTTGTCGCTAACTCTTCACTTGAAGAAGCATTTTGTTGAGTCACGTTATTTAATTCCTGTATAGCACTATTTACCTGGCCTGCTCCGTTATTCTGCTCTACACTGGCTGCTGATATTTCTTGAACTAATTTAGAAGTGTTAGCAATCTTAGGAATTGTTGCATTCATCTCTTCTCCTGCCTCTTCCGCAATTTTAAGACCTACCTGGGCAAGACCAACAATTTCCTCCGCAGCTTTTTTGCTATTCTCTGCCAATTTACGAACTTCAACTGCCACAACAGCAAAACCTTTTCCATGTTCCCCGGCTCTTGCTGCTTCTACTGCAGCATTTAAAGCAAGTAAATTTGTCTGAGAAGCTATTTCATTAATAATCTGAATTTTGTCAGCAATCTCTTTAGTTGATTGGATCGCACGTTGTGTTTTTTCTGCTACCTGCGTAATACTATTATTGGCTTCTTCAGAAACCTTTTCGGTTTGTTGCGCATTTGCTGTATTCTGCTCAATATTAGTAGAAATTTCTTCCATTGTAGATGAAACCTCTTCAATTGAACTTGCCTGCTCATTGGCACCTTGTGAAAGTTGTTCCGATGCACTACTTACCTGTGCACTGGCACCCACAAGGTTTTCTGCATTTGCAGATACCTCACCAATTACCACTTTTAACTTATGCGTAAGCTCATGAATAGAATTGGTTAAAATACCTAATTCATTTTTTGAATTTGATTTTTGAGTTTTAATCAGTAGATTACCCTCGGATAACTCTTTAACTTGAGAAATTGATTTTTCAAGTGGTACTTTAAGCAGTTTATTAATATAAACATATACACCTGCACCGACTATTACATTTATAGGAGTTGCCACAAATGTAAGAAATTCAATCCCTGAAAGGATTTCGATAGTTTTACTTACAGAAACAAAAATAGCAAATGCAACTGTAATAAAACTGAATTGAAACATAATCGATTTTTTGAAAATCAATCGTAAGATAATCCATGCAACTGGTATTGTTGCAATAATCAATAAAATTTGAAATAATAAATCATTCATAATAATTCCTCCGTTATTTTAGTTTTAATTTTTTTGGAAATGCAAATTCGTTGTGAAATACCTGGTCAATTACCTGACTTATTTTTTTTGAGATATCAGGTTTATATATAAATCCTTTAAAACCTGACTTAATTATTTCTTCTAAGTACACTTTTTCCTGATGCATGGTAAGCGCGATAATAGGAATATGGGGATATAAATAGTTAACCCGCAAACCTGCTTCAAAGCCTCCCATATGAGGCATCTCTAGATCAGTTAATATAAGATCAGCATATTGTAAATTTGGACTATTAATTAAATCAATACCATCATTACAAGTTTCTATAACCTTATAATCCATTTTTGAGAGAATAAACTCCAATCCTTGCAAAAATCTTTTATTATCGTCTGCGATAATTGTATTTATTTTCTTTTCCATAAATCATTAATTTGACTATACAAAAGTACGGTCAATAAGCACCCACCGTTAGTGGGTATACTTCAATAATGATTGTGGAAAACACTACAATTAAAATGTGGAAAACCACATCCAGGCCGAAAAGCCTTATGAATAAAGGGGTTAAATAGAAACGATCTTGTTTTTTATGGCCCAAATTATTAGCCCTGCATTGTTCCTTGTGTTAGTTTTTTGCATTAACCTTGATTTGGAAGTCTCAATGGTTCTTATACTTACAAATAATTTGTCTGCTATTTCTTTATTGCTTAAACCCTGACATAAATATTGCAGCATACTGGTTTCACGGTCAGAAAGCTTAAGTAACTCTGTTTTCTCTTTGATAATTTCTTTTTCAATACCCTGCATCTCAACAATTACGGTACGCAGTAAATCAGGTGAGAAATAATTACCACCTTGGGCTACTTCTCTGATAGCAGTTTCCAATTCATTAGCTGGGGATTGTTTCAGCACAAAACCTTTGGCACCTGCAGTCACCATTTTGTAATAAAATTTTCGATCAGAATATAATGATAAGGCAATAATTTTAAGGTCTGGCCTGTAACTCAGTGCAATTTGTGTAGCTTCAATGCCATTCATCACGGGCATATCAATATCCGTTAAAACAATATCAGTATCAATATCACTAAGCTCGTCAACAAACTCCTTTCCATTGCTAAATTCAGCTACAATCTTAAAATCATCTACACGATTTAAAAGAAGTTTAATCCCTTCTTTAATCATTGGCAAATCCTCAATTAAAATAATCTTAATCATTCGTATTTTGTTTTAATGGAAATATAAACTTCAACTCCTTTTCCAGGGGAAGTATTATAAAGATAATAACCTCGTAACTTTTTAATTCTGTTTTGAAGGTTCAATAGTCCAAAACCGCTATGATTATCAATTGCCTTTTGATAATCAAATCCAACCCCATCATCTTTATAATTAATTTTCAATTCTCCATTCTCATAATTAAAGCTATAATTTATGTGTTTTGCTTTTGAATATTTAATAGAATTATTTGTTAATTCTACGAGGGTACGGTACATAGTTGTCTCAAGAGTTTCATCAAATCTACCCTCCAGATGATCTGCTATAGTGAATTTTATTTCGGTTATATTTTGAGTTTTTTCTATAAAAGAGCGCATGGCGTGAACCATTCCATATTCTTTTAAAATAAGTG
>PKTE01000165.1 GCA_002869335.1 Salinivirgaceae bacterium | reverse complement strand
TCCAACCAGTTGCAGCAGACAAGTCACCATATATAAACTCGATACTATTATCAGCTTCATATAGTTTTACCTGAAAACTTACCAAACCAGTGCTATTATATCTACCCACATTATTGTATTCAATGGTTAAAACATAATTACCAGATGTGCCATCTAATTGCATAAATATACCATCACCTTCTCCATTGCTGTAAAACTTTAAATCATCCCAAAGCGCCGTAATGAGATTCACATATAGATCAGATTCCAAGTCGTTAGTTTCTTCATTTATAGTAGAATTACCTAGATTAACAGTCCCATTTGTATTTACGGAAAATTGAGAATAAGTAGAATCGTTATATGTAAATTCAAAGCCTATTGAAGTTACCTCTGTTACGCCATCATCCCAATCATTTGGAATTAATAATGTTCCGCTTTCAGAAATTGAAGTAAAAGTCCCTGACGACTCTTCAAAAGAATAAAGAGACAGGGCTTTATTTTGTGCGTTCATTGCTATTACAAAAACAAGTAAAAAACTAATGAGTACAATTCTTTTCATAGTTTATAATTTAGTTGGTTATTTCTATAATTTCTAAAATAAGAGTTTAGAGGTCAATATGTTCATTTCTGTACAATAATCAACCAAGTGAAAAATTGCCAAAAAACTTTTATACTTTTAATTACTCAACAAAATAGTTATTAATTCTAAATCAGGAAAATTATGAAAAAAATTATTCCTTTATTGTTACTTATTTTTATTACGAATATGCTAAACGCTCAGCTAGATTTAAAATACCAGGTTCCGGGTGAAAAAATCATGGAATTAGCTGATGTTGACCTTGCGCCTTCAATGCGCATCGATGACAAAGGTGAATACATGGTGCTTTTATAAAGAAATCAATACAAATCTATTTCAGAGCTTTCCGCAAAAGAAATGCGTTTGGCAGGACTTAGGATCAATCCCAAAACCAACATTGGCAGCAGAACAACCTATTATACAGGCATTTCTGTTATGAAAGTCGGCCAAAAAGAAAGCAAAGAAATTAGTGGATTACCAAATAGTCCACAATTATCAAATTTCAGTTGGTCCCCTGACGAGTCCTACATGGCATTTACAAACACTACTACCAATGGAGTTGAGTTATGGGTACTTAATGTGAAAGAAGCCTCTGCTAAAAAGCTCACAGAAGATAATTTAAACGCAAACATGGGTAGACCTTTTACCTGGTTTAGAGATAACTCAAAACTATTAATAAAACAATTACCAAAAGACAGGCAGCCATTGATTGATAAGGCTGATGCTATTCCTACAGGTCCTAGGGTATCTATAAATGAAGGGCAAGAAGCACAAAACAGAACCTACCAGGATCTTTTAACAGACAAAGTCGACGAAGCAAATTTCGAGCAACTTGTAAGAGCACAAATTGCAACAGTGAATTTGGAAGGTAATGTTACTCCATGGATGGATGCCAAAATGTATCGCAGTATGAGCTTCTCTCCCGATGGCGAATATATAATGATTACTACAATTGACCGACCATTCTCATACTTAGTACCTTACTATAGGTTCCCTACTACTTATGCCATTTATAACAAAGATGCAAAACTTGTAAAAACAATTGAAGAGGTGCCTCTTACAGAAAATATTCCAAAAGGATTTATGTCTGTGAGAAAAGGTAAAAGAAGTATTGGTTGGAGAAGCGATAAACCAGCTACTTTAGTATATGCAGAGGCATTAGACGAAGGTGATGCAGAAAAAGAGGTTGATCGTCGCGATCAGGTATACACATGGAAAGCGCCTTTTGATGGGGAACCTAAAGAACTGGTAAAAACCTTCAACCGCTATTCAGGTGTGATGTGGGCAAATGATGAACTAGCATTAGTTTATGATTATTGGTGGAACACAAGAAATGTAAAAGCATATTTTATCAATCCTTCCGACCCAACCCAAGAGCCAGTAATGGTTCAGGACAGAAATTACCAGGACAGATACAATGATCCAGGATCGCCTGTATCAGAAAAAAATGAATATGGACGGAGCGTGATGATGGTCGATAAAGGATATATTTACTTGCTTGGTGATGGATATTCAAAAGATGGAATTCTTCCATTTGTAGATAAAATGAATATCCAAACCTTAAAAACAGAAAGGCTTTGGAGAGCTGAAAAGAATAACAAACTGGAAAGTGTCTCATTTGCCTTCGACATCAGAAAAGGTAAAATTCTTACCCGTATAGAATCTAAAAATGAGTATCCGAACTATTACATTCGTGACATCCGAAAAAAAGATAAAAAAGAGGCCATTACTTTCTTCAAAAACCCATTTGAAAGTTTAAATGGAGTTCATAAAGAGGTAATTACATACAAACGTGAAGATGGAGTAGATCTGTCTGCCACACTATACTTACCTGCAAATTATGACAAAGAAAGTGGCGAAAAACTTCCAATGATTATGTGGGCTTACCCCTACGAATTTAAAGATAAAGCCAGTGCCGGTCAGGTAACCTCTTCACCAAATGAATTTACTTATCCATGGTATGGGTCTCCAATTTTCTGGGTAAATAAAGGATATGCTATTTTAGACGATGCTGCATTTCCAATTATCGGAGAAGGTGATGAAGAACCTAACGATACATTTATCCCTCAATTGGTAGCAAATGCAAAGGCAGCAATTGATGCTGTGGACGAGATGGGATATATTGATAGAAAACGTGTTGCTGTTGGCGGACACTCTTACGGAGCATTCATGACAGCAAACCTGCTAACACATTCTGATTTATTTGCTGCTGGAATTGCCAGAAGTGGAGCCTACAATAGAACACTAACCCCATTTGGTTTCCAAAGTGAAGAACGTAACTATTGGGAAGCACCTAATGTATATAATACAATGTCGCCATTCCAAAATGCTAATGAAATGAAAGGTAATTTATTACTTATTCATGGTGAAGACGATAATAATTCAGGAACATATCCAATGCAAAGTGAGCGTTATTTCAATGCTCTTAAAGGACTTGGTGCAAATGTGCGTTTGGTAATGTTACCCAAAGAAGCACACGGATACCGTGCTCGTGAATCTGTATTACACGTACTTTGGGAGCAAGATCAATGGTTAGAAAAATATTTGAAGAAAACAGAATAAATCATTAAAACGGCCTCTTCGGAGGTCGTTTTTTATATTCTTTGCTTCCATTCGGGATGTTTCTCAATAAATGCCTTCACATAATCGCAAACAGGAATGATTTTAAATTCAGAGTTATGCAACTCCTCTAATACAGCTGAAACAAGTTTGCCTGCTATCCCCTGCCCTCTCAATTCTTCGGAAACACGAGTATGTGTTAAATAGATTTTATTTTCCTTAATTTCATATTCCAAATGAGGAGTAAACCCCTCAATATAAAACTCATACCTACTTTTTGACACATTATGTTTTAATTCCATAAAGACTAAATTTATTCCGCTAAATATTTATGTAACTCTGGATTTCTTTTTATAACCACAGCAATAAATCCACAATGAGGTACAACTTTGTACCCAAGCCTTTCAACCTCTTCCATTACAGCAAAAACCAAAGCTCGGCCAATACCCATTCCTTCTAATTCATAGGGCACTTTTGCAAAAAGCAAATGCATAATATCACCTTTAATTCTATAATCTATATATGCTGTATGGTTTTCAATATGGAATTCATACCTGCGATTTAATTCATTATGAAATAATTGATAAACTGTTTCCATTTTTATTTTTTATTTAACGGTAACTCAACTCCAAATCCTTTTCGTTTATCATCAAATTTAAGCAGTAGTGAGAATACTAATCCTAACAAGCCTAATCCGGCAAACATTATCATTGTAGCAGTATAATCAGCAACTTCAGGGTTACCCGGATTTGTTTTATCTAAAATAATTCCTGCTAAAAGAGGAATTCCCCATAGACCAAGGTTTTGAACAGAATACATAATTCCATAAGCAGTGCCAATGCGACTCTCTTTTACTAGACGTACCATGCTTGGCCACATTGCCGCTGGAACTAGAGAAAAAGCTATTCCCAAAAATATAACAGGGACATAAGGGCTTAAAGTAGTGAATGCAAAAGTCAAGTGCACCGCCAGAACAATTAGCGAGCCTATAATCATTGCAGTTGCGCTTTTTCCATATCGATCTATTATAAAGCCAAAAAATGGTGTAAAAAATGCCGTTCCTATTGGCAATAATGATGTAACCTGGCCACTTTGAATGGCAGTATATCCAAACTTATCGGCAAAAAAGTCGGGAGCATAAGATACAAATGGGAATACGGCGGAATAGAAAGTTACACACAACAATACAATATAAACAAAAGCCCTATTTGTAAGAATAACTCCAATATCTCCCCAAGAGAATTTCTCAGTCTCTTGTGCATTTTCGTTAAAGTTAATTTGCTTGTCTAATTTCGCATCTAAAAGCATATATATCATAAATGCAAATAAACCGATTAAAACTAATACACCAGCCAGCCAAATAGCAGTTGACAAGCCTGTTCCATCGACACCTGCCACCACTGGTGAAAGTTGAAGTGCTGCAAATGTTCCTAAGCGTCCAAATCCAACCTTTAACCCGAAAGCTAAAGCCAAATTCTTGCCTTTAAACCATTTTACCAATATTTTACTCACTACAACTATACTTGTTTCTGCCCCTAAACCAAAAAAGAATCGCCCTAGCAGCATCATCTTCAATTCTGGAGAATAATTAGGTAAAAATGATGACATTAAATTATATCCAGCTCCACCTGCACTATAATAGTCAGAAGCTCCATATGCAGTAAGCAATGCTCCCAAAGTCATCAAAAATATAAATAAGAACCCTGTTCTTCGAATACCAAAACGATCCAGAATTGCACCACCAATAATGGCCATTAATAGAAAAGTATTGGGGATAGAATAAAAAGAAACAAACAACCCATAATCGGTATTTGTGAAATTAAATTCTTTCAGAAGAAGATCCTTCAATGTTGAAAATGCATCATAAAAATAATAATTAACAGATAACACAAATCCAACCAGTATTAAAACACCCCAGCGTAATAAAGGAGAATCATTTAATGCTTTATTCAATTTATTCATATCGTCCAATTTTGCTCAAAGATATAAAATTCACTTTTCATCATTAATTCCTATAACATTTTAGACTAAAATAGGTTAAAATTACCTGTATTTCATAAACCTAATTGAAGTAACTTCGCTCAATACTAAACTGTTAAAATATAAAAACTATGAATCGAAAAGCACTTGTATTTTTATCAATCCTTTTGTCTGCCGTAATAATGATCTCTTGCGGTGGAGAAAAAGCTGTTAAAGACGTTAAAGAAAAAGATCATGTAAAAACAGAAAAAGTTAGTGAAAAGCATGATCATGCCAAACCGCATTGGACTCACCATGCTGGTGCAGATGGACCTGAAAACTGGGCAAATCTTTGCGAAGGATTTAAAGATTGTGGTGGACAAGCACAATCACCTATTGATATTAAAGATGCAGTTTTGAATGAAACTCTAAAACCAATAGAATTTAACTATGGCGAAAGCAAAGCCTCAATAATTAATAATGGTCATACTGTTCAATTCAATGTAGATCCAGGTAGTTTCATTAATATTAATGGTAAAAAATACGATTTATTACAGTTCCACTATCACGCTACAAGCGAACATACTATTAATGGAGAGTATTATCCATTAGAAGTGCATTTTGTGCATAAGCTTTCTGATACTGACTTAGCAGTAGTTGGAATTATGTATGAGCAAGGAGAAGTGAATAAGCTTTTTGAAAAATTTCTACAGCACTTCCCAACTGAAAAAGGTGAGTGGAAATCAGAAGAAGTTTTCAACTTAGCAGAAATTCTTCCTGAAAACAAGAGTTATTTTCACTATTCCGGATCGCTTACCACACCTCCTTGTACAGAAGTTGTAAGCTGGTTCCTACTTAAAAATGCATTACCTGCCTCAGAAGAGCAAATCAAGCAATTCTCTGACATACTTGATAAAAACTTCCGTCCTGTTCAGGCAACAAACGGACGTGAGATTTTTGAGTATAGCGAATAATATAGGTTAACAATAGATGATAAAGCCTGACGATACTTTTCGTTAGGCTTTATTATTTGTAAGAAAAGCCTGCCGGGGCAACTCCGACAGGCTTTTACATTCTATAATAACCGATAGCTTAATTCAATAAATTGAATTTTATCTTAGTATCTCTGACGCTCAAAATACTCTGTATGAAGTAATTTGTGCGATTCTTTTCCAAGAGGCTCACCTAAGAACTCTTTATAAATCTGAACAACTTCAGGGTTCTCATGTGATTTACGTAAGGTCATGTTAGCATCTTCTTCGTAAATGGCATCCATACGTTTCTTGCGAATTTCGTCGTTAGTTGGTATTGGTTGGCCTCCACCACCTAAACATCCACCTGGACAAGCCATAATTTCAATAAAGTGATACTCAACTTCTTTATTTTGAACTTTTTCCATCACTTTCCTGGCGTTAGCTAATCCATGGGCTACGCAGCACTTTAACTCTGCTCCTTCAAGGAATTTCCAGTCAGGAAGTACGTTTTCAATTTTCACAGATGCTTCACGTACACCTTCTAATCCACGAACAGGAGTAATGTTCAAGTTTTCGAAAGGAACTTCACGTCCGGTAACAATTTCGTATGCAGTACGCAATGCAGCTTCCATAACACCACCAGTAGCTCCGAAAATAACGGCAGCACCTGTTGATTGTCCCATAATGCTGTCATATTTTTCTTCTGGAAGATCAGAGAACTGAATACCAGCTTGCTTAATCATAACAGCCAATTCGCGAGTTGTCAATACATAATCAACATCTTTTTGTCCGCTATCACGCATTTCAGGACGATCAGCTTCATATTTCTTAGCTGTACAAGGCATAATAGAAACAGATACCATGTTTTCAGGATCGACTTCAATTTTCTTTGCAAAGTAAGTCTTAGCCAATGCACCAAACATTTGTTGTGGCGACTTACAAGTTGACATATGATCTAACATATCAGGGAAAGTATGCTCAAAGAATTTCACCCAACCTGGAGAACAACTTGTTGTCAAAGGAAGTGGTTCACTTGTATCACCTTCCACTAAATTAGCTTTTAAGCGATGTAGTAACTCTGTACCCTCTTCCATAATGGTAAGGTCAGCAGTAAAATCAGTATCTAATACTGAATCGAAACCTAAACGTTTCAATGCAGAAACCATTTTACCAGTAACACGACTTCCAGCGTCAAGTTCAAGCTCCTCACCTAAACCAATACGTACTGCTGTTGCAGTTTGAACAACCACATGCTTTGTAGGATCAGCAATAGCATCCCAAACTCTTTCAATATAAGTTTTTTCAACCAAAGCTCCTGTTGGACAGTGAATAACGCACTGACCGCAATTAGTACAAACTACTTCACGAATATTACGATCAAAGAAGGTTGAAATTTTCATCTCAGAACCTTTATGTGCTACAGAAAGGGCACCCACACTTTGAAGTTCAGTACATGTACGCACACAACGCTGACAACGGATACAGCGACTATCATCTTTCACGATAGATGGAGATAAATCATCAATTGTGTATGTACCGTGAGCAAGATCTATAAAATCCTGGTTAGTAATTTTATATTCAGCAGCTAAATCCTGCAACTCACAGTTACCATTGCGGTAACACTTAGTACAATCAGCATTATGCTCTGAAAGCAATAATTCAATAAT
Source organism: Salinivirgaceae bacterium (assembly GCA_002869335.1). Lineage (GTDB taxonomy): Bacteria > Bacteroidota > Bacteroidia > Bacteroidales > Salinivirgaceae > Salinivirga. The sequence goes on along the minus strand of PKTE01000165.1, from coordinate 5,112 downwards.
ATCTTTTCTGGCGTTACGTACCAACAAACTATTTGTAAGAATTTCAAGTCCTTCGTTAACTGGAGTAGCACAAGCTGCAACTAACTTACGAGAACCTACAACTTCAACTACACAAACGCGACAGTTACCTGCAATACAAAGGTCTTTGTGATAGCACAATACCGGAATTTTAATTTTTAATTTTTCGGCGGCTTCAAGAATGGTAGTTCCGGCTTCTACGCTTACATCTATACCGTTTATTTTTAAATTAACCATTTTAGACATATCTCAATGTTTTTGGATTAATAAATCATTTCTTCACGGAAATTTTCTACGATTGATGAGAATGAGTTCGCTACAGATTGACCTAATCCACATTTAGCAGTCATTTTCATCGTTTCTGATAATCTTAATAATTTATTAAGATAATGTTGATGTTTTTCTCCGCGTTTCACAGCTTCAATTCCTTCAAGAAGTTGCTGACAACCAACACGACAAGGTGTACACTGTCCACATGATTCTTCTTCAAAAAACTCAAGATAGTTTTTCAACACGTTGTACATAGAACGAGAGCTATTGAAAAGCATCATAGAACCTCCTGTAGGAAGCGAAATACCCGTTAATTTTCCCTGATAACCGATAGCAGTCTCACGGAATTTTTTACGTGGCACACAAAATCCTGCTGCACCACCCACCTGAACCGCTTTACAATCATCATCTCCAAAATCATCAACAAAGTCTTGTAGCGACATACCTAACTCTAATTCATAAATTCCTGCTATAGGTGTATCACCAGAAACTGAGAATAGTTTTGAACCGCGACTATCTTGTACACCAAGGTCACGGAATTTTTTAGGTCCATATTTAAAGATTGTCCATGCATGCGCCAATGTTTCTACGTTATTGATTACAGTTGGCTTGCCTAGATAACCTTTTTCTGTTGGGAAAGGTGGCTTATTGCGAGGCTCACCACGCTTACCTTCCATTGATTCCATTAATGAACTCTCTTCCCCACATATATAAGCACCGCTTCCGCTAAAAATCTCAATACGGAAATCACTGCCTAATTTTTTTAGTATAGCATGGAATTTATCAATTTCTTCATTCAAGTGTGGTTTTAAGAAATTATATTCCCCTCTTAAATAAATAAATCCTTTTTTTGCACCTATAATACGACCACAAACAGCCATACCTGTAAGTACTTTATGAGGAACTTGAGTTAAAATTTCACGATCTTTAAATGTTCCTGGTTCACCCTCATCAGCATTACATATCACATATTTTTCATCATCTTTTGCTTCAGAAGTCAATTTCCATTTTAATCCTGTTGGGAATCCGGCGCCGCCACGACCTTTTAAACCTGAACCAATCAAATCATTGATAAGGTCATCGTTGGAACGCTTAAATATTTTTGAAAGAATCTCATCTGTATCATGTTCATTCTTAAATATAAGGTCGATGCGCTTTAGCATATTTTTACCCATAATATTTGATTTTTTTTATTATCTACTTGTTTTTGTATTCTCCAATAATTTCATGCACTCTTTCAATGGTTAAATCGGTATAAATTTCATCATTGATGAGCATGGCAGGTGCTTTATGACACCACCCTAAACAGTTAGTTTCTAATAAAGTAAACTTTTTATCAGGTGTAGTTTCGCCTAATTTAATTTTTAGAGCATCTTCCAATGCCAATAAAATCTGATTTTTGCCTTTCATAAAGCAAGTGATGGTTTTACAAACGCGAATAATATTTTCTCCGCGAGGCTCAGTATCCATGAATGAGTAAAAAGTAGCCGTACCATATACATCGGCAGCTGAAATACCCAATTGTTTTGCAATTTCTATCATTGCATAATCACTCAGTGAGCGTTCTTTTTCAATTACTCCTTGTAGTATAGGAAGTAGCTTTTCACGTTTTGTTCCGTGCTTCTTTACAAGCTCTCCAACAAGTTGCTGAATGTCTGTCATATCTTTCTCTTTTGGTTAAGTTTGTGCTAAATAACATTATGTTTTATGCTGCAAAATAGCTTTTCGCAAAGCTTTGATTTGCATGATTTTCGAAATTACAATGTCTAAAAAGGGTATACCATGATTTTTGTCTCAATACAATATGACAATTGTCATTGTTTTTCACCAATAGTGAAAACTACTCCTACAAACCACTACAGTAAAGCAATTTATAGAAAAAACATTTTCTTAAACATATTATTTAGACTGATTAAATACTAGGAGAAAAAGACGTATATAACCACGCGAATCGAAGCGTTCTCATTTCGTTAAAATTGAAATAGGATAATTAGACTAAACCCAAATAAAAAAATTGATACTCATATTAAAAAAGCTCAATTTAGGCTGTTTTAATATTTGTGTTGAGGTGAATCTGTATTAATCTGAATCATTAACCTATTTCCATCAATTGAGATGATAAAAAACAAAAAAAGAAGGAGTATAACTCTTATACTAGCGTATATGACACTTTGCTCTTAATCAAGATGATAGATTTCCATGATATCTTTCAATATTTTATCTAAGTCAATATTTAAATCGATTAGTTTTCCTGAATGTATATCAAACACCCAACCATGAACAGTAATATTTCTATCGCGATAAGCTTTTTGCACAACTGCAGTTTTAATTACATTCACACATTGCTCCTGCACATTTAGTTCCACAAGACGCTTATATTTCTGTTCTTCATCCGTAATATCATTCAATTCTGTTTTGTGCAATCTGTACACATCTCTAATGTTTCTTAGCCATGGATTAAGAATACCCAAATCTTCTGATTGCATGGCCGCTTTTACCCCACCACAATAATAATGGCCACACACTACAATATGATCTACTTTTAGGTTGCCAACGGCATAATTAATTACTGACATTACACTTAAATCGAGATTTGAAACCATATTGGCTATATTTCTATGCACGAAAACCTCTCCCGGTGATAAACCCATAAGTTCCTCAGCAGTAACACGACTATCTGAACATCCAATATAAAGAATATCAGGATTTTGACCCTCCGATAGTTTTTTAAAGTAATCGGGATTTGCACCAAGTTTATCATCAACCCATTTACGATTGTTTTCAAATATTTTCTTTATATCCATGTCAATCTCATTTTATGTATGCAAGTAAATTAATATTTAAACATCTACTTTTAAAAAATGTTAACTATTGTCTTCAAGAAAGCTTTAAAATACCACCAAGCTATCAAATTTCATTTTTTGGATTCTGATTTTTTGAGATCTAGATATCATTCAAACCTCTACCACTTAAAATATGAGGTATATATTTCATAATGCGAGAATACCTTGTCTCCGACTTCTTTGCTTGAGAGAAATATAGGATATAACCTCTTTGCCTACCAGGCGTCAGTGATTCGAAGGCTATTTTTAGCGTTTGATTCTCATCCATCATTTGTTTCAATTCATCTGGTATGGTTTCATTTCTTTGTTTATATTCTATTTTAAGTCCAGCTTTTTCAACTTCAACGGCTTCAAAAACATACTCCTTTATAGCAGATTCAATTTTAAGAATATCTTCCACATTTGTAAAACGAAATTGACGCACTGCTTGTGAGTTTTCTCCGGCTGAGATTAATAATTTCTGCTCATCTTTCAACAACACTCCCTTAAAAAATGACAGTACAGCACATTTCATAAGTGCAGTAACCATTAATATATTTTTACCATCATATGTATATGTGGGTTGTGACCATTTAAACTCCTCTTTCAAACCACACTCCAATACAATTCTACGTAACTGTGCCAACTCATCTGTCCATTTTATAACCTTACATTTTGGTGACTTGTAATAGGAACAGCGACCACAACCATCTTCGAGAAATAAGTCTACGTTTTCATTTAACATATTGCGTTCTTTTAACCATCATAAGATACTAAATAATTATTAGTTATTAATGGATAATTATTAATGAGAAAGGTTTTAACCAACTGGCATTTATATGATGTAACACGGTTCCACTTTTCTCTTTTTCCTTTAATCCTGACATGCCAATTAAACCTTTAATCCTTTATTTAATCAAAAGAGAAAATTAAATATTATGCGCATTACACTCACAATTCTTATAAGTTCTATTTTTTCATTTGTTTTTTCACAAGATGAATTAATGCTATCTGCATGGCAAAGTGAGATCTCTAGTAATGAATTGAAAATCGATACAGCAACTTTTCAGTTCGACTCGAAAAGTGGTTTCTTTTATCGCATTTCGAACAATGATAAGACATTGACTATCAACTTGGCAGTAAATGATGAAACACTCAAACAAAAAATATTGATGTTTGGATGCACAACTTGGCTCAATACGAAAGGAAAAAATAAAAGACAATTGGGCATTAACTATCCCATGAAAAAATCAATCGACAGAGAAACATTCCGTAGGCCTTCTCAGAATACTGATCGTAATGCTCAACGAAAATATATACAGAGTTTATTACTACAAAAATCTAATATTGAACTAAACAACTGGTTTATGGGTGAATCAAAAAAGATGATTTCGCCTGATAAACCCAACCTTATACAAGGCAAATATTATGTAAATGAATCGCAAGAACTCATCATACAGATTCAAGTCCCACTCAAAATGCTACAAAAACACGCTCGAAAAGGATTAGACATTATTAGTTTGCAAGTTGAGTCCGGGCAAGCACCTACTCCTGCGCGTCAGGCTGGTATGCAAGGGCATCCTGGGAGTGGACGTGGAAAAGGCGGTGGTGGCAGAATGGGAGGCGGAAACCGAATGGGTGGCAGACCCCCAGGCGGTCATCAACCTGGCGGAAATAATCCTCAAAACGACATGCCCACCGGAATCGACAGAGTCAAAATGATGAAAGCCTCGGTAATGAAGCCGGTTAAGGTAAAACTAGCGGTGATTAATAAATAATTATTAATGGTTAATTATTAATTATTATTGTTTAAAGATTAGTTTTTATTGACATTGTAAAATAATTTTAGGTTATTGTCCACCTAGTATCTCCCGTTAGAAAGCGTAAGTATCAGTGAAGTTTTCTCTTTATAAATTTAATCCTCGATGATTTATTACCCTCACTATATTCTAAAAGGTATAATCCATTGCTAAGATTCTATATTAAAACTCTATAATTATTA
>PKTE01000076.1 GCA_002869335.1 Salinivirgaceae bacterium | reverse complement strand
TGTTATCCAAGTATGATCCATTCAAACCGATTCTTAAATCCAATGGTGGAATTTCTGGTAATGGCTCATTCAAAGCTAAATCTTGTGCATACGTATAAGCAACTCCTATTTGAGATTGCAGACCATATGGCAATTTTTGTAACCAAGTTACCTCAAATCCGGTTTTAAAAGCCTCGTCAATATTCATGTATTGCCGTACTCCCGGACTGGTTGGTAATCGGGGATCTAGTGCAGTATCAATAGCAGAAGAAATATAATTTTGCATATAAGAAGCAAAAACATCCAGATTAATCACAGTTTGCTCATTTCGAAATTCAAAAGAGATATCTGCCTGATTATTATTTTCCGGCTTCAACTCCGGATTCCCAAGCATTTCATAAGGATCCAGTCCAACAGGAAAATAATTAATAAAACGCTCAGTCAGACTACCACTGCGTTGTGCTCGTCCTAACCATAAGCTCAATTTCATATTGTCGTTTAACGGCTTTTGAATACCCACACTGAGGTTTGGATTTATTTGAACAGATGAAGTTTTATCATAAACAGCCTCAAATTCAGACGTAGCATCATTAATTTTAGCCAAATTTAAATTCAACCTACCTGAAAAAACAAATTGCAAATTCTTTTTATTTAAATGATATTCAGCAAACAACCCAGTTTTAGATATCTGACCATTTTGCCAGGCATTATCTTCTAAAATATTTCCGGCCATTGGTCCCATTAAAAATTCTCGTACTCTTGTTCCCTCTGCTCCTTCTGATCTTGTATCTAATCCAACATAAAGAATATCTTGATTAAATTGCCACTTTCCTTCTGTTCGGCCGCCATAGTTTTTAGTTTTGGCAGCTGTTTCGGCATCCATCATTCGAGGGTCAAGTTCTTTCAAACGATTATCCATAAAATGATCTACAAAAGAACCAAACAAAGTGGTTTTCCAGGTTTTTAATTGTCTATCAATAAATCGAATGTCATGATTCAAATTAAACATCCAGGTATCATCTGTTCTTAGATCCATTGGTAGAGCCGGGAAATCAGCGTCACGAGCTACATTATATGTAGCAGACAAACGCAACTGTTGATTATCTGTAAGTTTCAAACCCAAATTGGCACCAAAACTTCCACGCTGAAATCCAGCAGCAATAGTATCCCCATTACCAGCATAGTAATTATCACCTTGTGACCAGGCTGCAAACAAGCTCAAATCATATCGCTTGTTACTCAAACCTATTTGCCCCTCTGACTGGAAAACACTTCCATTCAATTTATAACCAGAAGATATTCTCCCATAAATATCTGGTTCAGTTGTAAAGCGCAGCTTCGAAGGAACAAAATTAATGGTTCCTCCAAAACCAGTTCCATAACGCAGAGCATGTGGCCCTTTATAAACTTCAATACGGTCCATCATATTTGGAGCCATCTGACTTGTAGGTGGGTCCATTCGGTTTGGACAAGCTGCAGTAGCACTTTGAGCACCATTCAACACAATATTTAGCTGATCGTATTTAAAACCCCGAAAAACAGGATCAAAACCATAATTCCCACCTTTCCGGATACTGTTGATTGCTGGAATTTGATTTAAAATTTCACCTCCGTCATGGTTCATCCGGTCGCTACAACCAATTTTAACACGTTCTGTAGCATCTTGTCCGGATTTAACCGCAATGACGGTCACAGGATATAAACTTACCGTTTTACTTTGAGCATAATAAATTTTGTTTTGTACAAATTCTGCAACTTCTTCAGCTGTCCATTGCCATTTTCCGTAATTAATATGTGACAATTGCATCTGTTGCTTTTCTATAAACTTAAATGAAATAACACCTTCGTTATTCGAAACCCCATTTTGATTACCATATTGAAAAGCAACCCCTTCAATTGGCATGGAATTGTCAGCATCTAACAATGTTATTTGAGAATTTTGGGAATAAAGAAGTGAATTTGGAGCAATAAATATACCCCACAGTAATGTGAAGATCAAAACTCGATTCATCGTTTTAATTTTGTTAAAGGAATTACTCCTTTAGATTTTTCATGTTCGATTATAACAACAGATGTTTTAGAATTGTTCAAATAATGCCCCAAAGAAGAAATCAAATGAGAAATTAAAATATTTACAATTCCCCTGCTCATTGTATAATT
>PKTE01000031.1 GCA_002869335.1 Salinivirgaceae bacterium | reverse complement strand
TGTCCCATAATTTCAAGAGCCCTATTGGCAATAACCTCATTGGCATTCATATTGGTTGAAGTACCGGCACCACCTTGAATCATATCAACAACGAAATGGCGGTGATATTTACCTTTCATAATCTCATCGCAAGCCTGAGTCATAGCATCATGAACTGTTTTATCTAAAAGACCTAAATCGTAATTCGCCTTTGCTGCAGCCATTTTCACTATTGCCAAGCTACTAATTAATACGGGATAAAATTGTAGTGAAACACCTGAGATATTAAAATTCTCAAGTGCACGCATTGTTTGAATACCGTAAAAAACATGATCAGGCACATCTCGATCTCCCAATAAGTCGTGCTCATGTCTTGTTGTACCCGATGCATATTGTGCACCAGCATTAATAAGCTGTGCATTGGCCTGATGCATCCTTCGAGTAATCACTTTTGCGAGATTAGCATATATTTTTGAGGTGATTGCATTATGATTATCTGAAAGTTCATCAAGATCAGTCTTTTCTACACTATAACCCTCAACTTTTGTCAAAGCTCGAGCATTAGTGCTATGTGGCGAATGATCTAAAAGCGATCCTTCTCCAATAAAATCAAATGGTCCAAAATATGCTAATCTATTCTCTGCACCAAAAGGTGTCTTGCTAAAAAGCTCAACTTCCCCTGCATATATAAAATAAATCCCTTCTCTTTGAGCATACTGTTTAAACAAAAATTCGCCTTCATTAAATGTTTTAGGCTTTATGAATTTTGTAACAGTTTCAATTTCATCATTTGTTAATCCTCTAAAAAGACTTACATTACTTATAAAAGCTTTTAAATCATTGGTTGTCATTATATGAAGATTTTAAATTACTACTTGTACTATTGAAATGAACTGACACAAAATACATACAAATAATAGTAATTGTTTCTTTATAATTATCTGTTATGCAGCACAAAAAAAGGGATGCTTTCGCATCCCCATTACTTATTCTTATATTATTCTATTGATTAACCATCATTGGCATCAATAGCATTAATAAATCTTCACTTTCGTTTTCTTTTTCAAGAGGTAAGAATAATGCAGCTCTTGTTGGGTCACTTAATTCAACCACAACATCAGTTGAAGATAAGTTACTTATGATCTCAAGTAAAAATAAAGCTTTGAAACCTATTTCCATCTCCTCACCTTCGTATTCGCATTTTAATCGCTCGAATGCCGACATAGAAAAATCCAGGTCCTGAGCTGAAACTTTTAATTCACTAGGAGAAACACTAAGCTTCACAAGATTACTTGCAGGATTTGCATATCCACTTACCATTTTTAGTTTATTGTAAATATCAAGACGATCAATGGTCATCTTAAACGGGTTATCCTTAGGAATAACAGCCTCGTAATTAGGATATTTTCCTTCTACCAATCGACAAACCTGAGTAAAATTAGCAAACTCAAAAATTGCATTTTGGGAGTCAAATGACACTTTAACTTCGCTTTCATCGTTAGGCAACAAATTTTTAAGCATTTGTGCCGGTTTTTGTGGAAGGATAAATGAAGCTTCATTGTCAGCTTTCACATCTGTTCTACGATAGCGAACCATTTTGTGAGCATCAGATGCAACCACTGTAAGATAATCTGGCGTAAAACTAAATAATACACCATTCATCACAGGGCGCAAATCATCATCAGCTGTCGCAAATATAGTTTTATTAATGGCACTTAAGAGTGACTCTGAATTTAAATTAATCTCATTCTTTTGAGCATCATCAATTTCTTGTGGCTTTGGATAATCCTCACCTCTTTGCTCAACTTTACTAAATTTTCCACTTTCTGATAAAATATCTACAGAAAGGGTTTCCGTATTAATATTAAATGTCAATGGCTGCTCTGATGAATCTTTCAATTTCAGAAGTCTTCTGGCATCTACAGCTATTACACCCTCACCTTCAGCATTGTCAACCTCCATAGAGGTCACAAGTGTGGTTTCAAGATCAGAAGCAGTAATTGTGAGTAAGTTACCTTTTAACTCGAACAAGAAATTGTCGAGAATTGGTAATGTATTTTTATTGCTTATCACTTTAGCTATTGCCTGTAAGTGATTTAACAAGTCAGTACTTGATACTACAAAATTCATTATTTCAGTATTTTTATTTATTCAAAAATAAGAAAAAGTTTTCAAAATACAGGTTTAAAATCGTTCAGTTCCCTAAACAATGTAGCAAAAAGATGCGTTTGCACGGTTACCCAAAGGGTCTGGTTTACAATACCGTTCATATAATCTATTTCCATAATATCGTCAGCTACAAAATCTTTTACTTTATGCAAGCTAACTTCAACATCTAACCCGCTTTTTAGGTCCACGTTAAATTTGTAAAATAGCTTACTATTATAAACAGAATCGGCTTTTTCCTGGAGTTCAGTACTTAAGAATCTTGAAAATGATTTATTTTTAAACTCTTTTACAAATCTTCGAACTGCCAGAGTATCAAAAGCTTTAGCTTTTTGATCATTGGCATTAAGAAGTTCATAATTATTTTTATCATTTATTATAATTGAAAAAGACTGATTGGGTTTTGATCCAACTTTAACAGCTATCTTTTCAATTTCTAATTCATCAAATTGAAAAACTCTGGCCGAGCGCCACAAGTTTTCTACCGTGTGGAACCTACTGGTCAAATACCCCCTAAAACCTGGAATTTCAACAATAAAAGGCTTCGTAGATCCTTCAAGCATAGCATATGTTCCAGTTTGGTTTTGTGTAACACCTCCAATATAGTAGGTTTTCAATAAGTCTTCGTTGTCATAAACCTCAACTTTTACAGATTTTGTAGCCAATCTTTTAATAATATTTTCTTCGGCAGATGTTGCTACCGGAGATTTGATACGCATACTATGCATTGTACCTATCAATAAATTAACGTCATACTTTTTTGCTCGATACTTATCGTTTACAATCCATTTATTCCCTGGTTCACGGGTTAAATCAAGGGTTTTGTTTTCCTTATCAACCATAAAAATACGAGTTATTCGACTTGTATCCTCAATACTAAAATCGCGGAGCTCTTTAATGGTACCTTTCTTATTTATTTTAAGCATATCCATAATTCGGGAATTCCCAAGAGGTACAATTTGAGCCACGATTACAATTCCTAAAAGTATGGCCAGTATTATTATTTGAATTAAATTCTTTTTCATCTATCTGCGCTTTTCTATTGTTTATTTCTTTTTAACATACCTGTATTTTCTTACCATTCCAACTATTATTGCTACAATAAGCATAATTAGAATAGGTAAACCAATATTAACAACTCTCCAAAAACCTTTATTCTCGAGCAACTGAGGTTTATCTAGCAGCCTTAACTGAAACTTGCGTCCCCTGAGAGTAACCAATTCAAAATCATCAGTAAGATAATTTACAGCATTTAGCAAGAATTCAAGGTTTCCACTAAAATATATTTGGTCAAACCACTTATCTGAACCTAATGGTAAAGGCTGTTGATCGCCATTTCTTGTAATAACCGGATTCTTTGATATATCTCCATCAGAAACCACAATCATCTTTGTTTTTTTACTTTGATCTTTAAAATCAAAAGTCTCATTTTGTGTAATATCGTCTACTAATCTATTTTTAAAAGCAGATTGAAAATTACCTTCTAATAACACAGCTACTTTTTGAGGTCCTGCTCGATAGTAATCCGGATTTGGGTCTTCATTGATAATATTGAGATCTATAATCGCAGGTGAGCTAACAACTTTTGAGTATTGCGATGTGGTTAAAAGTACTTTTTTTGTCACCAAAGGATTCTCCCCAACAGTATCAAGCGGATTAGCAAACTCCAATTTTACACGCCCGATATTAGTCGTAATAGGATGAATTGGACGCGGAGCAATAAGAGGAAAATATACCCATGGGACTGGTGAAAATTGTGGCTCAGTTCCAATTGCTGCAGTGTTTATTGGAATTGGTGCGCTATTCAGATCTTGAATAATACCAGTATTAATTCGAACACCATAATTGAAAAGAATATCATTTAAGTTCAAATCTCGTTGAATTGGAATAGCCTGAGTATTACTGCTATGAGAAAGGCTATCCATGCTCACCTGCGTGTAATCCACTAACCATAAAACACGTCCACCGTGCATGATGTATTGATCAAGAATAAATTTATCTTTTTCAGAGAAACGACTCCGAGGTTTGCTAATAATAATTGCCTTATATTTCAATCTCATCGAATCCCTCAACGCAAAAACATACTCAGCCGGGTCAATCACCCTAACACCATACATATCAGATAGTTCGCGAGCTAAAGAGATATTCTCCATACGTTCAAGTTCACCATGTCCATGAATAAAGGCAATCTCCGGAGGTATAATTTGAGTAATTGTTCTAATTTTATTTAAAAAATTATACTCAAGCCTACCCTGCGCATCATTCACTAAAATCTCAACTCTGGTCCTGGCATTACTAGCCTTTGTATCTAAGAAGTTGAGTGGAATTTCTTCTTCGCGATAGCTTATTATAGCGCCAGGAAAAAGATATTTAGTTTTATAGCCATCTTTATCTTTAACGCGTATAGTCCTAGGGACCAAACCCTTTCGGACTAACTGACGTGCGATATCATTTCGAACTTTCTCGTCTTCACTTTCAGAAGGATTAATAAACTCATATTGAATATTTGCACCAGCATACGCCCTAAACTCTTCTAGTGTCTCGAAAACAGATCTTCTCAACTCCTCAAAAGTAGGAGGCAAATCACCAGACAAATAGACCTTCACGTAAATAATATCTTTCAAGTCTCGCAAGGCAGTTTTAGTACTCTCATTGATAGAGTAACGTTTGTCAGTTGTTAAGTCAAGACGAAAAAACACACGTGATGATACAAAGCTAACAAGTACAACTATCAAAACACTGAGTAGCAATTGTGTTAAACTGTTTCTTTTTACCTGATTCTTTTTCATACTACCCTTTTTTACCATTTTCTACTTTGTAAAACTGTTCTGGTGAATAATAAAAATATAGTTATTACGGCTAAAAAGTATATTATATCTCTACTATCAATTACTCCACGACTTATTGAACTATAATGTTCATTGATTCCAATATTTTTTATAAAAAAAGAGAATTGCTCAAATGCATCTAGTTGCGAAATTGATTCAAAACCTACATAAAAAATAAATGACAAACTCACTGCAATTAGGAATGAAACAATTTGATTCTCAGTAAGTGACGAAGCAAAAACTCCAATAGCCACATAAATAGAAGCTAAAAACAACAAGCCTATATAAGCTCCCCATGTGCCACCCACATCAATATTGCCGACAGGATCACCAAGCATCCACACAGATATATAATAAACAAAAGTGGGTAATAAAGAAATGAGCACTATGCTGAATCCTGCCAGATATTTGGCAAATACTATTTGAAAATCAGACAGCGGACGCGTAAGCAAAAGATCAATGGTTTTTGATTTTTTCTCTTCACTAAACAGCCTCATTGTAACTGCTGGCACAAGGAATAAAAACACCCACGGAGCCATAATAAATAGTGCATCAAGGTTGGCATAGCCGGAATCAATAACGTTAATCGAACCGGGGAAAACCCACATAAAAAGACTATTGACCAACAAGAAAATAATAACAACTATATAGCCAGTCAATGATGTAAAAAAACTACTTAACTCTTTCCTAAAAAGCGTCAACATAGACAATTAATTTTCAGTTCAACTTATGTCAAATATTTAAAACAAAATAAATGACTATTTATTTTTTTGAACCTGGTTATTTTAAAGTGCAAAAATAGTGGTTTTCGAAGAAATTCCATCGAAATCGGGTTTTTTCCGAAAAGCGCACTAAAATCGTTCATGCAAATAATTATTCATGAACATAAAATGAAGAAACAAATGTATATTATTCCGGGTTTGACTCCGGCAAATAAAATTTAAAGATACTACCTTCACCGGGTTCACTTTCAGCCCAAATCTCCCCTCCATGCCTTTCAATAAACTCACTACATAATATTAATCCAAGTCCTGTTCCCTTTTCATCAGAGGTTCCTATTGTTGTAGGATTAATATCTAATTTAAATAGTTTGGGTAAGTCTTTTTTTGCAATTCCCATTCCAGTGTCAGCTATGGAAACATAGAGTTTATTAGCACGTTCTTCATATTTTATATCAATTTGTCCATTTTCATGAGTAAATTTAATGGCATTAGAAATAAGATTACGAATCACAGTGCTAATCATGTTCACATCGAAGTTCCAAAAAGCTGATTCGTTTGGATAATTCAGAGTGATATTTTTTTGCTTGGCATTACCGCTTAGTAATTCAATGTTATCTTCAATTACATCACGAAGATTATAGAGGTTCTTGGTCAATTTTAATTTTCCGGTCTGACTTCTGGCCCACTGTAATAGATTCTCCAACAGAGCATAAGCATTGCTCGAAAATTTATTTATCTGCTCTATAAAAACCTTCAACCTCTCTTTTTCAAAGGACTCAAAATCATCTAATAATAGTTCAGAAAGACCAATTACTGTACTAAAAGGATTCTTAAGATCATGACCAATAATGGAGAAAAACTTATCTTTAGTATTATTCAGAGTAACAAGTTCTTTCTTCTGCTTTTCAAGCTCGTCTCGTTCATGAATAATTTCATTTTTTTGTTTCTGAATCTCAAGTGTTCTTCGAGTGAGCCTCTCCTCCAAAATATTATTATCACGCAAGCGCTGCACAAATCCTTTCAGCATTGAACGAGCAAGTACCGGTTCATTCTCCAAAAACATGCTAAACTTCTCGTAACTTAACTCATAAACTTCTGAAGGCACTATGGCAGTAACGGTAGCACTACGAGTTTCTTCATCTATTAAAGAATATTCTCCAAAAAAATCATTTTCATCAAAAGTTGAAAAAATATATTCCCCATCATGCACCTGTAAACTTCCTGATATAACGATGTATAATGCCCGCATACTATCGCCTTTATTAAAAATAGCCTTTCCCTTTTCCACATGAACCTGCCTCATACCTTTGGCAATCCTTTCAAGTGTTTTTTCAGGCGTATCTTTGAAAAGAGATACATTCTTCAGAAATTTTACTCTTTCAACTTTTTCCCGCATTTAATTTTCCTATAAAGTTAATCTTTTGAAAACATTCAAAGATACCATTATAATTTCAAACCATTTTTAAATGGCAAAAATGTCATAAAATCAGCATGATGAACAATATATGCCTCCGTTGTACGCTTAACCATATCCCCTTCTCCGGCGTGTGTAGCTATAATATGGCATACTTCAGGCGGCAAACCAACCTCTTCAGCTAGTGAAACGCCACTAAAAGGATGACGTAAATATTTTCCATAAGTACCCTGAACTGCTTTTCCATTTTCATCCAATACGTATTCTAGTAATTTACCAACATCACATAAAATAGCTCCTGAAATTAACACATCCATGTTTACAGGTAATTCATCTTTGAAAAACTCATTTACTTTATTTCCGCTATCTTTAGCAATATGAACTACAGCTCTTTTGTGATCCATAAAGGTAACTTTAAGGTCTGGCCCTACTAGCAGTGTAAAAGGAATGCGATTTAAGTCATCACCATTCAACACACTTCTTTCAAGGGCTATTTGCCATACCTTTGCTGTCTTTTCACGTAATTTATCGTCTTTAATCCAGTTTAATTCCTGTCCCCAGAGGTTTAATACTTCATCCATAAGTCTGTGAATAAAATAGTTATTATTAGTTATTTACTTTAAACAATGATTACAAAATTCAAAAAATAAAGTTAGTAAAAAAAATAATTTGCTAAAACTTGCGCTCTGAATTATAGCGCTTATTTGTCAAGAATAATATTTTCTATTCTATCGATCATGCTTTGGTAGTTAAAATGCTTTGCCATTTCTTTTGCATGTTGCGATAATTCTTTATGAAGCGCCTTATCTTCAGAAAGTTGGTGAATAGTATTGGTTATTTGATCTAAGTCTTTAACACTAATTTTATATCCATTGTAACCATCTTTAACTAATTCACTTATGCCACCAATGGGAGGAACAATTGCCGGAACCCCGTAATGCATGGCTTCCAAAACTGTTAAACCAAAAGATTCCAGCCATTTATCTGGATGACTAAGGTTTAATACCAATGAAGCTCTTTCATAGAAAGGATGAACGTCCACCTGGGTTGCATGTAGAGACATGTTTTCAGAAAAGCGGTCGTTTTTAAAATAAGCATTCAACTCTTCATCATTGGCACTTACAACCAGGTCAAATTTAATATTAGTTAATCGCGCTGCTATTTGAATAAACTCTTTTATACCCTTATACATTTTCAATGAGCAAAGCATAAGTACAGTAAACTCATCTGAATTTTCACGAGGTTTAATATTTTCTGTAAAGTCTGGAGATAATGCATTATAAACAACATGCTGTTTTGTTTGCTTAACCGGATCTTTTTGTTTCAAATAATTGGAAACGTAAATAATATCAGTTGCAGATTTATCAAGTGTTCGGAAAAGGAAGCGTTTTAACCATTTAGGTTTTACGGAAGTTTCATGCAAATGGTAAATCACTCTTTTACCCATTAATTTACCAGCCATACCAGCAGCAAAAGGCCAAAGCGTATTAACATAAAAAACAACATCTTTACGAATGTACACCAATAGCTTAAAAAACAATAAAAACTGATTTATAAAAAACCTCAGATAGTTAATATAACGTGTAGCTGTCCATTTATAATGAGAATAGTGATATTCTACATGATCTAACTTAGATAAGAATCCTTTGCTGTACTTGCCTGAAGTAAACAGCTCCACTTCATATCCTTTTGCATCTAATCCTTCAATAATTTCTGAAAGAACTAAAGGAGCTCCACTATAATCATTGTATAAATGAAAACAAACAATGCGCTTTTTAGTAGTTTTTATATCTTCTCTAGTTTTGCTCAAAATGTAAATCTTTGATTATTTGCGAATTAAATGCAAATTTATTTATAATTAAACCGGCTGCAAAGTAGACCTCTGAAATGATTTATGCAAATTAAACCTCAAATTATTTAACTAAAATGATAATTATTAGGAACTATGGCTAAAGGAATTTGAGCAAAAATAAAAATGGGGCCGAAAAATTCGAACCCCATTATCTTTTACCGCTCCCCAAAACAAGCTTATGAGAAATTACGTTAAATATACCAAATAGTTACATAAATACATTGTAACAACAAATAAAATAAACTCTTTTTAGGCAATTTAGAGCCAAACTAGATAACGAACAATTATCTTTAACATTTTATTAGTAAATGGAGGAAAAAGATTTGTCATATAAAAAGAAGAATATTACTATATTGCACTTTATAATATGCGGGAAAGCACACAAAATATTATTCTAAAATACAATGGTAAACTCGATTATGACATAATAAACGAGTTACTAGAAGATTTAAACAGGCGTTTGGAAGAAACTGAATTAAGTACGCTTCTACGAAAAAGAATTTATTCTACGGCTGTTGAAACCCTTGAGAATATTATGCGTCATGCTCCCAAGAAAAAAACAAGTAATACTTTACCACAATTTTCTATTCAGGAATACAATGATGGAATAATTGTTGAGTCATGTAATGTCGTTAGTAAAAAGCAACAAGATATTTTAAAAGAACGTATAGATTATATCAACAACAATACTGAAAACCTTAAAAAGATTTTCGCCGAAAAATTAAAGAATAGCAATATCAGTGTTGAAGGTGGAGCCGGATTAGGTGTGTTTATTATTGGTAAGAATGCTAAAGAGAAAATATCATATTCATTTGAAAACATTAATGAAGAAGAATCGTATTTTTGTTTAAAAATAAAGATATAGCAGTATGGACAAAATTAATATTGAAGAAACTAAAGCAACCCCTTCCGTAATTTTAGATGTAGATAATCGAAAATTTGAAATTGCTGGATGCTCAAGACCCGAAAATGTTCGGGAATTCTATATGCCAGTAATTAATTGGTTTGAAAGTGTTTTAGAAAAAACTGATGAAGTTAAAGCGAAGCTTTCTGGTGACGGAACTGTTAATTTTGATTTTAAATTATCATACTTCAATTCTGCTTCAGCTAAATTTATCTTAGACATCCTGTTATACATCAACCAACTACATAGTAGCGGTATCGACATTAAAATCAACTGGTATTATGAAGAAGGTGATGAAGACATGAGAGATGTTGGTGAAGAATTAGCCGAAATGGTTGATTTTGAGTTCAAATACATTATGATGAGAGAGTAGACTGATCGTCCGTACTGCTTGAAAGTTCAGGTCTGCTATTCATGTCCAACAATAGAGGAAATTCTTTATTTATAGTTTCACCATTTTTCTTTAGCTGCAATTCCTTCCATCTTTTTATTCTGTCTTTATTTATTTCTTGCTTAGCAAGAGTAAGCTCTTTATATGCATTAGATAGCACAAGTTCATTTTGATCCAATAATAATTCTTCTTTTCGTATAAGATCTTTTTGCGCCAGTGTTCGGTTATGTGAAAACTCATCAACCAGCATTGCTGCATTATAGCTTGCCGCATATTGCTCTGCCTGCAGTAGCTCATCATAAGGCCCTCGAGAACTTATTAATTTCACAAAAACAGGAGATATTTCGATAGCTATAAAAAGGAGCAAAATAAATAGTGATGCCCAGCCCACCATTTGATCTTCTTTCTGGAGTTGATGTAAAGCACGCATTCTACTAAGAAAACCATTAGCTCTTGTAATAACAATTTGATTAGTAGCCAAAAGTTCATCCTTTTTTACATTAAGCTGATTAATACGATCAAGATTGGATGATATGACTGGAGCAAGCCTTGCTCTTTCGTCTTCCAACTCTTTTTGGGCAATATCATATTCTCTCCTTTTTTCTTTATAAACAGGCCCTTTCCCCATTATACCTACAGGACTACGTCCTTCAGCTTCAGCAATCATCAAATTATAGAGCATATCTCTACGTTTTGCTTTACTCATTAAGTATTTTTCCAAAGAATCATTTCTTGATTTTAGCTGGTCAACTTCTCCAAATTGAGTTGCAATCTGTTGATTTTGATTTTCACGCTTATCCAACTGATTTTTTTGGACCTGCAAATCAATTTCTTTCTCAAACAATTTCATTTCAACTGGCCTGGCAACAACAACTGCAATAAAAACAGCTAAAACGATCCTTGGGAAAGCCATGGAAAACTCTTTCCACCATTTCTTCTCTTTCTTTAAGCTAGACACTAGATACCAATCAAGGAAGAAAATTAGAATCCCCCAAAAGAGCCCAAAAACTATTGCCAACGGTGTAGAATCAAAGACCATATGAAAAGCATATCCACCAGAAATAGAAGCCATGATACCGGTTAAAAAAACAACAATACCGATACCCATAAACATATTGATTTCTGTGGGGCACCTTTTCAATAAATAAATACGTGCTCCTGAACACCACAAAAAGAAACGCGCAATGGCATTACCTTTCCAAAGTTCTTGTTTTGAATGCTTTTCCATAATACAAAGATATCATTTTTCAATGAGGCTCACTAAATTTTAACTATACTTTAAA
The DNA here is from genome assembly GCA_002869335.1 of Salinivirgaceae bacterium. Lineage (GTDB taxonomy): Bacteria > Bacteroidota > Bacteroidia > Bacteroidales > Salinivirgaceae > Salinivirga. The sequence goes on along the minus strand of PKTE01000031.1, from coordinate 1,362 downwards.
TTGTATTATTGCCTTAAACGACAACTAATCAAGAATGTTTGGTTATTAAGTTTTGCAAACCAAATATTATTCAAACGGCGCAATATTTGTATCTTTGTGGCTTATTCAGGGTTTATTATGGGAAGAATTATAAGCATCGACTATGGGTTTAAGCGAACGGGAATTGCAGTAACTGACGAAGACAGAATAATTGCAACGGGATTAACTACAGTACCTACACATACACTTATGGAGTTCTTAGATAAATACTTCAAACAGGAAAAAGTAGATGAAATAGTAGTAGGCTTGCCCGTACAAATGAACAATTCGCCCTCTGAAACGGAACCCCAAATACGCGGATTTGTAAGAAAATTGCAAAAAAAATACCCAAATAAGCCCATACATAGAGTTGATGAGCGATTTACTTCCATGATGGCTCAACAAACTATGATAGATAGTGGTTTAAAAAAAACAAAAAGACAAGACAAAGGACTGGTTGACGAAATCAGTGCTACAATTATTTTACAAACTTATTTAAACAAACCAATTTAAGATGATATATCCAGTAACCATAATTGGTCATCCTATACTTAGGAAAAAAGCTGAAGAAATTGATAAAGACTATCCTGAACTGGAAAAGATTATTGCCAACATGTTTGAAACAATTTATTCTTCAGATGGAGTTGGTCTTGCTGCACCACAAATCAACAAATCGATCAGAATCATAGTAATAGATGGAGAGCCAATGGCCGAAGACGATCCGGATTTAACAGGATTTAAAAAGGTTTTTATCAATCCTAAAATGATAGAAGAAACAGGTGAAGAAAAATTGTTTAACGAAGGATGCTTAAGTATTCCTGGTATAAGAGAAGATGTAAACAGGCCTTCAAAAATTAAATTACACTACTTCGACGAAGATTTTGTGGAGCATGAAGAAGAATTTGATGGAACAAAAGCCCGCATAATTCAACACGAATATGATCATCTTGAAGGAGTTCTATTTACTGATCGTATATCGCCTTTGCGTAAAAAGATCCTCAAAAGCAAACTTATGGGAATCTCCAAAGGTAAATTTAAAGCTACTTATAGAACAATTTTAGCCAAATAAAACTGCACAAATGAAAAAACTAACACTACTAATTCCTGTATTGATTTTAGTGATTGCATCTTGCTCCAACGACAAAAAATCTCAATCAGATTTGAAAGAGAAAGAGGAATTCAAAACCCAGGTTATTCAAAAAGAAAAATCGATAGGTGTTGCCATCTCAAACAAAAAAATCAAGACTGAGGAGATTAGAACTCTATTGAAAATGTATGATAAGTTGTACATGGACAATCCAAAAGATACGGCGATGGCATCGTATCTTATGAAAGGAGGAGAAT
>PKTE01000118.1 GCA_002869335.1 Salinivirgaceae bacterium | reverse complement strand
TTTATAGTATGTATCGAAAATCAGCTTACGATCATCCTGATTATCGCTTACTTCCATATATTTAGAATAATTTCCATGTGTCAACTCAATTTCCTCACCAGTACTTAATGTAATTGTTGGAAATTTAATATCAGAAGTAGAAAGCTCATCGTAAATAGAGGAAGCTGTACTCATAGGTTTAGAGAAATAGCTTAATAACTCTTCCTTTTCAGCATCTAATACATGTTGCTGAAGCCTGTATTGATCCATTAAATTGAAGCGATATGGTTCAAGTTCTTTGTTTTCGTTTATCCACTTTTCCATCTTCTCTTTGGGGATAGTTAAAAACTCAGGTGCGATCCAGCTTGTGGCTGTATTAAATGCAGCATACATCGACATTAACTTTTGCATTTGAAGTGTAGCATCCTGGTCAAGGCTATTCAAACTTCTCATAAATGCAGGATAACGATATACCCGGCCAAACTTTTTTTGCAGTTCCTCCTGTGTATTCAATAAATCAATCAATACTTGAGGACTCTCATTTAAACGTCCTTTATATGTATTAATTTCAGTCATCAAAGACTTTGCTTTTTCCAAATCAGTTGACCATTCATCCCAACTTGAATAGAGCTGTGATAAATCCCACGAATATTTGGCGTCAACTTTTGAGTCTGGGGTTTTATCGCCTTCTTGATTTGCATAAGTAGCAAAAACAATTGCGATCATTAAGGTGATTAAGGATAATGTTCTTTTCATCAGTTTATAGTTTAATTTTAATTGTAATGGAACATCCTATTTGTTTTGATACGGTTCCATGTTTAAGTTCAATAGTATTAATCATGGCCGAATGCGACAAATTATTGTGGATGTTTCATTTTATTCATGTTTTAAGTATTATTTGGGACACATTATCCATATATATGCCAAAAAGATCAATATGATGGTAACCAACAGATTGAAAAATCAAGAAAAACTAAATTCACAATTAATTCACACTTATTTTGTCCGATTGCGTACATTAATCGCATCATGTGGATACATCGGCATTTTTTTTATTTAATTCGTAATATCAATTAATCATACCCAAATATATTTACAATGAAAATACTCATTTATATCAGTTTAATTCTATCCGCACTTAGTTTCTCACAATGTAGTGAACAAACTCTGGAAGAAAAAGCAGCAGAGATTCACAAAAAAGCTTTAACACTTGATTCTCATACTGATACACCTTTGCGCTTTGCACGTGACACATTTAATATTGCAGAGTATCATGACGGACATAAAACATATTCACGCCTTGATCTTCCTAGAATGGAAGAAGGTGGATTGGACGCTGTATTTATTGCAGCATTTATTGGTCAGGGACATCGAACAGCTGAGGAGCATACAAAAGCAAATGCTAAAACACATGAAATTATTGATTCTATTTATGCACAGGTAAATCGAAATAAAGATAAAGTAGAAGTAGCATTGACTCCTGATGATGCCTATAAACTTGAAAAAGAAGGAAAAAGATCATTTTTCATAGGAATTGAAAATGGATATGCTCTTGGAAATGACATTAATGAAATAGAAAACTTTTACAATAGAGGTGTTAGATATATTACATTAGTTCACACTAAAAACAACAATATTTGCGATAGCTCGACTGATACTGTTGAGAATAATGGCTTGAGTGACATGGGCGTTGAAGTTGTCCAAAAAATGAATGAACTTGGTATGCTTATAGATGTATCACATGCCTCAGACAAGGGCTTTTACGATATAATCCAACACTCTGAAACACCAGTAATTGCTTCACACAGTAATGCCCGTGCTGTTTGTGATAATCCACGCAACATGACAGATGATATGTTGAAAAAACTAGCTGAAAATGGCGGCGTAATCCAGGTATGTCTGCTTAGTAACTACGTTAAACCTCCAGTTGAGCAACCTAAAAGAGATAGCGCTTTTCAAGCACTTCGTGAAAAATACAACTATTTCAAAGATTTAGACGAAGCTACATATGCAGAAGCTGTTAGAGAATGGCATGAAACACAAAGAGAATATCCACAAATTCTAGCAAAAGTTACTGATTTAGTAGACCACATTGACCATATTGTGAAAGTAGCTGGAATAGACCATGTTGGAATTGGAAGTGATTTTGATGGAGGTGGCGGACTAGAAGATTGTTTTGATGTTAGCGGAATGCCTAACATTACACTTGAATTGGTTAAAAGAGGCTATACAGAAGAAGATATTATCAAAATCTGGGGTGGAAACTTTATGCGGGTTTTCCGCGAAGTTCAAAATGCTAAAGAAATATAGAAGCTCTGTAAAGAATTGTTAACTTAGCAACTGAAATAAAATTAAGCCTAATGAATTATCATTTAGGCTTATTATTTGTTGCAATAACGGGTCTAATAATCTTTTATAAACACAATTTTGAAAAAAACCCAAACCGAACACCTTGAGAAAATGCCAATCGGCAAGCTAATCATGAAATTTTATTGGCCTGCTTTTGTTGGTGTAATTGCAAATTCACTTTACAATATAATTGACAGAATTTTTATAGGCCAAGGTGTTGGTGCAGATGCCCTAAGCGGCATTACTAGTGTATTTCCAATAATGATCATCATCATGGCTTTTGGCATGCTCATTGGCATGGGTGGAAGTGTTAAACTCTCCATATTTTTAGGAGAAAAGAAGATGGACAAAGCAGAAAAAGTACTGGGAAATGTGCTGCTGCTTGTTTTCATCATATCCATTCTGATGGGAATACTTGGCTTTGCCATAAAACAACCTATGTTAGAGATATTTGGCGCCACAGAAACTACCATGAATTATGCCAACGACTACCTCAACATCATCCTATATGGCCTTGTATTTCAGATGGTTGGATTCTCGATGAATAGTGCCATAAGGTCAGAAGGAAATGCTAAAATAGCCATGTACAGTATGCTTATTGCAGCAGGTATAAATATACCTTTGGATTGGTTGTTTATTATGAAATTTGGTTGGGGTGTAAAAGGCGCAGCATGGGCAACCATAATTTCGATGGCTGTATTAGCTCTATGGGTTTTAATTCATTTTAGAAGCAAAAGATGTGTTGTTCCATTGAAATGGAGCAGAATAAAATATGATCCTTTTATAGTAAAAAGTATCATTGCTATTGGTATGGCTCCCTTTTTTATGCAAATAGCCAATAGTTTTGTTCAGGGTGTTTACAATACACAATTGATAAAATATGGTGGAGATTTAGCTGTAGGAGCATTTGGTATTATAATGAGTGTGGTTATACTTATCATAATGAGTATTATTGCTCTCAACATGGCTTCTCAACCCATAATTGGATATAATTATGGAGCAAGAAATATAGATAGAGTAAAACAAACATTAAAGCTAGGAATGATAGCAGCCACCGTTTTGGCTGTCATAAGCTGGATACTATTGGAGGCATTTCCCTCTCCCATCATTCGTTTATTCAACAGTGAAAGTGAATTATTACATGAATACGGAGTAACGGGACTTCGAATATTTATAATCATGCTCCCAGTAGTTGGCTTTCAGATTGTTATTAGCAACTATTTTCAATCAGTTGGTAAAGCCAAAATTGCTGCTTTTTTAAGTCTATTAAGGCAAGTCATAGTGCTAATGCCATTGCTTTTTATATTTCCAAGCTATTGGGGGTTAAATGGCATATGGATGGCATCGCCAACAGCAGATCTTATCTCAGCAATAATAGCAAGTTTACTTATGATTAGAGAATGGAAAAAAAGCTTATCATCGTCTAAAAATTCAGTAATCAACTAAAACAACATTCAGCCGCTTTCACAATTAATGCTAAACCTTGTGAAGAACAAAAAATTATAATAATTTCGTACACTCAAACGTTTTAAACGCGAAAAACAAATATATCAATGACTGGAATTATCTTACAAGTTAATCAACTGGCAGATACAGCTCAAAATGCAGCCCAGGGCGCAGATGGAGAATTAACATTATCATTTTTTGATTTGGCAATGAAAGGTGGAGTCATTATGATTCCAATTATAATCCTTTTAATTCTTTCGGTTTACATCTTTTTTGAGCGCTACTTTGCGCTGAAAGATGCCTCAAAAGAAGATCCTTCTTTTATGAATCGAATTAAAGACTACATTCATGACGGAAAAATTGATGCAGCTCAAAGTTTATGTCAATCAACAAATTCCATTACAGCACGAATGCTTGAAACTGGAATAAGCCGCATTGGCCGTCCATTGAGTGATATTAACACAGCCATTGAAAATATTGCCAACCTTGAAACAGCCAGATTAGAAAAAGGATTACCAACCCTTGCGACAACCGCTGGAGGAGCGCCTATGATTGGTTTCCTTGGAACTGTAATGGGTATGATTAAGGCATTCTACGATATGGCAAGCGCCGGAAACAATATCGATATTACTTTACTATCAAACGGTATTTATACAGCCATGGTAACAACCGTAGCTGGTCTGATAGTTGGTATTTTAGCCTATTTTGCATACAATATTCTTGTTGCGAGAGTAGAAAAAGTTGTATTCCGTTTAGAAGCACGTACAACTGAATTTATGGATCTATTGAACGAACCTGCAAACTAAGAATCTATGGCAATCAAGAGACGAAGTAAAATAAATGCAAGTTTTAGCATGTCGTCTATGACAGACGTGGTGTTTCTGTTGCTTATATTCTTTATGGTTACAAGTACTTTGATTTCACCAAATGCACTAAAACTTCTACTACCTCAAAGTAAAAACCAAACAAGAGCGAATAAGCCTTTAGTTTCAGTTAGCATCACACATGATTTGAGATATGCAGTTGGAACACAAGAAGTTCCATTTGCTATGTTAGAAAACAAACTTAAAAGAGAGTTAGGCCCTTCTGATGCATTTGCCGAACCACCAACTATTTCCCTCCATGCCGATAAGCGCGTGCCAGTTGAGGAAGTAGTTAAAGTAATGAATATCGCAAAACGCAATAAGTACAAACTAATACTTGCTACAACTGGTAGTTAATTATGAAAGAGTACGAAAATCGAAAAAAGAATAAACGAATTGCATTCTGGGGAACTTTCAGTTTTACAGGAACCATTCTTGTATTGCTTATTATCTTCGGTTTTACTACTCCACTACCATTGCCAGAAGAAGAAGGAATTCTGGTAAATTTAGGATATGATGACTCAGGAATGGGCCAAATCGAAACTGGTGGCGAAGCCGTTCCAGAACAAACTATTCCAGAAGAATCAACTCCACCACCTCCCACTGAAGCAGAAACAGAAGAAAATATAATGACACAGGATTTCGAAGATGCTGCTGCTATGGAGGCAAAAAAAGAAGAAGCCCGTAAAAAACGCGAAGAAGAAATCCGTAAACAAAAAGAGAGAGAAGAAGAAATAAGAAAACAACGGGAACTTGAAGAAAAACAAAGAAAAGAAGAGGAAGAACGGAAAAAAATTGAAGACATTACTAAAAACGCCTTCTCAAATGGTGGGCAACAAGGTTCCGATTCTGAATCAGATGGTAATAAAGGTGGAACAGGAAACCAGGGAGATCCAAATGGCGATCCCAATGCTAAAAACTATGGTGAAGGCAAAGGCCTGGGCGATAAAGGAATTGGCTATAGCCTTGAAGGAAGATCTCCACAAGGCGGTCGATTACCAAAACCTGTATATAGCGCCAACGAATCTGGAACAATCGTAATTAGAGTAAACGTAGATAGAAATGGTAATGTAACTTCAGCCTCTTTCCAGGCCAAAGGTTCAACAACTACCAACTCACAATTAATAAAAGCTGCTTTAAATGCAGCTCGTAAAGCCAAATTTAATCAGGATAATGAAGCTGATGCATTTCAAGTTGGCACAATTACTTATCGATTTGTTTTACAGTAGAATAGATATTGGATATTGGATATCATATCTTGGATCTTGGATCCTGGATCTAAATTCTAATATCCAAAATCCAAGATCTGAATTATGGCCGTAAAACAACTGAATACACCACTGCAGTTTTTAAAGGGCGTTGGAGAAAAACGTGCTAATCTTCTGCAAGAAGAGCTTCATTTGGAAACTTTTGAAGATCTTTTGCATTACTATCCATTTCGCTATGTTGATCGGTCTAAATATTATCAAATCAAAGAATTAACAGCCTCTCCCATTCAAATGCAAATAAGAGGAAGGTTTTTATCATCCGAAACTGTAGGAGCAGGAAGAAAACAAAGACTAACCGCACGTTTTGCTGATAGTACAGGAACTGTTGAATGTGTATGGTTTCAGGGAATTAAGTTTTTACAGGACAAAATAAAACCCGGCAAAGACTATGTGCTTTTTGGAAAACCTACGTTATTTGGTGGAAAAATAAACTTTACACATCCAGAAATTGAATTACTCGATGAGTATCTGAAAAAATCTGCAGCTCCATTTACCCCAGTATACCCTTTAACAGAGAAAATTAAAAAGCATAAAATATCTGCGCGTACTATCCAAAATTTATCAAGGCAGTTATTGATTGATCTTAAGCCTCAGATTAAAGACCATTTCAACGAGGAAATCAGAGCAAAATATAACTTAATGCCATTGTTTGATGCACTAAAACATGTGCACTTCCCTGAAGATATGGAAACGCTTGATAAAGCAAGATTCAGATTAAAATTTGATGAGCTCTTTTTTATTCAACTCTATATCTTGCGGTCGAAGATTAAGAGAAACAATGCAATCAGAGGTATTGTCTTCCAGAAAGTTGGGCATTTCCTTAATACATTTTACAAAAAGCATTTACCTTTTGAACTAACCAACGCGCAAAAGAAAGTTATTAAAGAAATGCGAGCCGATATGAAAACAGGCTTGCAAATGAATAGGCTTTTACAAGGTGATGTAGGAAGTGGAAAAACGATGGTTGCTCTCATGATTGCACTCATTGCTGCAGATAATGGCTATCAATCGGCATTAATGGCTCCCACAGAAATATTGGCTCAACAACATTTTAAAAGCCTTCAGGAGATGCTGGGTGATCTTAACTATAATATTGCTTTACTAACCGGATCATCAAAAGCTAAAGAGAGAAGAGAGTTACATGAGAAGCTAAGGAATGGTGAAATTCATTTACTAATAGGAACCCATGCACTGATCGAAGATGAAGTGAAGTTTCTTAAACTAGGGCTGGTTATTATCGATGAGCAACATCGTTTTGGAGTTGCGCAGCGGGCAAAACTTTGGATGAAAGATAAAATTCACCCACATGTATTGGTCATGACCGCTACTCCCATTCCAAGAACACTGGCTTTAACTGTACATGGAGACTTGGATGTATCTGTGATTGATGAATTACCACCGGGACGTAAACCAATTGAAACGCATCATCTATACGAAGATAAAAGAGCGCAATTGTACAAATTTATGCGCAAACAAATTGCTGAGGGTCGTCAAATTTATATTGTATATCCACTCATACAAGAATCGAAAAAACTCGATTTTCAAAATCTCGAAGAAGGACACCAACGTATTTTAAAAGCATTTCCACCACCTGAATATAACACCGTAATGGTTCATGGACAGATGAAACCGGATGAGAAAGAGGAAAAAATGCAGGAATTTGTACAGAAAAAGGCTCAAATAATGGTGGCTACTACCGTAATAGAAGTGGGTGTTAATGTGCCCAATGCTTCGGTAATGATTATTGAAAGTGCTCAGCGGTTTGGTCTATCCCAACTACACCAGTTAAGAGGGCGTGTAGGAAGAGGTGCATCACAATCGTATTGTATTTTAATGAGTCCTTACAAAATTACACAAAATACAAAGCAGCGCCTGGGCATTATGACCCAAACTAATGACGGATTCATAATTGCAGAAGAAGACATGAAACTACGTGGTCCTGGAAATATAGATGGTACACAGCAAAGTGGTGATCCTTACGACTTTAAGATTGCAAGCTTAACAAGAGACCAAAGTATACTCCTATTGGCCAGAAGAGCTGCTGAAGAGTTACTAAAAGATGATCCAAATCTGGAAAAGCATTCAACCATAAACAGTCAACTTAACAAGCGACATCCAAAATTCATTAATTGGAGGCAAATAAGTTAAGTAAACTATATTTCCATTCAAATATACTTTATATATTTTTTGCTTAAACGGATTTTTTGTTAAACATTTTCATGTTCTTAACTTTCACCCATATTTTAGTTGACTTCATTCTATCTGAAAAACCCATATTAACCTTTAATAGCTTAGCTAAAACTTTGCATTTATTATCCTTCGCCACTCTTAATGGAGTCTGCCATTGATCATTAAATACTACAACTTTTGCTCCTTTTGAAATCATACTCATACACACTTCAATTTGATTCACCAATGCAGCATAATGTAAAATTGATTTCCCTCCCGGACCAATAGCATTTGGATCTTGCACTTCAACAGCAAGTTTAGCTGCTATTGGGTAATTTTTTTCTAGAGCATACATGAGCGGTGTTACCTTTTCGTTATTGCATAAATCTGGGCTTGAGCCTAATTTGAGTAATGTCATTGCATGTTCTTGCTTATTGTTTTTCAGAGCTGTCAAGATTGGAATATCTCCCAATTCATTTTGCTGATTAACATCAACCTTTTCAGCTAAGATTGGAACAAATTGACTACTTATCCCATTATTAATTATCCAATGTAATTGATTTCCACCACCATCGTAACCAAAATCAATTGATGCATTGTTCTCAAATAGTTTTTTTGCTTTTTCTTCCTGACCAGCTCTGAAAGCAATTTCCATCGGAATTTTACCAACACTATCTTTACAGCTTATATCAACCCCTTCTTTTATTAATCTATCAAACAATTTATCATGACCGTTCTTTGCAGCAACCATACTAACTAAACTTCCACCATTTGATGGAATAATTTTAGGATCTAAACCATCATCTATTAGTCTCAAACACATTTCTTCCTGATTATTATTGATAGCTAATTCTAAATATGAAGAGCTTTCTTTATCCTTTACAACCTTATATTTTTTTGCTACTAATACATCATAAAGGTTAATACGTCCCTTTTTAATAATTGCTTCAATAATTGAAATATCTTGATCATTTTTAATAAACTCAACATACTTTTTTAAATATGCAGCATACTTAAAATAATCTAGATTATCATTTTCAATACTCCAAAATAAAATATTATCAATAGATGAGCTATAAACTGTTTTTGCTTTCCACCTGATCCTTGCCAAAGGTTTTTCAACTGGATAAGATTTACTTAACAGAAATGAAGAAACTTTTTGTCTGGCATATTTATTAGAATAAGTAAAGGCATCATATAAGCCTAAATAAATAGGCTGTGTCAAATCCATCTGGCCAAGGTACATATTTGCAGTATTCTCTCCTCCATGTTGAATACAGAGCATCAATAACTGCTGATCAGTATATTCCCCACCATTAAGTTTATCAATCATATTTTTCTTATCTAACTCAATTGCATATAATAATGGGAGTTTTTCATTATAAGTGAAACCTTTTAGCAAATTGTATGAAGCAGCCTTATCAATAAACTGAATATCGCCATTTTTAATTGAAGCAAACAATTTTTCTCCAAAGTTTGCCCGATCTTCATCAAACTTCTTTTTATAGTCAGGATTTCGTTTATCCAAATAAAGTGCAAATGCGCTCATAGCTAACTTCTTAGCTATATCATCAGAAATACTGCCTAAAAACGCATAAGCTTCAGCATTACGTGGATTTTCAGCAATTTCAGCTTCAAGATAGATTTTAGATGCTTCCAGAAACTCCGGATATTTCATTGTAGTATTGTAAAGATGATGTTTTCTTTTAGCAGCTGCCAGGTAGGAATCTTTAGAATTATAGTTTTTTGTTATAGTTTTTTTGGTTGTTGACTTTTGCTTTGCTCCGGACGTAATTTTCTTTTTCTCCTCCTTATTCTTTTTAATTAAATCTTGTTTCATGCTCATCAGCTCGATTTTCATGTCAGGATCAGAAGCATTTTCCAATAATTTATTAATCTTTTGCATTGACTCATTAAACTGTTTGTCAAGCTCTGCAAGTTGTTCTTTTGGAGACATACTCCCATAAGCTAAAGCTTTATTATAATCAGTGCTGCCACTTGAAATGCCAGAGCCCACTTTAGTAGATGAAGTATTTCTTGATGGTACATTTGGAGGTGTTTTACAAACAGTTTTAAGCCATTTAGTAGATTTATAATCATAGTTCTTTTTCATGGAGCTCATGGCACATTCATGAAATTCCATATTGGCCATATAAATTTCCTCATCACTTTGCTTAAAAGCCTGAGCAGCCGCTTTCATATATTGATCCCATGCTGTTTTATTCTCACCCATTACTTTATTGTATACCTCATCCATAGCAGACTTAAGCTGCTTATCTAATTCTTGTTGTGCTTGAACTTTTGCTGCAGCAATCTTCTTTTTTGCATTGTTTATAGCTGCATTTTTAGCTCCAGCAGCAACTATATCTTTAGCCAAATTACCCCATACTCCGAGATCAACATCAGCAGCTTTTAATGCTTGTGTAACACCCTTGTTAATTAGATCAATTTTCTTTTTTAACTCTATCTCTTTCTGTTTTGCCCTCTCCTTAGCTTCTATCTCAAGTTGCTCTAATTTCTTTGTATACTCTGCTATCATAGCACTTGGATCAGACACAGAAATATTGAGTGTAGCTATTTCACTAATCCTATTTTGAAAACTCACATTATTCCGATGACCAGAATAAATTGATGATGCAAGACTAAAAGCGTCTTTAACATTTTGATTTGGTTGAGGAATTCGAAACTTCTGGCTATGCATTGTTAATGGCAAGGCCAATACAAATAAAAGTATAAGTCTTTTAATCATAATATTGGATTTTTCAGTAATACGTAGTAAACAATTGATTCAGGCTTTCGAGTATTATTTTTGGGAACAACACTCAAGTAACTAATTTATGACATTTTATATAATTTAAAAAATAAAAAAATCGAAACTCATAACATATAATAATCTGGATATAAAGATATAACAATAAAAAACGCACAAATTTATGGCACAAAAAAACAGCTGATTCGACCTCACATTTGAGACAAATCAGCTGCTTTGCAATTTATTACCTAACTATCTACTACTAACTATGCTTTAGCAAATGTTCTACAAACGCCTGTACACAAGCCACAACCTGTACATTTCTCATAATTAATGGATGGAGCCACAAAGGGCGATTTTTGCTCTATAGCACCCACTGGACACATACGAGTTGCAGGGCAATTGTGATTTTGTGGACAATAAGCTTCATTTACTACAATTTTCATTTTCGAACTGGATTTATACGTTAAACATTGATTTACTACAACTTAAAATCCCCCAAGGAGCATTTCTTTAAAACCAGCCGCGAAATTATATCTTTTTATTTAAATAACTAGATATCTTAATGTATTTTTCAAAAAAAAGGCTGCCTTATGAAGACAGCCTTTATTTTTATCAGTTTTTATTTCTTGGTTTTTATAGTTGTATCACCATTTTTAGGTTTAAGCTTTACAGGTAAACTTGGCGGTTTTACTCTATTAGATTTCTTTAGAACATCAAAATTAACAGTATAATCCTCAACTTCACCATAAGTAAATGTCTCACAAGGACCTCGATATTGCCCATCACTCATTGAAATTCTCATGCGAGTAGTTCCAGTTGCACCTTCATCAATATATATATCACCACTAACAACACTTGAACCACTACCTTGTGCAACTAATTCCCCACTATCTTCAAAATCACCATCATTATTATAATCTATCCAAATATTAAAATATTCAGTGTAAGTGCTACTCGTAAATCCTGGAGTTGTCTCAATATACACATAGTTACCTGGTGGCAAATAAATTACTTCACTAGTATAATCACCATAACCACCATCATTGCCAGAATAATTAGAATAATCATTTAAAAATACAGATTCAATCCATTCATAACTAGTTCCGCCATAACTCTGGCAGTATGAATTACCTCCACCATAGATTACTCCTATATAGCCATATTTCGTTTCAACATCTTCATCCCCATCGAGAGACCATCCGTATAAAGTAACATCATAATACCCAACTTCATAATAAGTATGAGAAGGATCTTCACTTGAACTAAAATTTCCATCACCAAATTCCCAGTAGAAATAATCATATTTATTACTAGACTTATTTGTGAAATAAACAGTACCACCGGGACTAATACTTGTTGAGCTTGCCTCAAAATTTACTCCGGAACTTGACCCACCCTCACCTGTGCTATAAATATCATCAGGTTCTTTAATAACACAACTATTTAGTATGATAAGTGCTATTACTGGTATAATATGTATAATTCTTAATTTCATAGTAGTATCATTTATATATTAAAACATCAACCCAAATCTAAATCCAGGCATAATATAAACCCCATAAAACTCCAGATATGTGTAACTATCACCATAATCATCAACCTCTGCCCATTCTGGAATAAATCTGTAAGATTCAAACTGTGCACGTGTATATAAACTTGCATAAAGGCTTATTCCTTGCTTCTTTCTTATTCTCTCTATAGCTAATTCACTATAACCAATATAACCAGGCTCTGATTGATCAAAAGATTCTATTTGCAATAAGAATCCTGTTTTAAAGCTGACAGGCCAATTACCTTTTTCATAATTTAAATCAGGATATCCACCAACTGAAATTTCCCATCCAATACCATTAAAAGTATATACCTCCTCATCAAAATTACTCAAAGAATAACCAGCTTTGTATTGCCTATAATTATATATTAATCCAAACACCCACTGCTTATTTGAAATAGTTCTTGCTTTTAGTTAAAAATTTGAAGATAAAATTGGCTTCCAAGAATCAGAAAGACCTAAATCAGGAAATCCCGTCAAAGTAACATTCTGTATTGCTTTATTATAGTTTAAATCAATTCCGTAACCT
>PKTE01000119.1 GCA_002869335.1 Salinivirgaceae bacterium | reverse complement strand
TTGATTAGCCCTTTGCTTTTGTTTAATACTCCGCACAACAATTACAATTATGACCAAAACCAAAATAAAGGCCATAATAAAGGCATTTCGAAGCCCTTTCTGTTTTGCAATCTCTCTCTCTTGCTGCAATTCACGAATTGCCTCCTGAGCCTCCATCTCCTGCATTTCTTTATCATGTACATACCGCATTTCCATTTGGGTAATCTCCTTTGTATTATCCTGATTTAGAAGACTATCATTCATCTCAGTATAAATCTTTAAAAACTGATAAGCATCTTTATGTTTCACAAGCTTTGCATTTGCTTTATGCAACACTTCAGCAGCATCCCTAATTGTTTCAACTGAACCAACTTCCTTCGCATAATTAAATCCAGTTTTAGCATAATGGGCAGATTTCACATATTTCTTTTTCAAAAAATAGTGCTTAGCTAATGCTACGTTTGTAGCAGCAAGATCCATTTTAGAATCAATTTCACGAGCTATTTTCAAAGCCTTTTCCAAATAATCTAATGCACTATCAGTAATTCCAACTCGGTCATATAATAACCCTTTGCCCAGGTAATTATATAATGAATAAAACTTATTATCACTGTTTTCAATTAGCTTTTCAGCTCTATTATAATAGTCGAAGGATTTATCAATACTATCTATTTTAAAATAAAGTTCGCCAATATTATTCAAGGCATTAATGATATTATCATGATCACCAATTGAATCACTAATGGCCAAACTTTTAAGAAGATAAGATATAGTTTCAGGATAATCTTTTAGAGTATAATAAACAATTGCAATATTATTATAGGTAACAGCTCTAACACTAGCAAGATTACCTTCTTCAGCTGCTTTTAAAGTAAGTAAGTAATAATCGAGGGCTTTAGGATAATTACCTCTGTCTCCATATATATTTGCAATATTATTATATACTCGAAGCATTGCAAATTTGTCATTGGAATTTTCCGCATAATCAATGGCAATATTGAAGTAGTATAAAGCGGAATCCAGTTCTCCTTTTCTTTTTAGAGCAGCTGCTAAAATATTTGCCAACGAGCGTGCGATGGAACTATCATTTACTGTTTGCTGTATTTTAAGACCTTTTTTAGCATAATTAATTACACTATCAAATTGGGCTTTATAATAAAAATTAATAGAGATCTGAAACAATACATTACCTACTCTCTTATCTTTTTTATTTTTAACTAATACATATGCCTTTCGAAAGAAAAGCAGAGAGCTATCTACTATTGATTGACGTTCATAATAACGCCCCAGCTGAATATAAGCCCTATATAATAACCTATTACTATTATACAATTTAGCTGATTGTGTTGCATTAATAAATGAATCACGCGCACCATTAAAATCATCAATCTTTTCATAATACCAAGCATTAGTAAGATAACCATAGACTATCCCTTCTGCATAATTAAGGTTATTTGATAAATCAAGAATCTCATTACCAATTGTAAGCACCTCATCATGAACTGTATCCGATAAAATAGCTGCTGCCAAGTCACGCAAAAGAGTAACTCGCACTGTATCACCATATTTGTGATTATCAAGCAAATTTCTTACACTATCTACTTTAGTCTGTTGAGAAATACCTGATAAACTAGATAGAAAGAAAAGCGGAAGTATTAAATATTTCAACATTTGATCATTTCTAATAGAATAACGTACAATATACAAATTTTTGAATGTATCAAATGCCTGTTAATTGAATAACAAAAATCAAAGTATGAAAAAAGATATATTTATCTATAAGTCGTCTTTAAAATGAAGTATCTCTTTAACTGTTCGTAAGCGAGTTTTACAAAATTTGTAATTACGAGTTGAAGTATCCACATTGTTTTTCATGTACTCTTTATAATACTTCAAGGCTTTCTGATAATCTTTTTTATAAATATCATATAGCATTGCCAACCTAAGATTATTAATATTATCAAAATGTATTTTGCGTGATTGAAATAGCGTACTTTCTGTCATTTGATAATAATCTCTGGCCAATTCCATTTTGCCCCGCCTTTCATATTTATCACCAATGGCTTTAGTTACCTCACTTTTTTCATTTAAAATTCCGGCAACAAAAGGTGGGTCAAAGAATTTCTTATAGGTTTCTAATAATAGTTCGGCGGAAGTTGTATCTGCGTATATTCTTGCGTGAGCAAAACTCATCATATAAAAAAGAGAGTTATTTTCATTAATATCTTTTAATGAGCTAAGTAATTGAAATGCAGAGGAATAATCCTCAAAATTAAAAGCAGACATACCCCAAAATCGGCGTGTAAATTCTGTAGAATCGCCTAATTCCATAGACTTTCTGAACTGGATTGTGGCGTCTGCATAGTGTTTGTTTCTAAAAAGTAAGTAGCCATGCATTTTGGGCAGATAAGCATTGAGCGTATCAATAATTTGCATGTCTTCAAGTAAGCTTATAACCGTATCGTTCCATTCTGTGCCCGCAGCATTGAAAACCAGCTGTCTTGCATATTGATCGGCATAGTTGTTTTTTGTCAGGTCATACCAAATTGCCAATGCCGAAATTGTATCTTTTAATCCAAGATAACTATGTGCTTTTAAATCCAATACCATTGGATTCGGACTATAGATCGCCAACGAAGTATCGCACCAATGTATGGACTCTTTGTATTTCTCCAAATTGAAGTTGCACCAAGCCAGATCCCAATAATTTCTTAATTGCCTAGGGTTTAGTCGGTTTATGCGATGAATTAAAGGAAGCGCTTTATCAAACTGATTCATTTTTACCAGAATCCTTTTAGAACCAGCTAAAGCTTCATAATTGTTTTCATCTAAAGCAACTATTCTTAGCCAAACGTCCAAGGCAATATTTTCAAGGTATTGTTTTTCTGAAGCTCTGGCCAAATAAGTCAAGGAAATTAGATCCGTAGAATCCGTTTTCACATGATTAAGAGTAGTTTCAAATAATTCTGAATATTTATAACTTGAATATAAACTATCGTAAAGTTTTACGTTTTGCGAAAATGATGAATATGATATAAAAAGTAAAATAATAATGAATGCACGCATAAATCTATCTATTCAATTTGGGATCTTAAAAATATTAGTTCAGTTTAAATGCTATTGGAATAACCATTTTCACCTTTACAGGCTCGCCTTTTTGCATTCCAGCACTCCATTTATTCAATCCTAAAACAGCATCAACAGAAGCACTTTCAAGATCATCCTGAATCGATGGGTCCAATTTAATATCTCCTCCATCTACTCCAATAATTTTCATAACCTTAGGATTTTGCAGTTGTCCCTTTTTATCAATTAAAAATTCGACAAAAACTTTAGCCTGAACTCCAGCTTGCTTGGCTGATGCAGGATAAACAATCCCTTCCACAAGATCAGCAATCATAGCTTTCTGGCCTCCCTCATATTCAGGCATTTGTTCCACAACCATAAATACAGGATCGTCATCAGATTTTTCCGATGAATTCATCTCAGTATTCTGGGTTGTCTCTTTAGCTACCGTTTTAGTTTGAACATCTGATTTTGGTTGATTCAACTGAACTTCAGATTGAAAATCCTGATCAGGGCTACATGCAAAAACGACAACCATTAATGCAACTACCGGTAAAATTACCAGTACTTTGAGTGCGTTTGAACGCGGTGATTTGATACGTGACATCATTTTAAACCTCCTTTTTGTAAATGATACATTAAAAAAACTAAAAACTCCCGGTGAAATACCGGTGGCCTCATTGAAAAGCGATTTCTTGTATCGGACTGGATCCTCGCCCATTCTCAAAACTGCTTCATCGGCCAAATATTCATGGATTTCGCGAAATGCCTCTTTATACAACCAAGCAAAAGGATTAAACCATTGTAAAACTCCCACAATTCCTGCAAATAGCAAATCCAGTGAGTGCTTTTGTTTCACATGTTCCTTTTCATGGCTGATTATATGTGAATGTTGTTTATCGAAATAAATATCTTCAGAAATAAAAATATAATTAAGAAATGAGAAAGGACGTGCGAACTTATCATTTAATACAAATACCAACCGTCCCTCTTTTATGGTTTTACTTCTTTTGATGAATGATATTATTTTTACAATACCCCAGCTAAATAGAAGTGTAGCAATAAAAGTCCCTGATATAAAAACAATAGAAATCCATTCAAATTTATTAATTATATGAATGGCACCTGTTTCAACCTGCTGTGCAGTAACTACAATGGTATCTAGAATATAAACATTAATTACATCTGCCGTCTTTATATCAATTACCCAATCAATCATGGGTATTACCAAACCTAGGAATAATGTTAATTGCAAATAAATACGATTGAGTCTGAAAAAAGTCTCTGATCTTAAGAACAACCAATAAACCATCCAAAAAAACATGAGGATTACGGCAGACTCAAACAAGTATATAATCCAGTTTTGTGTCATAGCATATAATTTTACTTCTTGTCTCCTTTTTGGCGGGCAATTTCATCTTCAAGCATGCTTTTAAGCTCTTCCATTTCTGAAAGGCTAAGCGATTTATCCTTGGCAAAAAACGATACCAGATTTTTCATTGAACTACTGAAATAGTTATTTAAAAAACCTTTCATAAAACGTTTTGTATATGCCTTTTTTGAAATTAGCGGATAGTAACGGTGCGTTTTCCCAAACGCCTCATGAGCCACAAAGCCTTTGCGCTCCAGAATACGTACAATTGTACTTATCGTGTTATAAGCGGGTTTAGGTTCAGGTAATTCAGCAATTATCTCTTTTACAAAAGCTTTTTCGAGCTTCCATAATTCCTGCATTACTTGTTCTTCTGCTTTGGTTAACTCATTCATTTTTCTTTTTGCTTAATCAATACAAAAATCGTGCGTGCATTCATCATATTTTACTAACGCAAACATAAAACTAATATTTTAGTTTTACAACTAAATCTTTAGTTGATTGCATCAAAAAAATAACTACCTGCTGAATAACAGGTAGTTAGACTTGAGATTTATTTAGATATTTTATAGGCTACTATCCGATTATCAAAAAATGTAGGTACTAACATCAAACTTTGATCTTTAATATATTCTATGTCAGCTGCATTTACTGTATCAGCAATTGTATTGGTAAGTTCAAATTTATCCATTCCCGGTCTCACAAGATGCACTCTTCCTTGCCAGTCGCTTTTAAGAAATACATCATTGGCTACCTTCTCAAGTCCATCAACAGGGTCTGTATTTTTAATATAAGTTGCAGTATCAGCGGTTTTATAATCAACAGCATAAACTCGATCTGAAGTTCCAACATAAAGTTTATCCTTACAGGCAAATAGACCATTTGGTCGATTAAAAGTGCCTTGCTTTAAAAATTCTGAGACTTTTTGTCCATCAAATTTATACACGGCACCATTTTGCATTCCAGAAATAAAAACGTTTCCGTGCTGATCAATCGCAATATCATTTGCAAAAGTTGCTCCTTCAATGGCATAACGTGCATTTTCTTTTCCTTCTGTAATGTTTATCTCAACTAGCTCGTCAACATTTGTCACATAGAGTTTTTCACCATAAACACCCATTCCTTTTGGAGCATCCAAACCAGCGACCCACTCCAGATCAAGAACTTCACCTTTAGTACTGAGTCGACTTATAAAACCTTCACCATCTTTTTCTGAAGGTTTCCCAACAATATTTGCGATATAGAGCACATCCCTGTCAGAGTCATAACAAACTGATTCAGGGACATTAAATACGTGATCAGTTGACCACACTTTTTCAGCCTTATATTCCACTTTCTGCTCAACATTTTGAGTTTGTGCTTTTTTCTCTGGCTCTGAACATGCAGATACAACCAATGCTACTAACGCAATTAGCAGCAGACTATTTCTAACTTTTAACATATCTGTAATTTATTAAGTTATTACTTAGATTCCTTATAAGTAACACGAATCTCTAATACTTGTTCTTCATTACCTGTAACAATATAATCGCGGCCTGGACGAATTCCCGGCAACCATGCAACTTTTTGATTAACAAACAGTACTGGATAGTTTTTACGCTGTGAACTCGGGACATGCGAATCCGTTAGCATTTTTTTAATCTTTTTGGTGCCTGTCATTCCAAATGGTTTCATAGCATCGCCTGACTGCCAAACTCTTAAGGACATTGGTAGATCTTTTTCGGAAAGATTTAACCATACTATATCGGGAATGGTAGGAATGGAGTTTTTGCCCTGAGGTTTTACATATTTAAAATAAAACTCATACTCTCCAAACTCTGCTACATATGGAATTTCATTTATTTCCACATTTAAATTTGTATTATCTACAATAGGAGATATAGATAAATATCCTCTTTCTTTATTTAACACATACCCTTTATATTTGACATATTTACCTACCTGTCCATCAATAATGCTTTGAATTTCAGTCATTGGGAAATTGAAATTCTCTTTGGCAAACAAGTAATTCAAAAAGTCGAGATAAATATGAGACTGCTTCTCATTGGGCAATTGAATGGTAATTATATCTCTGCTTTTTTTCACCATTTTTCTTTCCATTTCAATGAAATGCATCTCTAAAAAAGACCAAACTCCAGCTATACGTTTAATATTACCATTCATTATATAAATAAATGATGGATTGATCTTTTCTAACTCAGGTACAACTCTATGCCGAATGGCATTTCTAAGAAAAGTTGTATCCAAATTTGTTTCATCATCGCGAAACGGAATCTTATTTTGAGTTACATATTCTTCTATTTCCGGTTTAGTAATTTGTAAAAATGGTCTTACTACATTACCATTACGGGGATTCATACCTTTGCATCCTTTAATTCCTGATCCTCGAAGAATATTTAAAAAGAAAGTTTCTACTTGATCATTCACATGGTGGGCTACTGCTATAGCATTTGCATCAAGTTCTTTGGCAAGGTCTTCGAACCAATCGTACCTCAGCTTTCTGGCAGCCATCTCCACTGAGATTTTCTGTCTTTTTGAGTAAGCTTTTGTATCAAATGATTTTATTCTGAAATCAACTCCGTTGGTTCTACTCCAATCTTCAACTAACTGCTGATCTAAATCAGAACTCTCATTCCTTAATTGGAAATTGCAATGGGCTATCGTAAAGCTATAGCCTTCAGCTTTTAAAAAATGCGCTAAAGCCATACTATCGGCACCGCCACTTAAACCAAGTATTAAATGATCTTTTTCATCAAACAATCTATGTTCGTAAATATAATTAAGCGCTTTAATGCGTAATTCCATAATAATATCTTTAGGCGTTAAACAAACGCTTCGATTCAAAGGTACAAAGGTTTAAGAGATTTTTAATATTCTACTGCAATTTCGACAATATTGATCAGGAAAAAGCTCTTACAAAATGAAAAAACAAGCTCAAAACCTACCTTTTTAGTGGATTTTACGTATAAATAATAAAGATTGTCTAACTAAAAACAAGGAGGTAATTATGAATAATTTCAAATGTCCAAAATGCGATGCTTATTTAAATATTTGTGACCAAATAGTATTAGCAGCAGAAAATGAAATCGGGCAGCATGGCTTAATCCTCCTTCATCAGGAACTTGGTAATTATACTGTAGATTTCCATGAAAAATTCAACGTTACACAAGGCGAAAAGCTTAAGCTGTATTGCCCTGCATGTCACAAAAACTTAACTTCTCACAAAACAGACGAGTTGGCTCATATTGTTATGGAAGACGAAGATGGAACTCCTTTTGAAATTCATTTCTCAAAAACCAAAGGAGAAGAAGCCACTTATAAAATTGAAGGGAAAAGTGTTGAATACTATGGAATAAGCCACCCAAAATACCTCAACTTTTTTAATTTAAGTGCTATTAAATAGTGGAAGGTTTAAGGTTGAGCTCCTTCGTTGCAGAATTCATCGACTAAGGTCGATTCGATTCAGTTTTGATATTTCATGAATATACTTAACACTAAGTTTATAATACTCAACAAGTTTTTGTGTCTGATAATTTATAAATCTCTGTGAACATATTTATAGCAGTCGATAATATTTCGTCAGGGAAGTCGTAGTCCGGATTGTGTAATTGAGGGTGTTTCTCACCTGAGCCGATACCGAATAATGCGCCATTGAATTTCAAAGTAAAGTGAGCAAAATCTTCTGACCAACGAAATGGTTCTTCGCGCTCTACAATCTGTAAATTCAAATTTTGTGCGGCTTTCCGCACTATATTAACACATTGATTATTATTTTCAGTAGCTGGAAAGTATTCAGAATAGGAAACTTCAGTTTTTAGCCCATATTTCTTTTCTATTTCTTCTGTAAAATCTTCACACAGTTTTTGTAGCTTCTTAAGGTCATCGTTGCTGTAAGATCGCAATGTTGCTCTTACCTCAGCATATCCTGGAGCGGTTCCAAATGCTATTTCACCAAGCAAAGCATGAACAACAGTTGTAAGCGTAAATTCATTAAATCGTTCATTTTGAGGCAGTCCCTCAATATGCGTTACAAGATCTGCAACTGCCAAAGCAGGACTTACACCTCTTTCAGGATGACCAGCATGCGATGTTTTTCCAAATAATTTAATCGTAATACCCACTGATGCAGCTGTAAAAACATCATTTCTAACAATAATACTATGTAAAGGGAAACCAGGTAAATTATGATATGCAAAAACCTTTTCAGGGCTAAAATACCTCATCATGACATCTTTCAACCAGGATTCAGCCCCTTCACCTGTCTCCTCTGCCGCCTGAAATATTAGGTCAACCGGATTTTGTAAATGCTTTTTTACATTATATGCAAACCCAAGCATTGAAGTGGCATGTCCATCGTGTCCACATTTATGAGCAACACCTTCATTTACACTTTTGTACTCAAATTCATTTATTTCCTGAATGGGCAATGCATCAATATCGGTACGGAAAGCTATGCTTCCTTTTTCATTTTTCCCAAATCGGGCCCAAAAACCCTCCCCAGACTTTTGCTTTACTACAAAATCGGGTTCAATATCACTAATCTTATTACGCAAATATTCAGATGTTTTCTTTTCCTTATGGGACAGCTCCGGATGTTTATGTAAATATTGACGAATTTGTTTAAGTTCTGTTAAATCCATATGTTTACTAAATATTTTGCTAGTAATTACGTTTATTATTCTACTAAAACTGCAATTTATAATTATAAGCTATGATTAAAAAATTAATACCCCTTTTATCGGTTTTCTTTGTATTTGGATGTGCTTCGCCGCAGGATATTATAAAAGTTACATCAATTGAAAAAAATATTGATTGGCTGTGGGGAAAACAAGTGGTTACAAAAGAAATAAATGGTTTAACAGTTGCTGTTAAATTTGAAAGAACCCATAAACGTTTTATGGTTTTCGATGTGGAAATTTTAAATAATAAAGACTCAAAAATAACTATTTCCCCAACTGATTTCAAAATGAAACCCATTGTAGATAGTGGATTATATCATTATGGGATGAATGCTCTCGATCCTGAAGACTTGCTTTTGGCTCTCGACAAAAAGATTTCCCGCAACAAAGCTGCGCAATCAAATGCAGAAATGACCAGCTTAATATTAAACACGGCAGCTGCCACAGCAGACATAGCCATGACTATGTCAAAAAAAGATACTCCGGAAAAAAGTAGAGAAAGAGATGAAAGCAGGAAAGAATTAAGCTACTCTACTCAATCGAATATAAATTATAAGTATGCTAAAGGAGATCAATTACAGCAGCAGCGTGAATATTATGCAACCTCACTGTTAAGAAAAACAACACTTTACAAAGGTGAAAGCATCAGGGGATATATCTATATTCCTAAAAACACAGAATTTAATCCATTTCAGTTAATACTAAACTTAGCCCCTGGAGAATTGAGATTTAATTTTAAGCAAGAAAGTATTCCTGCATATCACAATTATTCATCAGAGCAACCAGGAAGCTGGTACCCATAATATTTAGCCTACTTTTGTAATTTTTTAAGCTCTTCTAGTGCTTTATCGCGCTGTTTGATAACGATTATAAGCCATATGATCAAAACGACTAGCGCTATGGCAGAAAATACAGTGAAGAACACCATGAAGTTACTCACACTATCTCCATCTCCTGCAGATTCTAATTCTGTTAATGTAGATGTTGCTGTTGTATCTTTTGCTGCAATATATTTTTGATAAAAAACCAGGGCTTTCTTAGTATCATTATTCCTAAAGTTTAGTTCATAAAGCATTCTATAAACCTGAGCCACTAAATCCTTATCCTCCATCTTTTGCCCAATATTAAGGGCTTGCATTAAATAATTCTCAGCTTTTTCAAAATTAGATTGATATACCTGAACTGTACCGTAGTTTGCAGCAACCTTACCATATATAAGTGAATGCTCTTCTTGTGATTGTTCAATAGCTTCTTGCAGAATCTCTTCAGCCCTATCATACATCTCCATATCAATTAACAGGCTTCCATAATTATTAAGTACAGTATTCAAACCACTATAATCAAGATATGTGTTATACAAATCAAGTGTTTCTTTGTAAAGGTCGTCGGCCTTCTTTAAATAACCCATTTCGTGGTATGTTTTCGCTAAATGGTGTTTAGATTCCGCCTGGCCACCTTTATTATCAAGTTTTTTATAAATTTTAATTGCTTAATTAAACTGCTCAACTGCATCGGAATACCTACCAGAAATACGATATATCACACCTACCTCTACATGTGTGGAGGCTTCTCGTCCTAAATGATCTAATTGTTCAAATATTTTTAATGCAAAGTTGTAATATTCAATGGTTTTAACATACTTTTTTTGGTTAAGGTAAGCCAATCCAATTTTTTTCATCATGTTGGCCACCTTTTCCTTATCGCCAATACGAAACAACACTTTTAAAGCATCCTGAAAGTACTTAATTGCCGCATTATAATCCTTTTTGTCGTAATAGATAAGACCTTTATAATTCAATGCATTGGCGTGTGCTTTTAAGAACTCCCCATCAATTGCAAGGGTTAGTGCCTCATCTAATACTTTTAGTGCATTATCTGGATTGCTTTCAATCATTTCACGTGCCTGTCGTAAAAGACTATCGACTCTTTCTTCTGCAGAAATATCTATGTTAAAAGCAAAAGTTGATAAAATAATATTGGATACTAAAACGACCGTAAGAATTAACTTTTTCATCCCTAAACAATTTTAATAGCTTCCCAAAAAAAATGGGTTTAACTCATAAAACTTTATTCCATTACAATCCAAAAAGAAGTGTAACGGCTTAAACATGTGAAAAATAATAAAAAAAATTCACATAAAAGAGAGAGATTGACTAAAATGAGAATTACATTAAGGATTCTTACTTCTTAGACTTTACATCAATAGCTTTTGGTTTTTTAGGTATTTGAAATGAAAAAGTACTTCCATTTCCTGGCACACTTTCCACACGCATATATCCACCCATTCGCTCAACAAACTCTTTACATAATATCAGACCTAATCCAATTCCCTTTTCCTTATTTGTTCCTTCTTAAGTATAATGACTATTTAAATCGAACAATTTCTCAATATTACTACGTGAAATTCCTACTCCCGTGTCAGTTACTTTGTAAATAACTTCGGATTTTCCAATTTGTGTTGAGATTGAAATATTTCCTCCTTTTGGTGTAAATTTTATGGCATTACCTAATAAGTTACGAATGACGAATGAAATCATGTGTCTATCCGTTTCGACATCACTATTTGGTTCAATCTCGATTGCTATATTTAACTCCTTTTGCTGGGCCAAATTTAATTGTAAAGAAACGATTTCCTCAGTCAATGGTTTAAGGGGAATAATCTCAGGAACAAATTTAATTCCCTCCTGCTGAGATCTGCTCCATTCGAGCAAATTACCAAGTAGACGATAAGTATTTGTTGCAGCATAAGTTATCTGATCTATCACTTCTTTACGACGCTCCGAAGTCATAGTATCCACTTTATTAGATAGTACTTCTGATAAGGATACCAGCGCTGTAAAAGGATTCCTTAAATCATGAGCAATGATTGAAAAGAACTTATCTTTTGTGACATTTAGTAACTTAAGCTCTTTCTCAGATTTATTTAATCTGGTATTCAATTCTGACAGCTCATCATTAGCCTTTCGCAGCTTTTTATTTGCTCTTGATTTAATCACAAACCGATTAATAAGCAATATAATAACCAATAGCAAGCCCACGGCAACTGCAATTATAAAATTCCGAGCATCTTGTTCAGCCTTTACTTTTAAATTATAGTATTTCTCCTGCTCCTCGCGATTACTTTTAAGTTGCTCAATTTCTTTTTGCTTTTGATCATTCTCATAGGCAATCTTCATTCGCATACGCTCTGCTTCATTTTGCATTTGAACCTGTGTAATCTTTTCCAGAGTATTCATGTTAAATACTGAGTCTTTCCAAGCAGTATAATTCTCATAAAAGCGCAATGCTGATGACGTTCTACCCATTTTCTTATTTATCTCATATAAAGCTAGATAAACATCACGCAATAGTTGAAAATCATTCAAATCTTTCGCAATCTCAATGGATTTATTTATGAAAGCCAAGGCCGCTGCGTTATTTCTTTTAGCTTTATATATTGTACCAATATCCAAAGCTGTTTGGGCTATACCTTGTTTATCGTTAATGTTTCGGCGAATATCATATGCCTTTTTAAACCAACTTAAGGCGTTATTAAGTTTATTTTGAACTTTATACAAATTGCCAATATGATTTTGCGTAGCGGCATAAAGTTTTTTATTGCCAATATCGTTGTAGTTATTCATAGCCTGCATATAATATTCTAGGGACTTTTCATAATTCCCCATGTTCTTATAAATCATGGCTACATTATTCATTATTGCAGCAATTTTCGATTTATCACCCACTATTTCTCTATAGCCCAATGCGCTTAAGAAATAGTCAAGTGCATGATCGTATTCACCTTGCGTATAATAGACTCCACCAATATAGTTCAGACAGTTACTAATTCTAATTTCATCCCCTAAGGATTGATAAATCTCA
>PKTE01000180.1 GCA_002869335.1 Salinivirgaceae bacterium | reverse complement strand
TTTTCATTAAGTTGTGAATAAATTTCTTGAAGTTTAATGGCTGTTCTGGTGTTTGAAGCATATCCATCAACTGGAAGAATGAAAGCATCTTTAGAAGACTGGTCAGGCATTCCATGACCGGCATAATAAAAAATTATTTTAGCTTCTCCCTGATAACCTTTTGCAATATTTGATAGCCAGTCTAATTCATGCAAGATTTCACCCAAAGAGGCGTTTTTAATCAAATGTGCCTGATTTTCTGGTACTCCTAAAGTATTCACAACATATTTATGAAAAATTGTAGCATCATTAAGAGCAAAGTCAACTTCTATCTCATGTTCATAGTTTTGATTTCCAATTACGACTGCAAAACTATTTTCATTTTGTGTTGCTGATTTCGGAATGTTCTTATCAACATCAGAATCATACTGAATAGCAGTTAATTTAGAACTACCAGTTTTTACTTTACCTGTTTGAATGTCTTTGTCAATATCTAACTCGAAATCACCATAGTTTAATGCAAATAAGTTTCTTGGATCATAATTAGCATTTTTTGTAATGTCATATTTATATGATTTTCCGTTTGAAGGATTGACAATATCTAATGAACTTAATATCCATTGATTGTTGCTAACTACCATTTTCTTATTTGTGAATTTTAAAGATTGTTGGTTTTGTTTGAACGAAGGAGCTTCACTAAGTGGAACCTTTACAAAAATAGGCTGAATGCTTGTGTATTCTAATTTAAATGTTTCACTTTCAGCGTCATATCTTCCTAGCTTGAATGATTTGAAATTAATCTCAGATAGTTGTTCATTCATTAGCCTGTTCATCGCAATATTCTGAAAATCGGTTACTTTTTGTTCTCGAGTTTTCATCCTATTTTGATACATTTCATTGGTTTCAAATTCTCCTTTGACAATCCATTTACTCAGTTCAGCTTTTACTTCTTTTTTTATTATTTCTTCAATTGATAGATCTGATATGCTATATTCAATATTATGTTTTGCCATTAAATCAATAAAACTTTTTTTATACTTTACAAATTCAAAGTCTTCGTCATTTATCATCCATTCAAAGTTATCATACCCGTTTTCAATCGCAAGATCAAGATATTTTATGGCATTTGGTTCATCAGCCATGAGTCCATAAGCACAGGCAACATTATAGTAATAACCTTGTATGTTTTGTAATTCCTCATATCTTTTTTTTGTTTTCTCTAAACTAAAAATTGCTTCTTGTCTGTTATCAAGGAATATATATGAGAAAGGAGTTAAATAAGATAGGTCATTCTTCTTCTCTTTTTCTAATTCAATAACCTTAAAAAAGTCTCTTTTCGCTTCGATTTGGTTGTTTAAGTGCAAATAATTAAGTTTTGCTATTCGATATAATGCCTCTGAATTTTTAGGATCAATTTCTAAAGCCTTCTTCAAATAAATAAGTGATTTGTCAAAATCCTTTAGCCTGTTTCTATAAAGCAATCCAATTTGTATTAAGATGTTTGCTTTAACATTATCATCTTTTGCTTCGTCAATAGCACTTTTATATACATCAATAGCCTCATTAGCTTTATTATTATAGCTTAAATAATATGCTTTAGACCTCAGATATTGGTATTTAAATTCAGAATTTAATGCAATTGCTTTATCCAAAAACTCAACAGCTTTATCATATTTTTTTTGATAGCCATAGTTATTGCCAATGCCAGCTAATATGCGAGCTTTTTCTTCGTTTTTAGTTTGATATCCTTTTAGAGCTAATTGGTAATTCTCAATAGCATTTTGATATTGCTTATCTAAACTATATGAATAACCCAAATTCCAATAATAATTATATCTGTCATTTGTATTCTGATCAATTGCATATTTAAAATAGGCAATGCTATTTTGATAGTCTTTTATTTTTTGATAGGAGAATGCTATATTTTTGTACAAAATGGCTTTTGATTTACTGTCAGAGTATCCATTAAGAGCCTTCTTATATGCTTCAATTGCATCTTCTGTTTTTTCTAAATTAGCTAATGATGCGCCATAATTCCAATAATAGGAATGTTGGTCAGGTGTTTTTTCAATAGCTTTTTTAAAGTACAATGAGCTTTGTTCATAGTCCTTTAAATCTAGATAATAGCCTCCAATAACACTAAGTATTATTCCTTGATTTTTGGAATTGTCTTTATAAAATTCTAATGCTTTCTTTTGATCTTCTATTGCTATATCTAATTTTCCAAGATTATCATAGCAAATACCTCTTCTATTGTATATGTATCCTGAACCTCCACCTTTGTTAATTATTTGAGTATAGTAATTAATTGCTTCAGTATAATTCTTTTCTGTATAATACTTTTCTGCCTTCTTTTTTAATTTTTCAATCGATTGACCAAATAATAGAATGGCAAATGAAGTAAATAAAATAGTTGCAAGAATTTTTTTCATGCTAATTTTGATTAAAAGATTTAAATCAAAATTAGCATATAAATAACTAATTAACAAGAAAATATTACGTTGGTGAGTTTTTCATTTCACTTATACCAACTTGCATACATGGTGTAATTATTAGCAATTTTCTCTATCATTTCCTTTGTCTGTTCAGGATCGATATCTTTGACCTTTTTTGCAGGTACACCTGCATATATACTGTTAGGCTCACATTTTGTACCTGAAAGTACCAGCGCATTGGCAGCAATAATAGTATTGCTTTCTACTACCGCGTGATCAAGTATCGTAGCACCCATTCCAATTAACACATTATCTTTAATTGTAGCTCCGTGAATTGTTACATTGTGACCTACAGATACATTATTTCCTATATGAATTTGGGATTTTTCATAGAGTGTATGGAGAATGCTACCATCTTGTATATTTACTTTATTTCCAATTCGAATAGAGTTTACATCACCTCTTAAAACTGTATTGAACCACACGGTACATTCGTCACCCATAATCACATCTCCAACTATAGTCGCATTGTCGGCAAAGTAGCATGATTCACCATATTCCGGAGTAAAACCTCTTACTGATTTTATTAAAGCCATTTTATTTTTTACTTAAAATTATTATAAATAACATTAAAGTGAATAAAAGTGTTAAAAACAAATGAAATTTGTTTGCCCAAATTTAAGATTGCCTTAACTTTGTTCACAAATAGTAAACCAAAAAGTTTATCAATCAACATTAAGGATTAACCTCAGATGGGGAAAATTCATAAAAAACGAATCTACTGACGTAAAAAAATATGGAGGTGCTGTGTGGTTTTCGCACGGCATTTATAATACGCGGAAGGTTCGCTTTTTTATACAAACAAAAATGCTATGGCAACAACAAAAAAGAAGATTGAAAGGGAAGAAGTTGTTATTCGGTTTTCAGGTGATTCAGGAGATGGAATGCAGTTGACCGGAACACAATTTTCTAACACTACAGCACTTCTGGGTAATGACGTATCAACGTTCCCTGATTACCCAGCAGAAATTAGAGCTCCACAAGGAACAGTTGGTGGTGTTTCTGGTTTTCAGTTGCATTTTGGTAATGCAAAAGTGCACACGCCAGGTGATTATTGTGACGTTTTAGTTGCAATGAACCCTGCTGCACTTCAAGCCAACAAGAAATGGGTTAAAAAAGGTGGAACTGTAATCGTTAATATCGATAGTTTTACTGATAAAAACCTTGAAAAAGCCGGTTTCGAAAGTAATCCACTTCCTGATTTAAAGAAAGGGGAATACAATATTATTGAGGCTCCAGTTCAAACTCTTGTTAGAGAAGCTGTTAAAGATTTAGGTCTCGATATGAAATCGATTGAGAGAACTAAAAATATGTTTGCACTTGGTATAACTTATTGGTTGTTTAACCGACCTTTAAACCATACTGAGTTATTTTTTGAGAAAAAGTTTGCAAAAAAACCTGAAGTAATTGAAGCTAACATATTAGCATTGCATGCAGGTTATAATTATGCAAATACAATTGAAGCTCTAAGTTCCCATTATGTTATTAAAAAGGCTAAATTAGAGAAAGGTACTTATCGTAATGTTAATGGTAATGTAGCTACAGCCTGGGGGTTAATTGCAGCCGCTGAAAGAGCTAAGCTTCCATTGTTTTGTGGTTCTTATCCAATTACCCCTGCCACTGAGATTTTGCAGGAGTTATCGGCTAGAAAAGACCTTGGTGTAAAAACTTTTCAGGCTGAAGATGAAATTGGTGGAATTGCAACATCTATAGGTGCAAGCTTTGCTGGCCATTTTGCTGTAACTACAACATCTGGACCCGGTTTGGCTTTAAAAACTGAAGCTGCTGGTTTAGCTGTAATTGCTGAACTACCTATCGTTATTGTTGATGTTCAGCGTGGTGGACCTTCTACAGGATTACCTACCAAGACTGAACAATCAGATTTATTACAGGCAATTTACGGCCGTCACGGCGAAAGCCCTGCTGTTGTAATTGCTGCCAGTAGCCCTTCTAACTGTTTTGATTACGCTTTTGAAGCGGGTCAAATCGCTTTAGAGCATATGGTTCCTGTAATTTTACTTACCGATGGATTTTTAGCAAATGGTACTGAGCCCTGGAAAGTTCCAACGATGAGTGACATGCCGGAAATTAAAGTTCAAATGGTTGATCAATCTAAGGCTGATGAAGAGTATTTGCCTTATGATCGTGATCCTGAAACTTTAGTTCGCAAGTGGGCTGTTCCTGGTATGAAAGGATTTGAGCACCGTTTAGGTGGTTTGGAAAAAATGGATAAAACAGGTACTGTTTCATATGTGCCTGAAAACCATCAGGTGATGACTGATTATCGTCAACAGAAAGTAAATATGGTTGCTAAAAGATTTCCATTACCAAAAATTGAAGGTGATGAGAATGCAGATCTTTTAGTAATTGGTTGGGGTGGAACATATGGACATTTACATACTGCAGTAACTGAATTGCAGGCTGAAGGAAAAAGTGTGAGTTTTATTCACTTTAATCATATTTATCCATTACCATTGGGTGTTGACCAAATCTTTAAAAATTATAAAAGATTACTCGTATGCGAGTTGAATATGGGGCAATTTGCTGATTATTTAACTATTAAAGTGCCTGGCTTTAAATATGAAAAATACAATAAAGTTCAGGGATTACCTTTTACAGTTGATGAATTGAAACAAGCGTTTAACAAAATATTGGAGGAAAAATAGCAATGGCTGAATTACAAAAATTAACTCCGAAAGATTTTAAAAGTGATCAGGAAGTAAGATGGTGCCCTGGTTGTGGCGACCATGCTATTCTGAATGCAGTGCAAAAAACAATGGCAAATCTTGGAATTCCTAAAGAGGATTTTGCCGTTATTTCTGGTATTGGTTGTTCGTCAAGATTCCCATATTATATGGATACATATGGTTTCCATGGGATTCATGGCCGGGGAGCAGCTATTGCAAGTGGTGTAAAAGTAGCCAATCCAAAATTGTCTGTATGGCAAATTACAGGGGATGGTGATGCTATGGCTATTGGAGGAAACCACTTTATTCACCTTATTAGAAGAAATATTGATATTAACCTTCTGCTTTTCAATAATGAGATTTATGGATTAACAAAAGGGCAATATTCACCTACTTCACATTTGGGAATAAAAACGAAAACATCTCCTTTTGGAACGGTTGAGAACCCTTTCCATCCTGGAGAACTTGTAATTGGTGCACAAGGTCGATTTTTTGCTCGTGGTATAGATAATCAGGTTAAGGCTTTGGTTGATATATTCGAAGAATCAGCAAGATTTAAAGGTACATCTGTAGTAGAGGTATTGCAAAATTGTGTAATTTTTAATGATGGTATTCATGAGAAAATTGTGAATAAAAATGTTAGAGATGACCGCACAATTTACCTGAAGCATGGTGAGAAAATGATCTTTGGTAAAGAAAGAGATAAAGGCTTAGTGCGTGATGGCTTAAAGCTTAAAGTAGTTACAATAGGGAAAGATGGGTATACAATTGAGGATATTTTAACTCATGATGCACACGAAGCTAATCCGGGAATGCATTTAATGTTAGCTAATATGAGACATCCCGAATATCCTGTGGCATTAGGTATTATTCGTGCAGTTCCAACAGCTACTTATGAAGATTTATTAGATCAACAAATTGAAGAAGTAAAAAGCAGTTCAAAAATTAAAAATATGGATGACCTGCTTCACACAGGAGAAACCTGGACAGTTTAACTACTAAATAAATTCGCTATAAATAAAAAGCTGCCAAATGGTAGCTTTTTTTTATGAACAAAAAACCGATTTATATTGTATCCTAATCATTAGCTAGATGAATTTTATTAATTTTAACCGATAAATTTTAAATTATGATTACTTTAGAAGTAGGAGACAAGGCGCCGGATTTTCAGGCAAAAGATCAGAATGGAAATGCTATTTCATTATCTGACTTCAAAGGAAAAAAACTTATACTGTATTTTTACCCAAAAGATAATACACCAGGTTGCACAGCTGAAGCGTGTAATTTAAATGATAATTATAGTGACTTGACGAGTAAAGGGTTTGAAGTTGTAGGTGTTAGTCCAGACTCTATTGAATCACATCAGAAGTTTATAGCAAAGTATAACTTATCTTTTCATTTAATTGCTGACACCGATAAAGAAGTAATAAATAAATATGGTGTTTGGGGAGAAAAAAACATGTACGGGAAAAAGTCAATGGGCTTGTTAAGAACAACATTCGTTATTGATGAAGAAGGAAAGATTGTTCATATTTTTAAACGTGTGCAAACGAAAGATCATACAAATCAAATATTACAAAAAGTAAATTAATATGGCAAAGACACAAAAAGAAACAGCTGATATTAGTGCAGAAAAAAGGAAAGCCTTACAAGCAACTCTTGACAACATTGAGAAAAGCTATGGAAAAGGGACAATAATGAAAATGGGTGATACTGCCGTTGAGGATATTCCATCTATTTCAACCGGCTCTATAAGTCTCGATTATGCCTTAGGAGTTGGCGGGTTTCCAAGAGGTCGGATTATTGAAATATACGGTCCTGAGTCTTCAGGTAAAACTACTTTAGCTATTCATGCTATAGCTGAAGCGCAAAAGGCTGGCGGTATTGCAGCATTTGTTGATGCTGAGCATGCTTTCGATCGTTTTTATGCAGAGAAACTAGGCGTTGATGTTGAAAATCTTTATGTGTCTCAACCAGATAATGGTGAACAGGCATTGGAAATTGCCGATAGTTTAATCAGTTCAGGTGCCATTGATATACTTGTGATTGACTCTGTTGCAGCGCTTACTCCAAAGGCCGAGATTGAAGGTGAAATGGGTGATTCGAAAATGGGATTACAGGCTCGACTTATGTCTCAGGCTTTTAGGAAATTAACTGCTAACATTAGTAGAACAAATACGACTTGTGTTTTCATTAATCAGCTACGTGAGAAAATTGGGGTTATGTTTGGTAACCCTGAGACTACAACTGGAGGTAATGCGCTTAAGTTTTATTCTTCAGTGAGAGTCGATATTCGTCGTATTAGCACTATTAAAGATGGTGATGAAATGATTGGAAGCCGCACTAGAGCTAAAATTGTTAAAAATAAAGTAGCGCCTCCTTTCCGTAAAGCTGAATTCGATATTATGTATGGTGAAGGTATCAGTAAATCAGGTGAAATTATTGATTTAGGTGTAGACTATGGTGTTATTAAAAAGGCAGGCTCATGGTTTAGTTATGGCGAAACAAAATTAGGCCAGGGAAGAGAAGCTGTTAAGCAAGTTGTTATTGATAACCCGGAATTGGGTGATGAATTAGAGCAAAAGATTATTGATGCTTTAAATAATCCTGCTGAAAAATAAAATCTTATTAGAATGCCGGATGTATGAATGTCCGGCATTTTATTATTTAAATATTTTACAAATGTTAAAGACTTTTATAGGACTGGTATTTATTGCGACACTTTTTTTATTAGGTTGTAATGATACAGTCAAATCAACAGAAGAATCGAATACTACGAAAAAAGAGGTTGTTGATACCATTAAAATTAAAATTGATAGTTTGTCAAAGGCAATAAGAGAGACACCAAAAAATGATGCACTGTTTTATCAAAGAGGCCATCTGTATTTTATTAATGGTGAAATTGCAAAGGCGGTTAATGATTTGGAAATAGCTAAAAAATTGAATCCTGACAGTGTCTTATATTATTTAGACTTATCTGAAATAGAATTACGTAGAGGAGAATCAGGCATTGCCAAAAATATTCTTGAAGGCGCACATGAAAGGTTTCCTGAAAATGTGGAACTAATGATACGACTTGCCAATATTCATATGGCTGTTGAGCAATATCAGAAGGCCAGAACATATCTTATAAAAGCATCCAGAATTGAACCACGAAATGCAAGGTTATATTTGCTTAGTAGTATGATCTTTCAGCAAATTAATATGATTGATAAGGCCATTAGTGAGCTTTATTTGGCTATTAAGTACGACCCTAATTATTATGAGGCGCATGTGATGTTGGGTTTAATTACAGCTGAACAGAACAAAGATATAGCAATTGATCATTATATGAATGCCATTCGTATAGAACCGAAAAATCCTGAGGCGTATTATAATTTAGCTATGTATTATCAGAATTCAGGAAGATATAAAAAGGCACTACAAACATATGGCAAAGGATTGAAGGTGATTGATAGTACTTTGCAGCACTTTATATATAATTCTGCTTTTGTTTATGAGAATTACCTTAACAAACCTGACAGTGCATTGGTGTATTATCAGAATGTCATTAATTATTTTCCTGATGATTATAGAGTTTACTTCAGAATGGGGCAGTGCTATGAGGATTTAGGTCAGGAGAAAAAAGCAATGGCCAGTTACGATATGTGCCTGAAAGTTAATCCTAATTACGAAGAAGCATTTGAAGCTTTATCAAGATTAAGTGAAAAACATAATAAGAATAGATAAGAACAAACATTTAACTATTAAATAGAAATATCATGAAGCATATAGTATGGATTTTTATTGTTTTAATTGGTTACACTTTTTCATGTAGTAATCAAATTGATAATAAGGCTACTGAACCACAGCCAAAATTTGATATTAAGCTTACACAAGCCGAGAAAGATGGTGGAGTTCTAACGCCAGAGATTTTATGGAAATTCCGTAGATTAAGTGATCCTCAATTATCTCCTGATGGGAAAACTGTAGTATTTGGCTTATCTATTTATGATGTGCCAACTAATAAAAGTAAAACTAATATTTACAAAATTCCATTTGAAGGTGGAGAAGCACAATTAGTAATTAACCTTTCTGGTTCTCAGTTTAATCAAAGATGGATAGGAGAGGATAAAATTGCATTCATAAGCACTCATGAGGGTTCTCCTCAAATTTATGAAGCAAATCTAATGGGAGAAAAGTTAAATAGAATAACAAAAGTTGAAAGTGGTATTAACAGCTTTGAATATAGTCCTGATGGATCGAGGTTGCTTTATACATCTGAAGTAAAAGTGGTTAAAACATTACAAGATAAATATCCCGACTTAACAGGTGCTGATGCACTAGCTGCTGATGATTTAATGTACCGTCATTGGAACCATTGGAACGATGATAAGTTCAGTCATATTTTTGTTGCTGAATTAGGAAAAGGCGTTATTCAAAATGGTAAAGATATAATGGAAGGAGAAGCATGGGATGCACCTTTAGCTCCATATTATGACAATACAGAGATGGTATGGTCTCCTGATAGTAAAACCATTGCTTATACATGTAAAAAGCTAACTGGTAAGGAATATGCTGTTTCTACAAACTCAGATATTTATCTTTATAATCTTGAGACAGGAGAGACTGAAAATATTACGAAAGGTAATATGGGTTACGATAAGTATCCTTCATACTCAAATGATGGAAAATTGATTGCTTATCAAAGTATGGAAACTGATGGTTATGAATCAGATAAGGATCGTTTATTTGTTTATAATACTGAAGATAAAACCCGTGAATATTTAACAGCGGATTTTGATCAAAATGTATCTGGTATACAATGGTCAGTTGATGATAAAGCACTTTATTTTATAAGTGGCATAAATGCTACATTCCAACTATATAAAATGGATTTGGCTAGCCAGGATATTATTCAAATAACTAAAGGACATCATAATTATTATACTTTGGCATTAAATGGTGATAAGATGCTTGGTATGAAGACTAAACATAGTATGGCTGCAGAGTTATTTACAATTATGGAGGCTACTGGGGAAGAAACTCAGCTTACTCATTTAAATAAGCATATTTATGATCATATTACTATGGGTAAATCAGAGGAGCGATGGGTTGAAACTACTGATGGTAAGAAGATGTTGGTTTGGCTTATTTTCCCTCCTAATTTTGATGAAAATAAACAATATCCAGCATTGTTGTATGCTCAGGGTGGTCCTCAAAGTCCTGTAAGCCAGTTTTTCTCTTACCGCTGGAATTTCCAGATGATGGCTGCAAACGATTATATTATTGTTGCTCCTAACCGTCGTGGCTTACCAACATTTGGAACAAAATGGAATGAACAAATTTCCGGAGATTACAGTGGTCAAAATATTAAAGACTATTTCTCAGCAATTGATGCTATGAAAAAAGAGCCTTTTATTGATGAAGATCGATTAGGGGCAGTTGGTGCAAGTTATGGTGGTTATTCGGTATATTATTTAGCTGGTCATCATGAAAAGCGTTTTAAAGCTTTTATTTCGCACTGTGGAATGTTTAATTTCGAGAGTTTCTATGCTGGTACTGAAGAGACATTCTTCCCTAATCATGACTTTGGAGGTGCTTATTGGGAAAAAGATAATAAAGTAGCACAGCGCTCTTATGCAAATTCACCACATAAATTTGTTGATAAATGGGATACTCCAATCTTAATTATTACTGGAGGAAAAGATTTCCGAATTCCATATACAGAATCTCTGCAAGCATTTAATGCTGCTAAATTAAATGGAGTAGAAGCCCGTTTATTATATTTCCCTGAAGAGACTCACTTTGTACTAAAACCACAGAATGCAATTCTTTGGAAAAGAGAATTCTTTGGATGGTTAGATAAGTATTTGAAATAGACGTTTTATAAAATAGAGAAGGGCTGTCCACACAATGTGAGCAGCCCTTTCTTTATTCCTAATATTTTCTAGAATTTTTCTGTGAAATCAAAGTAAATTTTAATTTCATAGTATTTCCCATACAAATTAGCATCTTTTATTGAGATGTTCTCAATTTGTGATTTTACATGATTTTTCAATGTTCTATCACCTTTAACTTTTTGTACAGTAATAGATCCATTTTCATCTACTTTAAAAGTAGTTGTCACGTAGCCTGATTTTGCATAATCAATACCTTTTTCAGGGAATTCTACAATTCTTTCGATTGCTGCGTATAATTCATTTTTTGAATTTGCAGCGTCATTTGATTTTGGTGCTGCAAACGCTGTAGTTGCAGTCAATAATATTGCTAATAAAATAGCAGTTGTGAAAGTTCTCATTATATTTTATTTTATAAATTTTAATTCATTCAGCTGATTACTAAATCTGTGCCAAAAGAGTAAATATGCTGCGTAGCATATTTTGATGAGATTGTGCTTAATCGTTTATTTTATAGGTGTTTATTCTTCTGTCAGGACTACCGTAATTGCACATGGATTATGCATTTATATTTAAGTTTGGCACAAAAAAAAGCCGGCATATAGCCGACCATTTTATTTCGTTTAGTTTTATTGCTCCTGAAAATCAAAGTAAATTTTAATTGTATAGTATTTTCCAAATAAGTCAGGGTTTTCAACTGAGATACGGTTAAGTTGTTTTTTTACATGATTTGATAATACTTTTTCTCCTTTTACTTTCTTTACTTCGATCCATCCATTATTGTCAACTTTGAAAGTAGTTGTTACATAACCAGATTTTGCGAAATCTATTCCCTTAGCAGGATAATCAATTAATTGCTCAATGGCTGTGTAAAGTTCGTTTTCTGAATTAGCTGTTGCACTTATCGCTGGAAAGTTAAAAGCTGATGCTGTGTTAACTAATACTGCGATTAAGATTACTGTTGTTAATGTTTTTAAAGTTTTCATAATTTTAGGTTTAATGGGTTATTTATTATATAGTAATCTACTATTGTGCCAAAGGCTGTAATAGTCAGAAAATGAATGATTTAGAATTGTATCGTATGTGTGTTTGTGTTCGATAATGAACACGTGTGTTTGTTTTAGTTCACCTTTTGATTAAATGTAGATTTCAGGTTATAACATCTATATCATTTCGAATGAAATAGTTGTTCAACTTAATATTGAATTGTAATTAATTATAATTTATGAATTCTGTTTTAAGTGAATTTTTTTGCATAAAAAAAGCCGGAATAGATCCGGCTTTCTGAGTGAGATTTCAATATGATTAATTGAATTTCTCTTGAAAATCAAAATAGATTTTAATTTGGAAATTTTTACCAAAGAGGTCTGAGTTCTCTACTGAGATCTTTTCCATTTGCTCTTGAACATAAGTTTTATATAACCTTGTTCCTTTAATTTCTTTCACTTCAATTTGTCCTTGGTTATTAACTTTAAAAGAAGTTAAAACATAACCAGATTTTCCTTGATCTACTCCCTGTGATGGGAATTTTACCAGTTGGTGTATAGCTTGAGATAATTCTTTTTCTGAGTTAGCTGTAGCTGATATCGCTGGGAAAGCAAAACTGGTTGATACGTTGAATAACAGTGCGATAAGAATTGTTCCTGTAATTGTTACTAATTTTTTCATGGGTTTAGGTTTTAAGTTAAAATTTAATTTTTTGGGTTTCTGTCTTAATGACGATATGAAAAATAAAGTGTGACAAAAACATATAAAGTTTTTTTAAGGTATTTTTTAAATCGCTGAATAACAGTTGAATAAGATATGTGGATTTTTTTCATCTTTTCATTAAAATATTTGCAAATTGAACATATGTTCAATAATTTTATTAAATGAAAATGAATAATATTGTTTTTGGTCCGGTTCCATCAAGAAGACTTGGCAAAAGTTTAGGAGTAAATAATATT
>PKTE01000331.1 GCA_002869335.1 Salinivirgaceae bacterium | reverse complement strand
GTACGCAATAAGTTCTTCTGCTTTATTAAATTCAAAAGTGTCAGCTGATTCGCGTGACAATTCAACTAATATATCAGGTTTATAAGTTTTTATCAGTTCCAAAGTATATGACTCTTGCATCATTTCAAAGGAGCGGAAAAGCACTCCATACATCCCTGGCTTTTTATCTGATTTCTCTTTATTCACATTAAACAATTTCCGAGCTTTCTCACGCCATTGATAGAAATTCTCTACCAATCCTTCTCGGT
The DNA here is from genome assembly GCA_002869335.1 of Salinivirgaceae bacterium. Lineage (GTDB taxonomy): Bacteria > Bacteroidota > Bacteroidia > Bacteroidales > Salinivirgaceae > Salinivirga. Next base: position 12,828 of record PKTE01000331.1, on the reverse strand, counting down.
GTTTCTCATCAGGCAAATCTTGCGGAGCTTTATACTCAGTCATAGCATTCAAATTGACTGCTACCATTTTCTCATCCTTTTTTCTTTCGAAAGCATTCATTGGCAGAGGTGTTGATATGGCCCCATCAACCAACATACCTTCACCGTGTTTAACTGGTGTAAAAACACCTGGAATTGATATCGATGCCCGAATAGCCTCCAGCAAACTCCCTTTTTCAAACCAAACTGGCTCATGCGAAATTATATTAGAAGAAACTGCTTTGTACTCAATATCAAGGTCTTCAATTTTAGGATTCCCCAACATTTTCTCCAACTCCTTCATTATTTTTTTGCCCTTTATAAATCCTCGTGAATTCAAATGCACATCGAAATAGCGCATTACATCCATCCTATTCAGATCTTTTACCCACTCTGTGAAAACATCGAGTTTGCCTGCAGCATAAAAACCACCAATAAGTGCCCCGGCACTGCTGCCAGCCACTTTCTCAATTTGATAGCCACTGTCCTCAAGCGCCTGAATAACACCAATTTGCGCCAAACCCCTAGCACCGCCGCTTGATAATATTAATTGTACTTTTTTACTCATAATAATTGTAAATCAAATTCAAACTGAATAATGATCAGGAAAATCTATTTCTTTGTATGCCTATTGGCTAATTGTCCGCAGGCTGCTGCTATTTCCTTACCTCTGCTCCGACGAATATTTACAATCATATTCTTATTCAGCAAATGTGTTTCAAATCGCTTTAACCTTTCTGCCGTAGAGGGTAAGAAATCAAACTCCGGTACTGGATTATATTCAATTAGATTTATCTTAACCGGAAAGGCCTTACAATAATCAGCCAAAGACTCTGCTTCTTCTACCGAATCGTTTACGTTATTCAGCATCAAATATTCAAAAGTAATTCGCTCACCCGTTTTTTTATAAAAATATTTAATAGCATCTGAGAGCTCTTTTAGGTTATATTTTTTATTGATTGGCATTAGAGTATCTCTGGTTTTATCTTTTGCCGAATGCAGAGATATCGCCAAATTAAAACGCACCTCATCATCTGCCAAACGCTTTATTCCGGGCACAATTCCTGCAGTAGAAAGTGTAATACGAGATGGCGACATTTCAAGTCCTGGCTTACCTGTTACACGATTAATTGATTCCAGCACATTATCGTAATTCAACAAAGGCTCGCCCATGCCCATATAGACAATATTAGTAAGGCCATTACCCTTTTCCTCAGCCATTTTCTTAATACGATAAACCTGATCGTAAATCTCACCTGCTGTAAGATTACGATTTTTATGCAACCGTCCAGTAGCACAAAAAGCACAATTCAAACTACAGCCAGTTTGGGATGAAACGCAGGCTGTAACACGATTACTTGAAGGGATATAAACGCCCTCGGCAATTTTATCGTCATGAAAACGAAATACTGCCTTAATAGTTCCGTCAACAGCTTCCTGTGTATCTTCCAAAACGGTTTTTTTAATCACAAACTCATTTTGAAGCCCCTCAATAAGAGCAGCTGGAACATTACGCATTTCCTCAAAAGATGACACGCCTTTTTCCCACAACCATTGCTCCACTTGCTTTCTCCTAAACCTAGGATGCTTCCCATTCCTTAAAAACACTTCCCACTCTTCATTCGTTAGTTCTCGTATATCCTTCATTTTTTTATCCTTTAAAATGTAAAATTACGCACAATTAGTTATTTTAAGGTAAATAAACTGTGAAATGTGAAACTTCAGTCAGTTTAAACAATTAGACATTCATTTCGTTAAACTTCTGCGCAAGAGGATAATTAACTGTTCACAATCGAACGCAAACGTTTGTTTTTAGCAGTTAATTTGGATTGAATACGCATTGTACTAATTTTGCGAAAAATAAAAAATTAAACCTATTAAATACATTATGAAAAAAATTCTTGCAATTTTTATGGGACTTACCCTTTTAGTTCAAGTTGCTCAAGTAAGAGCAGACGAGGGTATGTGGCTACCATTGTTGATTGAAAAACTCAACATTGGCAAAATGACCGAGATGGGTCTTAAACTTTCTGCTGAAGACATTTACAGCATAAACCAGGCATGTTTGAAAGATGCTATCGTAGCACTTGACCGTGGTTCATGTACTGCTGAAGTTGTTTCAGAACAAGGCTTATTACTTACAAACCACCACTGCGCATATGGAGAAATACAAGAGCACAGTACTGTTGAGCACGATTATTTAACAGAAGGATTCTGGGCTTCTTCATTTGCTGAAGAATTACCTAACCCAGGTAAAACTGCTTCATTCTTAATTAGAGCTGAAGATGTTACTGAAAGAATTCTTGGCGACATTAAAGATGATATGGAAGAAGGTAAGCGTCAGGCTGCCATTGACTCACTAAGAAAAGTTGTTGTTACTGAAGCAACAAAAGACAGTCATTATCGTGGTCGTGTTCAGGCCATGCTAAAAGGAAACCAATACATCCTTTTCATTTACGAAGACTTTTTAGATGTACGTCTTGTGGGTGCTCCACCAGAATCAATTGGTAAATTTGGATCAGACACAGACAACTGGATGTGGCCTCGTCATACTGGTGACTTTTCAATGTTCCGTGTATATGCAGGACCAGATGGAAAACCAGCTCCTTTTTCAGAGGAAAACAAGCCTTACCAACCTAAAAGCCATTTGAAAATTTCTTTGAATGGTGTGAAAGAAGGTGACTATGCAATGATTATGGGTTACCCAGGATCAACAGATCGTTACTTAACTTCATGGGGCGTTAAAAACACTATGGAATATACAAACGAGTATCGCGCTAAAATCCGTGGAATTAAACAAGATATTTGGAAAAAAGATATGGACAAAAGCGACGAAGTTCGTATCAAGTATGCTTCAAAATTTGCTCGCTCTGCCAACTATTGGAAATACTCAATTGGACAAAATAAAGGCTTAAAAGCACTTGACGTTGTAGGTAAAAAAGAGGCACTTGAAGCTGAATTTACAGAGTGGGTAAACAAAAAGAAAAAACGTCAGAAAAAATACGGCGAAGCTCTTGAATTGCTTAAAAACTATCAGGAATCTACTGCTCAGACACAGGGAGACTTTACAGTATTTTATGAAACTTTAATGGGTTGTACAGAACTACTTTTTCAGGCTTACAGAACAGGAGCAGGATTAGAAAGAGCCCTCAAAACTAATCCCGACAGTACTGAGTTAATCGATAATTACAAAACTAGAATTGCAAACGCAAGTGAAGGGTTTTATAAAGATTACGAACCAGCTTTAGATAAAAAAGTTATGGTTGCCATGATTGAAGTGTATAAAGAAATGGTTGACACTTCTAAGCACCCTGCTTTTGTGAAAAATCTAAACACTAAAGAGGAAATTAAGGCATGGGTAGATAATGTATTTGCCAATTCTATGTTTGTTTCAAAAGAAAAACTTAATGCATACCTTGAAAATCCAACATTAGAACCATTGCAAAATGATCCAGCATACATTGCAGGAACTGAAATTTACCAAACTTACCGCATGATGGGTGCTGCCATTTGGGGTAACAGAACAGATTACGAAAAAGGACAGCGCCTCTTCGTTGCAGGATTAATGGAAATGAATCCAAAGAAAAGTTACTACCCAGACGCAAACTCATCAATGAGAATTACTTTTGGTACTGTAGGTGGATACAAGCCAGCTGATGCTGTAACTTATAACTACTACACTACATTAAAAGGTGTAATGGAAAAAGAGGACAATTCTGTGCGCGAGTTTAATGTAAAACCAAAATTAAAAGAGCTATACGAAGCCAAAGATTATGGTCGTTATGCAAACGAGAATGGTGAAATGGTTGTAGGTTTCTTAACTAACAACGACATTACTGGTGGTAACTCTGGCAGCCCTGTTATGAATGCTAACGGTGAATTAATCGGTATTGCATTTGACGGAAACTGGGAAGCAATGAGTGGTGATATCGCTTTTGAGCCAGACTTGCAGCGTACAATCTGTGTAGATATTCGTTACGTACTATTCGTAATTGACAAATTCGCAGGTGCTACAAACCTTATCGACGAAATGACAATTGTGAAAGACTAATTTCACATTTTTATAATACATGAAAAGCAGAGCCAATTGGTTCTGCTTTTTTTTTATGCCAATATTTAGACTTTATTATAAGCCATTGTTAATAAAACTCAACCCTTATTCCAAAAACTCAAAACCTTATTTATAACAATTATTAATAACCTTATTCACAAAACATTAACAAAAAAACTATTAACTGGATTTTCGTTTTTTTGTATTTTAAAGCATGAAAAATCTCATTCTACCTAATGATACAAACAAAGAGTACAGCATAAAACTGGCACATGCACTAATTGATATCACGCAAAAAATTATAGGGACACTTGACTATGAAAAGGTTTTGCAAATTATCAGCGATGGAATATCAAAGCTATATGAGTTTGAAACCGGAGCCATTTACGTTCTGGAGGGAGAAGATGAAATAAAACTTGCAGTTACCACACCTCCACTTCCACCTGAGATGCCAGACTCGCTGAGGCGAGCAAAGTTAAGACATCATCCAACCATAGAAAGTGCTATTTTAACACAAAAACCACAAGTTATTGCAGATGCCACTACTGCTGTTTTGTCGCCAGCTGAAAAAGAAGTTGTTAATATGCGCAACTTACGCAGCATTTTGTATTTTCCATTTGTGCAAAACAATAAGGTGTTAGGTGTATTAATTCTAAGTACCTGCAACAAAAACAGAAAATACACGGAAGCAGAAATAAAAACTGGCCAGGGAATAGCCGATCAACTTTCTGTTGCTATTGAGAACTCACTCTTGCACGAAGATCTTAGAAAGCACAAAGATAATCTTGAAGAAATTGTAATTCAACGCACTCAGGAACTAAAAAATGCCAATGAATAACTGCATACAATCAATTCAGATTTATTAGAAAAAAACGTAATTATTCAACAACAAAAAGAAGAGTTACAAGCTACCCTAAATAACTTACAAACCACACAATCACAACTTATTCAAGCTGAGAAGATGGCATCATTAGGTATATTAACTTCTGGCGTGGCTCATGAAATTAATAATCCCTTAAATTACATCATGGGAGGATATGTGGGAATCAAAAACCATCTTAACAACAACAATCCAACTTCTGATGAACTACAGAAATATCTTCATTCCATTGAAGTGGGAATAGAACGAGCCAACAGCATTGTAAAAGGGCTCAGTGAATTTGGCAGGAGTGAAACATCTGCCTGGGAGCATTGTAACATACATTCAATAATTGAAAATAATTTGGTAATACTTCAACACCAATTAAATAATAATATAAAAGTCACAAAAGATTTTACTGATCAAGAACCCATTGTTAATGGAAACGCTGGCAACCTACACCATATTTTTTTAAACCTGCTTTTAAATGCTATTCAAGCTATAGAAAATGAAGGTAAAATAGATATCAGAACTTATACTGAAAACGGAAGCATTAAGATTGAAATTAAAGATAATGGATGTGGAATTTGTGAACACGACCTTCCTCACATTTTAGATCCCTTTTTCACTACCAAAGACCCGGGAAAAGGAACCGGATTGGGCTTAAGTATTGCACATTCAAATATCAAAAAAATGAATGGTTCCATTAATTTCACTTCTGAGCGAAATAAAGGAACCATAGTATATTTAAGTTTTCCGGCGATAAATTAAACCTATTTTACCACTTCAGTACCATCTGGAAAAATAGCAAACCGGCCTTTGTCACGATCATGTACATTTTCCATTGACGGCCAAGGCCATCCTCCAAATTGTGTTTCCTGAAAATCTTTAAATATATTCTGCAAACCGGCTCTATCATTGGCTACAAATGGGCCATGTTGCATTACGGGTTCATTCATAGGGCGACCTTGTAATAGCAGAAAATAACCTTCAGCAGCGCCATTTTCTATAGTTGTTTCCATACTGGCATCCAATTCAACCAATTTATTGCTTTCAACAACTTCGCTATTAATCTTAAACGAATCTCCATTATAAAAGAATAAAGTTCTATTTACCTCTTTGTTTGAAACTGGTATTGACATAGAGGCATTGGGTTCTAGTTTAAGCGTCCAAATAATTACTTCGTTATCTGGATCAGCTGCCCATGAATCAGGAGTTGGGGCAAGTGCTTTATGTTTACCGTAATCACCTGCCACCAACTTCAATTCTATTGACTTTCCATTATCATCTTTTACATTAATAACCGGAACATCCTCACTCCAAAGCATTTTATAATGGGGACTAGCCTTTTTACTTTTACCTGGCAAGTTCAACCAAATCTGAAAAAGCTCAAATGGATTTTTATCACGGTTTAATAAGGGAAACATTTCACAATGCTGAACTCCCCGACCCGCAGTTAACCATTGCACATCACCATCACCAAAACGACCAGCAGCACCAAGCGAATCAGAATGATCTACCATACCTTTATTTACAATGGTTACTGTTTCGAACCCGCTGTGCGGATGCCCGGGAAAACCAGGGATACGCGTCCCATGATACATATTCCATCCGTCTTTCCCGGCAAAATCCTGTCCTATGCTCCTGCCAGCCAAGGAGACATTGGGACCCATTTCATCATTTCCACCCGGAAATTCATCGTTATGATAAGCACAAAATATAAATGGATCCTGTGTCTTCCATGGTGAATGTAAAGGCTGAATGCTTTTAATTGGAGTATTCATATTCAAAGGTGTTATTATTTCATTGTTGTAGTTGTGTTCATATCAAGCACCAATAGCACTTTTAGAGTAAAAATATCATCGATGGCTTTATCTCCTAAACCACTGAAAAAAGACGATGAACCATATCGTACGTCAAATTTTGAACGGTCAATCTCAATCTTTGCTGTATAATCTTTACCTGTTCTCTCAACCGGGAAGGTAATAGATTCGGTTTTCCCTTTAATGGTAATATTACCAGTAACCATCCCTTTTCCATTTTTAATATCTGTGGACGCAATTACAAATTTCGCTTCAGGGTAAGTTGCTACTCCAAAAAAATCATCTGATTTCAAATGTCCAACCAGCTTTTGATTATAAGTAGGATCTTCAAGATCGGTATTTGTAATTGAATTCATATCCACTACAAAATTACCGGATACAATATCTCCATTATTCATTTCAATATTTCCACTCTTTAGTTTAATATAACCGTCATGAGCGCCACCAATTTTCTTGCCTTCCCATTTGATTTTAGAGTCATTTATATTCACATCTGCGTTTTGAGCCATAGCCAAAACACTTGTAAAGGCTAATATTAATGCTCCAATGAATTTGATCGTTTTCATAATTTCTAATTTAATTTATATTATTTATTGTTTAAGACAACGTTTGTTTACAACAATTGTTTAGCTAAAAAAATATTATTCTCGAATTTTATGTAAAATTCTTCTCAACTCTGTGGCCTCTTCTTCAGAAATCTTTTGCTGAAAAAAATCATTTACTGCCATACGAGCTGATTCATGAGCCTCTACAAAAAGGGCCTTACCTCTTTCCGTTAATGTAATATCAATTTTCCTGCGATTTTCAGAACATGTATTCCTGTTAATTATTTCTTTCTTTACTAATCTGTCTAACAATCTGGTTACATCGGGATTACTCACAAGAATTCTTGGTTTTATATCACTGGGAGAAACCGGATTAGGGTCATTTTCAAAAAGCACATACAATACATTAAGCTGAGCATGAGTAAGATCAAAAGGCTTAAGTGCTTTTTTGATTTGTTCTTCTACCCAACTTCCAGTGGCTAATAAATTAAAATAAGCTTTAGCGTGTATGTTTGTATAAATATCCATATAATTTCAGAATCAACAACATTTGTTTACAACAACAAAGGTAATCATTTTTTGTTTAAAACTACTTTTTTCAGGCACAGCCTTATCTCTCAAAATGCTATAACGCTGAAATAGTATGGAAATATGGTAATTACGATTTATTACTCTTTAATAGGAATAAAACATTAACTTTGGATAGCTTATAAAAACCTAATAAATTATAATCATGACAGCAATTGAAGAAATAAAAGAAGCCATTAACTTATGGTCAAAAGAAAGAACTGACGGAGAAAAAGCGAAAATTCTGCTTGGAAAAGGGTCGTTTTTTAAAATTAGCCGACTTGATTTTGAGAAATGGGGTGAACTAAAAGTAAAACCAGAATGGATTTATGCTTATGGTGGTGATTTTAAGGATGTTTTCAAATTCGTTCTTATTGACAGCGAATCAGCCCAAAAACCTCTGGATGATAAAACCTTGCCATATACTTTTGTAAAAGACTTTGTTAAGGATTTCGACGTAAATAGCCCAGACTTTTTAATGGACATAAAAGCTGGAAATATAGAAGTCAATGATGCGCTTAAAAGAGTTATGCGCTGGGATATTATGATGGATTCATGGATTGGTGAACAAACATCAACAACTCCAGATGCAAAAGGAGTTACAAAAGTATTTAAAATCCCATTTGAGAGTTTAAAGAACGCATTTGAGAATTCCAATGTAGATGAAGTGCTTGCTGTAATTGGTTTAAAACCTTCACTGGACAACTCCGGTTATGACACAGATTTAATTTTATGGTCAACAAGTTCGATAAAAGGTACCGGTGATTTAAAAGTGGAAAATTTAGTTAAACCTTGTCCACCGTATTGCGATTTGCCTACATGGCCGTAAAAGTTAACAATTATGAGTTTGTTATATCTTATTAGTATTTACGCTGTTTTTTTCTTCCAAGTTACAGGAATATTGCTATTTGCAATATTCCATAAACGATCATCATTTGAATATAACCTACTAGGAATATTTGTTTTGGGAAGTTTTATTATTCAGATCTTTAACATTTATAATTCTGATTATAACCTTTATCTTGTTCCTATATATGGATTATTTGAGTTTACAATATTCTCAATACTATTTTTTAAACTCATTTCACCACAAAACAAAAATCTATTTTTAATCATAGCTTCAATTATTTCTATTGTATTAATAATAGAAGGGATTACATCATATTTTAATCAAAACGCAGCAAGTTTTTTCTCATACGGAAAGGTATTAACCAACTTATCTATAATCACTTATAGTGCATTTTACATTATAAATACATTACAGGATAAATCTAAAAAAATTGAACCTCATAAAATAAACCTTAGTTTCGTTATCCTTGCATATTATGTTACTACACTCTTAAACTACATTGCCATTAACTTTCTGGTCAACAATAGCTTACAGATTGTGGGCTACTTTTGGCAGTTTCATGCAATTGTAAATGTTTTATTTTATATGGCTTTAACATTTCTATTATGGAAACATGGAAAAACCCAGAATTCTTTGCGATAGGACTGGCAATTGTCTTTTTAGTTTTCGTTGCATTATCGGTATTCATAGTCATTTTTATGCGACTTTACTTTAAACGCTTAATACATGAACAAAACCAACAAATGGACATGAGCGTTAAGCACCAAAAAGAATTACTTGAAAAAAGTGTCATCACCCAGGAGCGTGAACGTAAGCGAATTGCTTCGGAACTTCATGATGGATTAATTTCAAAGCTTAATACAATAGTATTGTTGCTTTCTACAGGTGACAAGGAACATGTAAAAACGTCTGGCGAGTTATTATCTGACAGCATTAAACTGGCCAGAAAAATTTCTCATGACTTAACCCCACCCATGCTTGAAGAAACAGATCTAAAAGAACTCATTTCCGGTTTTCTTCATCCTTTGCAAAGCAAATATAAAATTGAGTTTAATGTATCTAACAAATCTTCAGATGAAATAACCGTAGAGCCAAAACTTCAAATATTTCGAATTTTTCAGGAAGCTATTAGTAATATTTTAAAACATGCTGACGCAAAGCAAATTACAGTAGACTTGAAGATTACTGAGAATTACATAGTACTTAAAGTAAGCGATGACGGAAAAGGGTTTGAAACTGAAAAACAAAAACAGGGGCTGGGACTAAACAATATGCTTATTCGCACCCAATTTTTAAATGGTAGTTATAAAGTAAAATCATCTATTAATAAAGGCACAACGCTAATTTTCGGGTTTAACTTAACAAAATTGTAAGATGGGAAAAGAAGAAATTAAACTTGCTATAGTAGACGACGAAGAATTAGTAGTGAAATTATTAGAGCAATTTCTGTCAACTATTGAGAACTACAAAGTTGTCATTACTGCATTTGATGGTTCTGAATTCATTGAAAAACTATTAGTTACAGAGGAAATACCGGATATAGCGTTGATTGACCTTCGCATGAAGAACATGAATGGAATTGAAACCGTAACAGAATTAAAAAAAACACATCCAGAAGTAAAAGTAATAACCATTTCGTCTCACTATAAAACCTCTTTTATGGGTTATATGATGAAAGTTGGTGTAAATGCATTTATACCAAAAGGAGTAGCACCTAAATATGTAGTTGATGTAATTGAATCTGTTAATACAAGAGGATACTATTTTACCGAAGAACAAATAGATATCATGCGCAACCAAATATCAAGCAGTGCCCCGGAACCTGTATTGGACGAGAATAATCTTACCACGCGGGAACAAGAGATACTCGAACTAATCTGTCACCAATATACCGCACAAGAAATTGCCGACAAACTCAACATTACAAAAAAGACCGTTGAAGGACACAGAACTAATCTATTTCTAAAAACCGGCGTAAAAAATCTAGCTGGATTAGTTATTTATGCCATTCAGAATAATCTCATTAATCTTAAAGATTTCAATTTAAGCAACACAACCACATAGCCATACCCCCCCCCACATTTTAAGACACCAAGAGAACTACCCATCTCGAACCAAGGGTAAACCCCTGTTTTGATAAAACAGGGGTTTACCCTGTAAAATATTCCAAATAGTCTTCCGAAATTTACAGTACCGTTAAAAGCAAATTAATATTACTACAATGGAAGATCAAATGACCATAGAGAAAACAGACGTTTTTTTGGCAAAATATTTTGTTGGAATGAATCAGCCATTGAACAATAAATTCATAATAAGTTTAACAGCCCAAACGCCAAATGACAGTTTGAAAGGTGATACTGAGATTAAAATATACAAAACACCACCAATCAATATAGTAAACAGTCTAAAAGGCACATTCAAATATGTATGTATCGCCCCTGATTCCTGTCATATTTTAATAACAGCAGATGGATACCCCAAATATAAATATATAGATGAATCAGGATTAGAAAGGCCTGCCAAACCAATTTTTCACCTGAGGCTTATTTTGGCCGACAATTGGAAGAGCGGAATTGCAAACTATGACTATATGGATAAACAGGGAAGCTGGCACAGCATTACGGACGCCCCCGTAATAAGAATATAAATGATGCTAATAATTAACGGTTATAAATTCCTTAATCTCTCCGCTATTATATATTGAATTTGCTCAGCATCAAAATTATATTCTTAGCCAAGAAACTATCCTAACCCAAATGGATAGTTTCTTTTTTTATAAGCAATAGATCGATATAATATACATAATTCAGATTATTAATAAACCATTCAAAACAAATCACTTGCATTAAATTGAAAATTTTAATACTTTCGCAACTTATGATTAAAACAACTATTAGTCAACTAGCGTAGGTATAGCAGACAGGTTCATATTTTTACAAACCTGTCGACCCTTCAATCTTACTTGAAGAGAATCCTCTTCAACAAATAATTATATTTTCAATTTTGAGCTTTTTGAATATTGCCGTAAATTGTATAGCATGGCAAGAATCAACTTTTAAAGCCATAAAAACAAACTAAAATGAAACTTACAGATTTAGGATTTTATACTGATCTAGAAAATTATATACAAGAAAACAATCTTACTGATTTTATCATTGGTCGTGTAGTTGCTGAACACAAAGAAAGATATGTAGTTCGTACGACTGACAACATCTATGATGCTGAAATACTAGGAAACCTTAGGTTTACAGCAAAAAGCAGAGCAGATTTTCCGGCGGTTGGCGACTGGGTAGCCATGATGGAATTTGACGAGGGCAAAGCATTAATTCACCAAATTCTGCCACGTAAGACCAGATTGGAGAGGCAATCAGTAAATAAATTTGGAGAAAAACAACTCATTGCTACCAACATTGATTATGCCTTAATTGTGCAGGCTGTAGATCGAGACTTTAGCATCAATAGACTGCAACGCTACCTTACGATTTGCCATAGTGGAAAAGTTGCTCCCATTATCATTCTGAATAAGATTGATCTTATTGAGGGAGAAAGGCAACAAGAACTATTACAAAAAGTAAAAAGTCAAATTCACGATGTACCAGTAATTTCCTCGAGCAATCTGACCGGAGATGGGCTTGCTAATATCCAAAAGTTGATTAAAAAAGGTTGCACGTATTGCCTTTTGGGCTCATCTGGGGTTGGCAAATCAACCTTGATTAATAAATTGGCGGGTAGTGAAACGATGAGCACTGGAGATATTAATGAAACAATCCAAAGGGGTAAGCACGTAACTACTCATCGTGAACTTATAGTGCTCGAAGAAGGTGGATTACTCATTGACAACCCCGGCATGCGCGAAGTGGGCATTACGGATGCTACAGAAGGATTAGAAGCAACCTTTGAAAAAATCAATGAAGCTTCAGTAAATTGTAAATATAGCGACTGTACTCACACAAATGAAGATGGTTGTGCAGTTATAGAACTTGTAAATCAAGGTGAAATAGATGCGGATTCATATGAAAATTATTTAAAAATGGAACGTGAAAAAGATCACTTTGAATCAACAGTTGCTGAGCGTCGAAAAAAAGACAAAGCTTTCTGTAAAATGTTTAAAAACT
>PKTE01000057.1 GCA_002869335.1 Salinivirgaceae bacterium | reverse complement strand
TGAACCTGTATGCTTTCATCGTTAAATAATTGTGCTGAATTATATTGAATACCTTTACCGGAAATCATGTTTGGTGTAATTAATATCTGATCGAATAAATACCAAATATCTCTGTAACATAAAGAACCTTCAGTCTTGGTTAGTTTTTTAGCGAGCGGATTGTAAAATCCAGCTTTTTTAAGGGCTTTTTCGTCAGATGTGGCTCCTAGTACTTCACTTATGCTTTTGTTAATAGGATCGTCGTTAAAATCACCCATTATGATGATTTTTGCCTTTGGGTCAGCATTCTTGATGGAGTCGGCAATTGATTTGGTTAATTTTGCGGCATGCACCCTTCGGTATTCACTTTTTTCCGGACCTCCTCTACGGCTAGGCCAGTGATTGACAATTATATTAACTTTTTCGCCAAAAAGTTTCCCGGTTACCATGAGTTGTTCTCGGGTATGATAGTCTTCTCCTTCAAAAATAAGCTTATAGCTTTTACTGTGGGTAACCTCAAAGTTGTCTTTTCTGTACAATAAACCCACGTCGATTCCTCGTTTGTCAGATCCCTCATAATGAACAATTCCGTAATTGGCTTTGTCAATGGGGCTTGTCTTGATGAGGTCTTCTACAACGGAGCGGTTTTCAACCTCGCAAAATCCCAATAAGTCTGGACCAGGAAGGTTTTCATCTCCATCGAGCTTCTCAATTACAGAGGCCAGATTTTTTAGTTTTTTAGTGTAGCGTTCTGTGTTCCAGATCTTATTTCCACCTGGAGTCCAGTCAAAATCACCCTTGGCATTTGAATCAATGGTGTCAAATAGATTTTCTAAATTGTAGAACGCGATGGAAGTTTCATTTTTTTCTTGTGCAATACTGTTTATGTTGAACAGTAAAATTGCTAATAAACCAATAATTATTTTTTTCATTTGTTTAATGTTAGTGTGCTTCTAGCCAGTCATTTCCGGTATTCATGTCAACCTTCATTTTCACTTTAAGAGGAATTGCTTTTTGCATTGATTCCAATACTATATTTTTTACTTTTTCAATTTCATTTTTTTCAGCATCAATGATAACCTCATCATGTACCTGCATAATCATGCGACTTTTGAGGCCCTGTTCTCTAATGGTCTGATTGATTTTTACCATAGCCACTTTTATCATATCAGCAGATGAGCCCTGAATGGGTGCGTTGATAGCATTGCGTTCTGCTGCTCCCCGAACAACACCATTGGCAGAATTGATGTCTTTCAAAAACCGTTTACGCCCCATGATAGTTTCAGCATAACCCGCTTCGCGTGCTTTGGCAATGCTGGCATCCATGTATGCTTTTACCTTGGGATAGGTTTCAAAGTAGCTGTCGATAAGTGCTTTAGCATCTTTGTTTGACATGCCTGTGTTTTGTGCCAATCCAAATGCTGAAATACCATAAATAATTCCAAAGTTGGCTCCTTTTGCTTGACCACGTTGTTCGCGTGTTACTTCGTCAGGCTTAACTTTAAAGAGTTTGGCTGCCGTACTCTGATGGATGTCTTCATCGTTTTGGAATGCTTCTAGCATAGCTTCGTCTTCACTCAGGTGTGCCATAATGCGCAACTCAATTTGACTGTAATCCGCTGCCAGTAAAATGTGCTGGTCATCGCTTGGTATAAATGCCTTTCGCATTATTTTTCCTTTGTCGTCGCGAATTGGAATATTCTGTAAATTCGGGTTGGTACTGCTTAAACGACCCGTGGCTGTTACGGCCTGATTGTATGAAGTGTGAATCTTTCCGGTTTTACTGTTTACCAACTTAGGCAAAGCCTCTACGTATGTGTTGAGTAATTTGTTTAAACCTCTGAATTCCAAAATAGCAGGCACAATTTCGTGTTTGTCAGCCAGTTTTTAAAGTACATCTTCACCGGTTGCGTATTGTTTCGTTTTAGTGCGCTTCGGTTTGTCTGTAATTTTTAATCGCTCAAAAAGAACTTCGCCCAACTGTTTGGGTGAGGCAATGTTGAACTCCATTCCTGCCATTTGGTGGATGTTTTTTTCCAGCTCAATTAACTCTTCCCGGAGTTCGTTGGCAATGTTTTTAAGCGCTTCACTGTCAATTTTCACCCCATAAAACTCCATGTCGGCCAATACGCTAATTAAAGGCATTTCAACTTCTTGGAAAAGTTTAGTAAGATTATGATCTTCGAGTTCTTTTTCAAGGAGGGGCTTAAGTTGATAAGTGATATCTGCATCTTCGCAGGCATAATCTTTCACCTTTTCAGGGTTAAGCTGCGCCATGCTGATTTGATTTTTACCTTTTTTACCTATTAGCGATTCGGTGGTTACTTTTTTGTATTGTAAATATCGTTCTGCAATGGAGTCAATGTTGTGTGGCAACTCAGGTTGAATCAGGTAGTGGGCAATCATCGTGTCGAATAGATTGCGGCTTAATTGCACCCCATATTTGCGCATTACAAGCATGTCGTATTTGGCGTTTTGTGCAGTTATTTCAACCCCAATGTCTTCAAGTATTGGTTTAAATAGATCAATTATTGTGTTTAAATCCAAGTCGTTGCCCTTAATGCTTACGTAAAATGCTTTTCGTTTTTCCCACGAAAATGACATGCCTACTAATTCTGCTTTGATAGGTTCTGCCGAGGTCGTTTCGGTGTCGAAACAGAATGCTTTTTGCTTTTTCAGAAGCTCGGCAAATTCTTCGGTGTCCTTTTTAGTAATGATTAGTTTATAATCAGTTTCAATGGATTGCAAACTGTCTAAATCAGAATAGGTTTCTTCTTCTTCCGGCATTGCATCAAATAATGATCCCTGAGCACTTGGTGCTGGAGCTGCTTTTTGCGGAATAACACGTGCTTTTAGGTTTCTGAATTCGAGCTCGTCGAATATTTTCTCTAATGCTTCAGCATTTGGCTCTTTGCGCTCTAAATCAGAATAATCCTGATCCAAAGGCACATCAATGTTGATGGTAACCAGTTCTTTGGAAAGCATTACCTGTTCTTTATTTTCAATCAGTTTCTCTTTTTGTTTGCCTTTTAGATCTTCAATGTGTTCATAAATTCCTTCAACTGATCCATATTCGCCAACTAGTTTTATGTCGGTTTTTTCTCCAATTCCTGGCGCGCCGGGTATGTTGTCTGATGCATCTCCCCATAGCGCCAAAATATCAATTAGTTGTGTGGGTTCTTTTAATTTATATTTTTCATTAATTTCTTCAACACCTAATATGTCAATGCCTTGTCCAAATCGTTTTGGCTTGTACATTTTGATGTTTTGACTTACTAACTGACCGTAATCTTTATCCGGAGTCATCATGAAAACATCCACGCCTTCTTTTTCTAATCTTTTGGCCAATGTTCCAATTACGTCATCAGCCTCGTAACCTTCCTGCTCAATAAGGGGTATGTTCATGGCTTTTATCATATCTCGAATATAAGGAATGTTTTCACGCAACTCTTCGGGCATTTTTTCACGATTAGCCTTGTATTCCTTATACATTTCGTGCCTAAAAGTGGGCTTATTTACATCAAAAACCACTGCAATGTGATCGGGTTCTTCTTTTCTAAGTAGTTCATTCAGAATATTCATAAACCCAAAAGAGGCTGAGGTATTCATTCCCTTGCTGTTAATTCGTGGATTTTTAATGAAGGCGAAATATGATCTGTAAATTAACGCATAAGCGTCGAGTAGGAAAAGCTTTGGTTTAGACATAGTCATGTATTTTGTTGTCTTAATGTTTGTTGTGATGTGTTAAAGGTGCGGTGTTCATCTTAATTATTAAAAGAATTTAGAATTCAGAATAAACCACAGATTATTCTGTATTCTATTTATTTTGATTTGTGTACACTTTTATATAATTCAAATTATAGCTAAAAACACAGGGAATTACTCATTATCCATTGCATACCATTCAGCATAGCTGGTGGCCGTTTCGTATAATCGAATGCTAAATACCGTTAATCCTTCGGGCAACTCTTTGTTGACGACAGCAGCAAAGTCGCTTACCATATTTTCGCAAGTGGGTTGATAATCTGCAGCTATAATATTTTCAAAAACCTTCTGCATTTCGCTTAGGCGGTCATCATTTTTATACACTACAACAGCATGGTCATATACATCCACAATGTTTTTATTTACTATTTTTTTTAACTGGCCAAAGTCCATTAGCATGCCATTTTTGGCATTTTCATCATCTGAAATTGGACTGCCAATAACAGTAACAAATAATTTGTATGAATGTCCGTGAATGTTTCTGCATGGGCCATCATAATTTCTCAGCGCATGGGCCATTTCGAAGCTAAACTCTTTGGTTATTCTAATTTTTGCCATATTTCTTAAAGTTATAGAAAAGCGAAATTAGCATGTTTGTTTATTAAATCATAATAATTGTGAAATTATGAATTACACAGTTTTTTGGAATATGGAATTAGGCTCTTAATTTATTTATTACTTCATACCTAAAAATTATCTGTTCTTTAAAAAGAAGACAGGTTGCTCCCCTAATGAGTATCGGTTAATAAACTAATATTTATGTTTCATCAAATGCCAACTCCTATTAACAAATCATAAAGAAAATTTGAAAAATTATTATGTAGTTTTACCCATTCAAATTGAAACTACTAACAATTATTTAAACTCAAAACAATGAAAATGAGAACATTATCTATCGCTATTGCAATTATGTTGTTTGGACTAAGCAATGTATTTGCTCAAAATGAAGAGTACAAAAGCACGGTAACTGTAAATACCGGATTTAGTCTTGTAGGAAATCTCTTGAATATCGAAACTTCTGCCGATACCGATTTTAATACATATTCGCTACCTGCTTTTCAAGCCACATATGATTATGGTTTGGCTAAATGGTTTAGTATTGGTGTGGCCGGATCTGTGCAATTTATGGGAGTTGAATATAATGACTATCAAGGTATGGGAGATAGTTTTAAGACTTCGATTACCCGCACTAACTTCGCCCTCCGTGGATTATTTCATTATGGAAATGATGATAAGTTAGACATGTATTCAGGTGTAAGAATGGGTTTTACAAATTGGAGTATTTCTACAGATTATGACAATCCAGACTATGATGCGGATTCTGAGTTGTCTATTAGTCAGGGTTTTGGTGCTGCGCCACAGGTAGTTCTATTTGGGGTGCGCGGTTATTTTAACAATAATATTGGTGTAAACATGGAAGTATGTGTTGGGTCACCACACTACCTTTCTTTAGGAGTTAACTACAGATTCTAATAAATTATATGGGCAGATTTATAAATAGATCTGCCCATTTTTAAAATGATCTAAAATGAAAAAAACAGCTATTTTTATTTTCTTTCTTTTTATTATTAAAATAGGATTGACACAATCAGAGGATTATAAGTCTTCAATTTCACTTAATTTTGGATATAGTTTTGCTGAGGAATTACTTGTTGGTTCTGCTGTAAATGAAATTTCCACAAATGCTCTTCCTGTAGTTCTTATTGGATATGATTATCAAATAAATAAGAGATTTAGTATAGGAGCAGCTGCGTCTTCTCAGGTTTTGTATTTAAATTATTCGAACTATGGTTCAAATCAAGATGACTTTAAAATAACGTATATCATTAATACCTATACTGCTCGTGGGCTTGTTCATTATGCGTTAGATTATAAAATTAAAATGTATTCTGGTTTGCGATTGGGAGCTGTTGACTATATGGCTTATACAAATTACAACAGTTTTGAAGAAAGATTATCCACAGACTTTGCGATGACCAAACCTTTTGACATCGCAATACAAACTATTCTATTAGGAATGCGTACAAAATTGACTGATCGATTAGGAGCCAATATGGAATTATGTACTGGTCAGCCATATTTTGTATCTTTGGGTTTGACATATAGTTTGTAAAACCAAGATATATTTTCAATGCCCAAACAGGATAGAGACCTAAAAGATTTAATTATCAACAACCTATCCCGTACCACCAAAACCATGGCGGTAAATTATGTAATTGAAAACCCCGAAAAACTTAATTTGCTTTGGGATTGGCTAAATAATGCTCAAGACCCTCTCAAGTGGCGTTCGGCATGGGTTTTTGAGGAGGCGTGTATATTAAATCAAGAACTGCTTCAAAAATATAAAGATCGTATTGCAAGGCTTTTCCCAAAATTGGAACATGTTCCATTACGCCGCATGTTGGGGAATATCATTTCAAAAATGGAAATTCCCGAAGCCTATGAGTCTGACATATTAGATGCTGCTTTAACCTGGCTTCAGGACCCGAAAATGCCTGCTGCAGTTCGTGTACATTGCATGACAATTGTATTCAACCTTTCTAAAAAATACCCCGAACTGCAACAAGAGCTCAAAGAAATTCTTCATTATAATTTTGATACAGGTAGTGCCGGTTTTAGAAATCGGGCAGGAAAGATTTTGAAAAAGATTGCTTAATTTTCACATTGTTGCTTTTTAGAGAAATCTACTTCTGAACGCTTCTTTTTCTTAAAGAATTCATTCTTTTTGTCCCAAACTCCAATAATTGTCGTGTCTAAATAGTATTGCCAACCGTATTCAATTTCAGAATTTAAAAAATACAATTCTTTTTCCAGTGAACCATCTTCTCGATAATGCTTTTCCCAAATGGGATTGCCATATTCATATTTAATATTTGAGAACACTTGTCCATTTTTATGATAAAAGGATGTATATCCGTGAGTTGTGTCAAAAACATATTGGTCTGTGCGATAAATATTTCCTTTTCTATCATAAATCTTTGAATCGTATTGATGCTTGGTTGTGTCGGTTGAGGTATATGAATAACTTATGATTCCATTTCTGAAATATTGTATTTTTTTTATTAAATGACCATTTTTAAAATGCTCTTCTCTTTTTAGTTTTTTTCCTCCGAAGTAAACTTTATATTCTCCTGAATATCTTTTGTTTGGATTGTCTTTTTCATAATAAAGATTTTGATCTTTATTGTATTTGTATGGCTGGGCAAGTGCAATATTCCCCAATAAAAAAGAAAAAATAAGAAAAGAAATAACTGCGAATAAACTCTTTGTTTTCATATGAATAATTTTTGCTGCTGTGTAAAAATAGCTTTTTTGAGAGTTGGTTTATTGTTTTTAAGTGAAAAAACTTAAATTTATAAGATATAAATCAACTAAATGAAGACTATTTCTCAAATAGTTCTGGTTCTTTTTACTGTATTTCTATTTTGCACACTTCATGGTCAAAATCGGAGGGCGGATTCATTATCATTGCTTTTATCCAAACATAGCCAAAAAGATACTACGAGAGTAATTCTACTTAATGAATTGGGTTATAGTATTTATTTGTCAAATACCGATACTGTAAGATTATTGGCAAAAGAAGCCATAGCATTATCGAACAAACTAAATTTTAAAAAGGGTCAGGCCAGAAGTTTTCGTTTAATGGGGTTGTATTACGATATGAAAACTAACTATCCAATGGCGTTGGAGTATTATCAAAAATCCCTGACAATAAGTGAAGAAATTGATTACAAAAAAGGCATCTCTGATTGTCTCAATAGTATGGGAGTTATATACAGTGATCAGGGAAACCAGAAACAGGCATTAGAATATTATCGCAAAGCATTAACGGTTTTTGAGGAGCTTGATGATCAGCAGGGTATTTCATTTGCGCTAAATAATATTGGGGTAATCTATTACGAGCAAAAGAACTTAGAGAATGCGCTAACCTATTTTAAACGTTCTCTAAAAATAGATAGAAAACTGGGCATTAGAGGAGGTGTCGCTATAGGCCTTAATAATATTGGAGAAGTTTATAGAGACATGGGAAAATATGATTCTGCAATTGATTATTTACAAAAGGCTCTTCAATTGGCTATTGAAATCGAAGATATTTATGGTCAAAGCTATTTATACAAGGATTTTGGTTCGGTTTATTATTTACTAGGGGAATATCAAAGCGCTCTTGAATATTCAAAATTAAGTCTTGAATATGCTTTATATAATGATTATTTCGACATCCAAAAAGATGTCTATTTGCAACTAGCTAAAATATATGAAAAGCTGGAAAAATATAAAGAAGCCTATCAAAGCCATAAGAAACATAAAGTGCTTAACGATAGTATTTATAGCAAAAAGGATTTGGAAAAAACCATTGGCCTTGAATATCATTATAAATACGAAAAAGAGCGTGAAGCCTCCAGGTTGTTGCAGGAGGAGGAATTGAAAAGGCAAAAAGTTATTCGCAATTCCTTAATTCTTGGTGTTTTATTGCTGATCATTTCTTTGGTTTTAATTATCCGTGGCTGGATTCAAAAATCTAAGACCAATAAGATATTGTTCGAAAAATCGCAGAGTATCGAGAAAAAGAATAAAAGGATGAAGGAGCAAAATGAAGAAATTCAGCAGCTTTACGAAGAATTATCATCAACAAATGAGGTGCTTTTTACACAAAAAGAAGAACTTGAAAAGCATAGAAATAATTTAGAGAGTCTTGTTAAGGACCGGACTAAAGAATTAGAAACAGCTAAAGAAAAGGCAGAAGAGTCAGATCGATTGAAATCTGCATTTTTAACAAATATGTCACATGAGATTCGTACACCACTTAATGCTATAATTGGATTTGCTGATTTGCTGGCAGACCCTGATGTGGAGCAGGAGGTGAAAAATGAAATGTTCGCTCACATGAATAATAGCACAGAGACACTTTTGAAATTAATAGACGACATTTTTGATATCGCAAAAATTGAGTCTGGGCAGTTGTCAATAAACAAGGAGAATGTTTCTGTAAATGAGATTGTTGACAGGCTTATCCCTATTTATGATGAGAAAAGAATTAGATTGCAAAAGGAAAGTGTGGACTTAAAAATTGACTTGCCCAACGAAGAAATCAAATTAAATACTGATCCTTTTCGATTGCAACAAGTTATAATTAATTTGATTGATAATGCCTTTAAATTTACAGAAGAAGGCAGTGTGACATTGGGGTTACGAGAGGAAAAAAAAGATGGGCCAAAGATTACTTTTTTTATAAAAGACACAGGAATTGGGATGAACCAAAATCAAATAGATTACATTTTTGATCGGTTTATTAAAGTTGAAGAAGATACTACTAGAATTTACCGGGGAGCTGGTCTTGGTTTAGCTATTAGTAAAAACATTGTTGAATTATTGGGCGGTAAGCTTTGGGTTGAGAGTGAGATTGGCAAAGGAAGTACTTTTTATTTTTCTGTCTCGAATTGATCTATATTCTATTTTATTAAAGAGTTCATTTTAAGTATTCTACAAACTATTTGTATAAAAAAACAGCGACCCTAAAGATCGCTGTTTCATATCTTAATTTGCATTAATTATCTTACAATAATTAGTTTTTGTGTTCCTACGTTTGTGTTATCTGAAGATCTTACAAAGTATGTTCCTGCTGCCAAATCTGACACATCAACAACAGTGCTGTTTCCACCACTTGTTGGAACTGCTTTAACCAACATTCCTGATAAATTATAGATGTGGATGTTAGATTTGATTCCTTGTACAACAACGCTATTTTTTGCTGGAATAGGATATACTCTAATTGTAGATGATACTCCATTTATACCAACAGGATTTAGGTTGATATCCATTGTAATAGCATCTCCGTCTACAGTAAATGTTCCATTACTATTATTGTATCCGTCAGCTGCAATTGTATATGAATAATCTCCATTTGGCAATGAGAATTTAGCATGTCCCACACTGTCTGTCATTAATTCTGAGTCGTCAACAGTAACGGTTGCTCCTTCGATAGGAGTTCCATCATCAGCGACATTAAACATGGCAGAGAAATATGTTTGAGTTGCTTCTGTAGAAATGGTTGATTGGAAAACTTCTTTTGAAGTTGTGTTTTGAACAAATACAACCACCTCAAGGTCAGACATTTCTTCAACATTTGTTCCTGAAAGATCAATATCTGTAAATGCAATGGTTTGTGTTACTTCTGTTTCAAGATTTAATGGTGTTCCTTCAGCATTAGGAAGCATTTTCATCATAACGTGATGGAATTCTGTTTCACCATTTGTAGCTACATTTTCAACTGTTTTTTTCTCAGAGACAACAGCATGCAAAACAAAATCGGAACCATTGAAAAATGGTATCACATAAGCTACTAAACCGATTTTACTATTTACTGTGTCAACCCAGTGGCTGGCTTGTAATAAAACAAATGATTCTTTTGCATTTTGAGCATCAAAGGCAGCATTAATTGCACTACCACTAGTTGAAACATTACTTCCTCCAATATATAGCTGAGGAACGGCACTTACACCATAGAATACTCTTCTTACACCACCTTCTTCTGTGTAATATGGATCACCATCACCAGGCCAACTCATTTGATATTTTATAATTGCTAATTCACCTTCGTGGTCACGAAGGAATGGTGTGAATGTACTGCTGTTAAATGAAGCACAAGGCGCACAAGTTGAGCTTGTAAATTCTTCAAATAGAGGGAAGTTTGTTGTTGTTTGGGAGGCAACGTGTATTTCTTTTGATACAGAGTCGTTTAATGTGTTGTCGTCGTCTCCATTTCCATTGATATTGTTAAACCAAACTTTAATATTATGATCTCCTGCAGTGGCTGCAAAAGCTTGTGCAAAGTCAATGCTTAATGATGCACCTGTTGCAATTGAAACACCACTGAATGTTTCTGTTACCGGAGTTCCATCGTTAACCTGATAGGTTGCATCAAATGATGTTATTTCATCTAATCCAAGGTTTGTTAAAGATGCGTTTATTGTTAGGTCTCCCTGCGCAAAATAAGAGTTTATGTTAATAGATGCAGCTAACGCATCAACTTGCTCAGGAGAATAAACCATGATGTCATCAATATACCAATAGTCAAGGTTAAAGCTATTTCCACTGAAGAAGAAACAAAATTGGAAGTTAGCTGAACCTAAGTCGTTAGTGATGTTTACATCAATGGCTTCAGTAGCATTCACGTCACCGGTTGACCAGACTGTATTCCATGTTGTGCCATCAGAAGTGGTAGCTAGACCAACGGTATAAGCACCTCCATAATTGTCAAGCATGTGCTTAAAGGCAATTCTTAGATTAGTAATGTTTGTAGCATCGATAATTGGAGAAATAACCCGGGAAGTACTGTCAAATTGTGGGCTCCAGGAAAAACGAGCTTCAGGTGCAACACCTTCTGCATTGTTGGTAGCCCTAACGCTCCAGTTGTCGGCATGTCCGTCTATAACCCAACCAGCTGGAGGGAACTCGCCTGAAGAGAAATCTTCAGTAATGATTATTCCTTTTTGAGAAAATAGAGAAATGGTTATAAATAACCCTAAAATAGTAAAGAAGTTTTTCATAGCAGAAAATTTATAGGTTAGAAAATTATACCAAATATAGAAAAAATGTTATCGAAAAGTCAATAATTCAGAAAATATTGATAAAAGGAGGCTAAATTCTTGAATGGATTGGAAAAAACAAACACCAGCGATTGGGGGGTGTTTAATGGATATACACAAAACACATAATGGTTATGGGTTGAGTCTTTCTAGTTTTTCTAATGTCTGTTTTTTGGATAATTGAATTAAGCATAAAAAAACCTGCTAAAGACTTTCTTTAGCAGGTTGAGTTTATTTAAATAAGTATTATTCAATAATTAGTTTAATTGTTGAAGCATTAAGCTCAGAGCGTAATTCTACAAAATAAACACCTTTATCAAAAGAAGAAATGTCAATCGACTGAAGTTTAGTTTTACATGATAAATCTTCATAAATCAATTGTCCTCCAATATTGTACATTCTAATGCTGCTTAATAATTCTTCACTTTGAATGTTAAATAGACTATTGGCTGGATTTGGGTAGCAAATGAAATCAGAAGCATCCTGTTCTGAAATACCTACTCCATCCACATTAATAAATGCTTGTTTGGTAACTGTAAAGCTATCGTCGTTTTCATTTGTTACAGTAAGAGAAACAGTGTAACTTCCTTCTTCCGTGAAAGTATATGTAGGGTTTTGTTCATTTGAATTTTCAATACTATCATTGTTAAAGTCCCAAGACCATGAAGCAATAGTACCACCTGTAGTTTCATCAGTGAAATTTACTTCAAGAGGAGCAGTTCCAGTCACAACATCTGCAGAAAAATCTGTTGATAATACTTCTCCGCCAACTAGTTCAACCTGAGAGGCATTGGTAATAACCCCGGTATTAGCGTCAATTAATAAAATAACTAAATCTACATTATCGGGGTTAAATCCATCGGCCAAAGTATGATTAAACTCATAAGAATATGGCGTTCCATAAACAACATCTGCGGGAATAACTCCGGAAATGCCGTCACATCCACCAACTAATACTCTGCCTACATGATTGTAAATCATATCGGCAGCAGGAACAGGGTTGGCTAATTGAGCCCAATTTGTTCCGTCCGAATCAATAAGGTCACCATAATTTCCCCCGGAATAATAATTAGCCTGATTCCATTGAGATGTTGTTCCTTTAACTTTGCTTTCTACAATTACCATAGCTACGTTGTATGAGGTCCCGGTTAAATCCATGGCAAAATTAGTTGTAGCGTCCACTGTTATTTCTCTCGTTTCGGAATCCCAGATTCTTGAAGAAACGGCAATTTTAGCCAATGGAATTTCTGCTTTTGCAGCTAAATACGCGGGTTCTAAACTTGAAAGTCCAGGATCAAATACGTTTTCTCTATTCATTACCCCACTTGGATAACCACTAATAAAGCCCCCAATACCATTGTCATACTCGGTTACGGTCATTGGATCACTGTTGTGGACTCCAATGCCGATCCATGTTCCATCAGTATAGTTATGACCCATTGTGTTTAAGCCAACTAAACCACGAGGACACCACCCACACCATGTGCCGGTACCTTCTTCATAGACTACGTTTTTAACAAAGATTTCGTTGACACAAAGAATGTTTGCTGTTTGTGTGTCATTAGTTGGAAAATCATCTTCGCCAGCACCATTTATGTTTTGGATTATTAATTCTAAGTTGTGCTCTCCTACAGCAATGTTTGCCATTGCGGGATGAGAAAAACTGTAACTTTCATTAAAGCCAATATTCAATCCATCAAAAGTGGCAACATCACCTGCAATACCATCAATTGTATAGATAGCTTCGAAAGATGTAATAGGGGTGTCTCTTTCACTGCGAACAGTACCTTTAATTTCAACATCACCTTCAGCCACCTTAGGTGCTATATCAAATAATGTTAGATTTAAATCAATTCCGGCAGAAGAACAGACATTTGTAAAAACAAAAAATTCTCCTGGATCTGGAAATCCCAATGGTAAACACTCATAAACTTCTATACCAATACCATTTGTAACAGTAAACGAGCACTCTTCCGGATATGAACCAGCGGTCCATACCAGGCTAATTTCAGTCATATCGGGAGCAGAAATAGTTGCTGTGCCAGAAGATCCACTTGAAATAGTAGCTGTGCCTAACAGAGTCGTTCCGTCATACACTTTAACAGATGCTCCATTCCAGCCATCACCGTAGCTGTCTGCCATATCGATAACGATATCGCATTGCGCACTCGCTACATTTATATTTCCCAAAAAAAGGAAAGAAAAGGCAATTAGAGAAAGTAAAAAACTTTTTTTCATAGCAGAAAATTTATAGGTTAGTTAATTCTGTCAAATATAGAAATAATGTTATCGAAAAGTCAACATTTAAGAAAATCTTGACAAAAGGAGGCTAAATTCTTGAAATATTTAGAAAATATAAATATGAGGAGGGGCGACAAGGAACTTGTGGAGCGGATTTAATTATTTTGTAGTTGAGCTCTTCTATCCAATAAAATATTAATCTCATTCATTGAAAGTCCACCTTGTTTAAGTTTCTCATCAATTATTTCCAGTTCGCTTTTTTGAGGCGTAATATTCTCCTTAGATGTTATGTCCTCTTTGTCGGGTTTTTGCGAAACTTCTTTTTTCAATTCAGATAATAAGTTTTCTAATAAATCGCGTACAGGTTCTCCAAACTGCTCAAATGTTTCGTTATCAAGGCTGTTTTTAATACTATCAAAGTGGTTCAATAAAAAATCCACATCGCCATTTACTTCAATGTCAGGGTGCTTAAAGTTTTCATCCTGGCGGAGCTTTTTATAAAGCGACACAAGTTCTTCTAATAATTCGCTAAATGGCCTGCGTGGTTCTTCAGACATGATCTTCTACTTTTATAATTCTTTGCGTATTGCTTAAAATTTGAATATAAATGTTTCTTCGTATTTCTGGCAATAAAGTTTCAATTTTCTCTGGCCATTCCATTAAACAGAGGTTTTCGCTGTCGAAATACTCCATGGTTCCTATGTTTAATGCTTCTTCAATATCATTAAGGCGGTAAAAGTCGAAATGGTAAACCAGCTCGTTATCCGCGCTTTCATACTCATTAATGAGATTAAATGTAGGACTGGTTACTTGTTGATCAACATGTAATACTTCACAAATATTCTTAATCAGGGTTGTCTTC
Source organism: Salinivirgaceae bacterium (assembly GCA_002869335.1). Taxonomy (GTDB): domain Bacteria; phylum Bacteroidota; class Bacteroidia; order Bacteroidales; family Salinivirgaceae; genus Salinivirga. The sequence continues at coordinate 42,802 of PKTE01000057.1, read as the reverse complement.
CCGGCACCCATTTCGCCATAAAAGGCCCAGATGTTTGGACCTTTTTCTTTTAGCAATTCTTCGGCTAGTGTTTTAAGGCCTTGAATATTATCTATTTCAAAAGTTTTATGCATGGTGCAAAAATAATCAAGATTTGGGCTTTAAAACAGCAAAAGGTATTAAAAGTTCTTCCATTGAAATACCACCATGTTGAAACGTGTCTTTGTAATACTTAACGTAATGGTTATAGTTATTCGGATAGGCTAAAAAGTCTTGTTCCTTGGCAAATATAAACTTTGAACTTATGTGTGGTGTAGGTAGAAATACATCTTTTGGGTGTTTTACTTCATATACTTCTTTAGGGTTGTAGTTCAGGTTTTTACCATGCTTGTACCTTAGGTTTGTTGTGGTTTTTCTGTCGCCAATCACTTTCACAGGATTGTTGATTCTTACTGATCCATGATCTGTGGTAATAATCACTTTTATTCCTTTTTCGCTAGTGGCCTTTAGCACTTCATACAGGTTAGAGTGCTCAAACCATGAATTGGTCAACGATCTATATGCCGCTTCATCTCTTGCTAACTCTTTTATCATATCCATTTCTGTGCGTGCATGCGATAACATATCTACAAAATTATAGACGAGAACAGATAGTTGGTTTTCAAGGATTTGGTCAATATTGTCAATGATTTTTTGCCCCTGGCTCTGACTAAGTACTTTTTTGTAGATCCATCGGTATTGCTTGCCGAAGCGCTTTAATGCATGACCCAGCAGCTCCTCTTCGTGCATGTTTTTACCTCCCTCTTCTTCATCATTAAGCCATAAGTCCGGGTATAGTTTTTCAATTTCACTAGGCATTAACCCTGCAAATAAAGAATTACGGGCATATTGGGTTGCGGTTGGTAAAATACTGCTAAAAACCTCCTCATTTTCAATTTCAAATAAGTTTGAGAAGTGGGGTTTAAGCATCCAATATTGATCCAGTCGCAGGTTGTCAATAACAATAAGCATCGTCTTTTGCTTGTCTGCTTCAGGTAATATTTTCTTTTTCAAAATCTGATGAATCATAAGTGGCCTGTCGCCTTCTCCCTGAAACCAGCTTTGATAATTAGATCTTACAAATTTAAAAAACTCAGTGTTAGCAGTTGATTTTTGCATTTGCAAAACTTCATGCATTCCTTCAACGCCGTCCGACTGAAGTTCTGTTTCCCAGTAAACCAGTTTTTTATAAACCTGTACCCAGTCATCAAAGGTCTGACAATCATTTATCTGCATTCCAATTTGACTAAAAGTGCGCTGATATGAACTGGTTGTTTTTTCGCTTACTAATCTACTGTGGTCAATGTTTTTTTTGAGGGACAACAATATTTGGTTTGGATTAACCGGTTTTATAAGGTAATCCTGGATTTTGCTTCCGATGGCCTCCTCCATAATTTGCTCTTCTTCGCTTTTGGTAATCATTACGATGGGAACTTCGCTTTTGATTTCTTTCATTTGCTGAAGCGCTTCAAGACCAGATATACCCGGCATATTCTCATCCAAAAAGACTATGTCATATCTGTACTCTTTGTACATAGAAATTCCATCTTCGCCGTTGTTCGCTGTTTCTACTTCGTAACCCTTCTTTTCAAGAAATAATATGTGTGGTTTTAATAAATCAATTTCGTCATCTACCCATAGGATTTTAATTGTACGCATGGTAAAGGTTTTTAAATGAATAAATCTGCAATACTTACTATGTATAACAAACTAAATTAAGGTTTGCTTTATTGCTGTTAATCTTCTTCTTCTGCTCTTCTTTTCAAATAATTTTCATCAAAGAATTTCAAATACTGGTTAATTGCCTTTGTTTCAAATAGCAATTTGTAATTGTTTTCTGAAATTACGAAGTGAATGTAGTTCTGTTTAGGAATGCCTTCGTATACTTCCTTGATGTATTCAACAGATTCAAAGTAGTTCATAGCGTTGTACCAGGCGGTAAATGGCTCAACACTAATCATCTGATAGTTAGCAGTGAATACAAAATCTTTTACGTTAAAGGTGAGGATACTATAATAATCAATATTGAAATTGGAAAGGTTAAATTTGACTTGATTGGCACTTGTTTTTCTGGTATCAATAACAGAAATATAGTAATGCGGAACTTTTTCTTCAAATGTGTAATCAACTTTAACTTCTTCATTAACCTGGTCAGCAATATTTTCTTCTTTCTTTTTTTCCACGCCTTGTGGCAATTCTTTTTCAGATGACATGTACCTAAGGAGGTCTTTGGCATAGGCTAATTCATCTGCCTGAGGATATTTTTCAATATACTCTTTCAAATAGGCGACAAACGTTGCTGAATCAGCTAATCTTCCGCGCGAAATTGTATTTAATAGTGCAAATTTTGAATGTAGCTCATTTTCAGCATAAGCAGTGTCTGCTCTGCGGAAATTATTGATAACTTCCTGATATTTACCGGTTTTAAACAGACGGTATGTTGTTGCATAAAAGAATTTTGCTTGTTGCTCTTGTCGTTGTAGCTTTTTGATGTATTCCGGGTTAGTCATTAACTGTGCATACAGAGAGTTGGGGAAGAGTGTAATGACAAGGTTTCTGTATTTTTGAGAGTTTACTTGGTCATTTAACCCTTCATAGATTTTATGCAGGTTATAATAAACATGAAGTTTCTTTTGGAATGATGGGAAGCGCGTCATCAGTTCTTCATATGTTTTAGCGGACTCTTCCAGGTTTTCCATTTTTATTCGATATACATTAGCCAACTCATAATAAGCATATTGTATAAGTGAATCTGAAACGTGTATGGCTGAGTCTGTCAATGGTAAATCCTGCAAATAGTATTCACGCTTTTTGTTGTCGGTTACTCTTGTGGAGTCAACTCCTTCTTCGTTTTCTGCAATTTCGCCCATTGATACTTCTGCTTTATCACTTCTTCTCCAATGGTCTTCTAATTTACGATTACCCCATTTTTGTTTAAAAGCACTTTCTCCCATGCTTACTGTAGTTGGGTTGTAAAAGTAAAATCCGCCACCCGTATTTACTCGCTGATTATTTGAGCGTTGGTTTTGCATGGCCAGGCGCTTCATTTGTTCTTCTTCCTGAACTCTCTTTTCTTCCTCAATTAAATCAGCAATAATTTGGTCGATTAGTGCAAGGCGCTGATTGTCAGACATGGCCGCTACGCGCTGCAGGCTGTCTTGAAGTTCAATTATTTTAATTTGTTTAACCAGCTCGTTTAGGTTTGTCGATGTACGATAAATCTCTTCGAAATCTCGTCGCTTTTTATCAATAAATGTAACAGCACTATCATAATAAATCTGTGCTTCTTGATATTTTGGTTGAGCAAAATATATGCGGGCTACAGCTAAATAGGATTCTGTTTTTTGATAATTGTTTTGTATAGAAACTGCTGCTGATTTAGAGTAAAGCTCGATCGCTTTTTCAATATTTCCTTTATTCTCCTCTATGGATGCCAGTGCAAAGTATATTTGATCTTGGTATTCTTTGTTTTTATCATCCTTGAGCATTTTCATAAGCTCTCTCTGAAGCTCTTCTGGTGACCCTTGTGTGGATCTGTAAAGCATAGCCATGTTAATTCTTGCATTGAATACCATTTCGTAGATGGGATTCTTTTTCATAACAAGAGCGTAATTTTCATTAGCATTGTCGTTCATTTCAAGCTCCTGGTATATTTGAGCTAAAATGTAATGATAACGGTATTTTCTAGCTTTATTTTTTGTGAGAGGAATGGCTTTCACTAAATATTCTGCTGCTTGCTCAAATTGATATTGTTTTTTGAAGTAATCAGCAAAGGTTAGGTAGTAATCTTTCTTTAACCTATCTGGAAAGTTGTTGTCTCCTTCCATAAGATCCAGAAATTCTTTTGCCTTTTCGAATTTTTCCATTTCCAAATATGTGCGAGCCAACCATAGTTGTCCGTCATATTTGCTTTCCATCATCGAATATTTTTGTATTATGTAGTTAAATGTTTCGAGTGCTGGAAAATACTCTCCTGAGTATAATTCTGCTATTCCTTTGTATAAAAAGGCATCGTCAACAAATTTTGTGTATTCAGGGAGGTCGTTAAATTCTGGTTTGTTTTTTTTGCGTTTTTTGGGTTTTACTGTAATGGAGTGTCGCTTAATAACTTTACTGGCCTTTTCTTTTACGCGATTCATTTCGCCGGAAACAACCATTGCAGATTTATCATTGCTGTAATAGAAAATGTTAAGCATTTGTGCGTAATTATCTCCGGGCTGATCCATTAATCTTTTTTGTCCTGTTTTAAATGCATCTTTTGCATTATATAATGCATTGTAGTAGGAGGTTAGATTGTGATAAGCCCGATTAATTGGAGTGTTCTTCTTAGTAGAACAAGAAAATAGCAGCCCTGCTATGAGAGCTGCCATAATTGATATTTTGAGGATTTTACGCTTCAACATTCTGGTTTTGTTGTTTCTGAACGAAAAAATCGTTGCTTTATTTTGTTGTAATTTCAACTACTTGCGTAGGAGGCAACTCTTCGTTTCTGATTTTAACCGCTTCAATAACATTATCGGCTAGTTTGGCAAAGGCTTTTCCTAAAATGCTATCTGCATCTGCTGCAACTGGAATTCCTTTTTCGCCACCTTCCATTATACTTTGAACAATAGGTAATTGTCCAAGTAAAGTAAGTCCATGCTCATTGGCGTAATTTTTCACGCCGTCTTTGCCAAAAATGTAATATTTATTATCTGGCAATTCTTCTGGGGTAAACCAGGCCATATTTTCAATAATACCAAGCACCGGCACGCTAATACTTTTTTGATTGAACATACTCATTGCCTTGCGTACATCAGCAATTGCAACCTCTTGCGGCGTTGAAACCATAATTCCTCCATTTAAAGGAACCGTTTGAACCATTGTAAGGTGAATGTCACCTGTGCCAGGAGGAAGATCAACTACCATATAGTCTATTTCGCCCCATTCTCCTTGTAATAACATTTGTTTAATAGCACTTGTCGCCATAGATCCACGCCAGATTAGCGCATCGTCAGGATTTACAAAAAAGCCAATGGATAAGGTTTTTATTCCATATTTTTCAAGGGGTACAATAATTTCTTTATTGTCTACTTTTTTAACTTGTGGACGCTCATTTTCTATGTTGAGCATTTTAGGAATTGATGGGCCGTAAATATCAGCATCTAAAATAGCTACTTTAGCGCCTGTGTTGGCAAGTGCAACTGCAAGGTTAACAGATACGGTTGATTTACCAACGCCACCTTTACCTGAAGCAACAGCAATTATATTTTTTACTTTTCCAATTGAAGAGTGGTCTTCAGATTTTTTGAGAGCCTTAACGTTAATGTTTCCTCTGATTTGAATGTTTTCTTTTCCAAATTCAGCTTCTAGCAATTCAACGCACGCTTTGCGAATAGGTTCAATAGTGGGATCATTGTCCACAGGAAAAACCAAAGTAAAGCCCACTTTTGTATCTTCAACTACTAATTCTTGCACCATTCCAAGCGTAATGATATCCTTTTGATTTTCAGGATGCATCACTCTGCGCAGTACTGTTAATATTTGTTTTGTTGTATATGTCATTTTGTTTTAATTATATATTTTGGGATGGATCCCATAAGTATTTATCAAGGTTAATTATTTGCTTTTCTTCTATTTCAATGCCTTCGTTTAATAAAAGTTCTACCATATTGTCTCCGGGAAAATATTTGCTTCCAGTTAATAGCCCTTTACGATTAACAACCCTATGCGCCGGAATATCACCAAGGTGACTTTTTTGTGCATTTAATGCCCAGCCTACCATGCGTGCCGCTCCTGCACTTCCAATTGCTTTGGCAATTAACCCATAGGTGGTGACTTTTCCCTTGGGCACTTGCCGTGTAATTTCATATACCTCTTCATAAAAACTCTTCGTCATCAGTTTCAGGTTCTATTAAACCATTTTCACTGTCAAGTTGAAACTTCAAATATGTAATTGTTGGGTTTCCCTCCAAAAACAATGCCTCATAATGGGTTTTAATGGTTAATTCGTTTTTATATAATGAACTGTGATATAAGTTATCTGTTTCTTCAATTATATTGAGCTTGTTATCAGCTATTACCTCTTTTGTGTATTTATGTAAAAACAGGCTGTCTGTCTTTAAATGAATAATCCCTCCCGGCTTCAAAATGTTTTGATACATTTTCAAAAATGAACTGTGGGTAAGTCTTTTTTTTCGTCTTCGTTTTTTTCGTTGTGGGTCTGGAAAGGTGATCCAAATTTCGGCAATCTCATTTTCGCCGAAAAAATGGCTTAAAAATTCAATTCGGGTTCTCAAAAACCGAATGTTTTGAAGATTTTCCTGATCAGTTATTTTGGCTCCTTTCCAAAGTCGCGCACCTTTTATATCTATTCCAATATAGTTTTTATTCGGGTATTCACGACCTAAGTTGACTGCATATTCGCCTTTTCCACAACCAAGTTCTAAAACAATATCATTATTGTTTTTGAATATTTTTTCGTGCCAATGGCCTTTTAGTTCATGGTCGCTTTGTAAATATGTATCCAGCTTTGGTTCAATAACATGATCGAACAGTTTGTTTTCTTCAAACTTTGCTAATTTATTCTTCCCCACTTTTAAAATGCTTTTTCTATTCTTATACCAATGTCTGAAATTCCCGTAAGATCTTCTTTTCGCATTCCGTGTTGAATGTGAACATCATATTGGCCATTTCTGGGAAAACGAAATTTGATTTTGTATGGTATTTTGCTAGTCCAAATGCTGCCAAACCCGGAACCTAACCATTCTCCTTTTTCGTCTGCTAAAATACAATTAACAGTATCCCGCAACTTTAATTGTCCGGGCAGATCCGTTTCAACAAAAACAATAAGGTTCGAGAATTCGTATTTTCCTGTATTTCTTATGTTGATGTACATGTTGTAAATAGCCAATGAGTCTTCAATCTGAAATGGAAAATATTTAATAGAATCCATATTCCAGTTCTCCTCAGGCATGGCAGCGTATTCATCGAAGACTCTTGATTTATCGCAACCTGAAAATATAACAACTAAAATAAATGTTAGGCTAATTACGGTTTTCATTTCTACGAGGATTTCGACGTTTTTTGTGACGTTTTTTTGGACTTTTCTTCTTATTATCAAATCTTGTTAGACTTTCAGTTCCAACAGAGTTTGTATAATCCAGATCTTTTGCTTTTCTGGTAGTTTTGGTTTGCTCAAGGTCAATAGCGTTCCAAGTGTCTACCTCTTTTCCTTTTTGATTAGCTCGTTGAATTTCTCTAACTCTTTCCGGGCTTAATGCAATTAGGGATGAGTTGTTTTCACTTGTTGCCAAATAGTACATTTGTCGTTTGAAAACATCCGTTTTTTGATGATATGCAGTTCCTTGCTTACATTTTAACTCAATTTCGCTGGATGGGAAATCTCTTTGTGCGTCTAAATAACTATCAAGTTCATAATTTAGACAACACTTTAATTTACCACACTGTCCGGCAAGTTTTTGTGGGTTAAGGCTTAATTGCTGAACCCTTGCTGCATTGGTCGTTACTGATACAAAATCGCTAATCCAGGTGGAGCAGCATAATTCACGACCACAAGAGCCAATTCCTCCAATTAATCCAGCTTCCTGTCTGGCACCAATTTGCTTCATTTCAACACGTATGCGGAATCTTTCGGCCAGCACCTTAATTAGCTGGCGAAAATCTACACGGTCTTCAGCAATGTAATAGAAAATGGCTTTTGTGCGATCACCCTGATATTCAACATCGCCAATTTTCATTTCCAGTTTAAGGTCGCGAGCAATCTTTCTCGACTCAATCATGGTCTCGTGCTCAAGCTCCTTTGCTTCTTCCCATTTTTCAACGTCAGCGGGCTTCGCTTTTCGATATACTTTTTTTAATTCGGCACCGGTAGGAACTTTGTATTTCTTCATTTGTTCCTTAATCAATTCTCCGGTGAGAGTAATTACGCCAATGTCATGCCCGGGAGATGCTTCAACTGCCACAATATCGCCTACGCGAAGGTTAAGTTGGTTCACGTTTCGGTAAAACCCTTTACGTGTATTTTTAAAACGAACTTCAACTATCTCGTTTATGGCACCGGGTTGAGCAAATTTGTACATGTAATTATGTACATTTAATTTGGCTCCGCAGCCCGATAAGCATTCTCTATTGGCATGAGCTCTATTTTCGTAACAACCACATGTATTATCAACTCTGCTACTCATGTCATTCTATTTTAGTACGGAATAATCCGTAACTTATAACTTTAACTTACAAAACTACTATTTTTCGTTTTTTTATGGGTGTCTTTTTCGGAAAATATTAATGAATTTAATATGAGAAGGACGTAAAAACACAAACGACAATCGCAAGGCAGGGGTAGGGTGTTGTCTGTCAGGCGATTGTAGTCTGTTGTTTTTTGTTGGAAAGAATAAGTTGGTTGGCTATTTAACTTTGGTTTTAAGCCCCTCATGAATTTTTATCGCAAGATCGAACATTACAATTCGGGTACTTACGTTTCGGTTGATATGAAAAACAGCTTCTTCTATTTCAGAGGCCAGAATTTGAGCCCTATGTGGTGTAATTAACTGAGAAAATTTAGCGGAAAATTCTCGTTCTTCATCTGTAAGTTTAACTAGTTTGTCTAATTGCTGGTTAAGCGCCATGTTGTTTCTAACGATAAACAGAGAGTACTGCAAAAATTCGATGATGGTGTCACGAGACATGGATTTAAATTGGTTTACAGCCTTGTCAATTTCCTCAATATTAAATCGATAAGCTTCTCTAAAGAAGAAGGCAAATTTTTCCAGATTATCATCAATAGCATCTGAGTTTTGAATTAGCGATGCTGCTTTGTTGAAATTTCCATCAGCGTAAACTGCAAATTTGTTGGCTTCAGATGGTTCAAGTTTGAAATGTCGGATTAGTCCTTCTTCAATTTCCGATGATTTAAGCATTTGTGTGCGCAAAAGCTGAGCTCTACTTAAGATTGTTGGCAAAATTAATTCAGTGTGGTCGCTGATGAGCAGAAATATGGTTTTTTCTGGTGGCTCTTCCAATGCCTTTAGAAGTTTATTTGCAGTTTCCATGTTCACCTTTTCCAACATCCAAATAATGAAGATTTTATATTTTCCGCCATAGCTTTTTAAACTCAACTTATGCATAAGCGATTCATTTTCGCTTACAAATATTCCGGCTTTTTTATTTTCGGCATTTAATTGTTGAATCCAGTCGATGTAGGAAAAGTAAGGCTTGCCTTTGAACATTTCTCTAAAAAGGGCAATGAAATCCTCGCTTTTGGGTTTGTCTGTTGATTTTTTCTTAATCGTTGGGTATATGAGGTGTAAGTCGGGGTATTCTAAAGACTCCACTCTTTTGCATGAAGGGCACTCGCCGCACGAGTCTGTTTCTGATGGATTGTCGCAAAGTAAATATTGAGCGTAGGCCAAAGCTAATGGGAACTTTCCAGTTCCTTTGGGTCCTGTAAAGAGCATAGTATGACTTATTCTTCCAGAAGCCACAATGTCTGTCAATTGTTTCTTTATTTGAGCCTGACCGATTATATCTGCAAATTTCATATGCGAATCATTGTATTTATTAGTTTTCGAAAACGTGTGCGTAAAAAAAGTTGAACCTATATGCAACATTAGCTCTAATTAAGTGCTAACTTCGCGATCAATAACTTGTCTTTAACTTTTCTTTTAAAGGTGTAAAGTTAGAATTTTTGTAAATTTGATTATCAAAACCTTTTGTAAACCTAAAAAATTATGCAAGACATTACAACATTTGATTTCAAAAATAAAAAAGCGTTGATTCGTGTGGACTTTAATGTGCCATTGAACGATAAATTTGAAGTAACCGACGACACAAGAATAAAAGCGACAATGCCTACCATTAAAGAGGTGTTGAAAAAAGGTGGCAGTGTAATTTTAATGTCACATCTTGGTCGCCCCAAAGGACCAGAAGAGAAATTTTCATTGAAACACGTTGTTCAAAATCTGGAAAAGATTACAGGAAAGTCAGTAAAGTTTGTTGATGATTGTATTGGCGATAAGGCTTTGGAAGCAAAGAAAAAACTTAAAGCAGGTGAAATTCTTTTATTAGAAAACCTCCGTTTTTATGGTGAAGAGAAAAAGGGGGATGCTGAATTTGCAAAAAAGTTGGCAGAAGGAGCCGATGTATATATTAATGATGCCTTTGCTACAGCACACCGTGCCCATGCCTCCACATCAATTATTGCAGCTCTTTTTGGAGACAATAAGATGTTTGGTAAAGTAATGACCAATGAAATTCAACACTTAGATAAAGCCTTAAATGCTTCTAAGAAAGGATATACAGCTATTATTGGTGGAGCTAAAGTTTCAAGTAAAATTATAGTAATAGAGCAACTTCTTAAGAAAGTAGATAAACTTGTCATTGGAGGAGCTATGGCTTATACTTTCATCAAAGCTCAGGGTGGACAAGTCGGAAATTCAATGGTAGAAGAAGATTACCTTGACACAGCTAAAAAAGTAATTGCTGCGGCTAAAGAAAACGGAACAGAAGTTATTTTACCATATGATTCTGTGAACGGAAAAGAATTTGACGCAAATACTGAAACTGAAGTAACAGCAGCCGATCAGGTTAAAGATGGTTGGATGGGAATGGATATTGGTCCAGAAACTTTGGTAAAACTTGGAGATATTATTGCAAAGTCAAAAACAATACTTTGGAATGGACCTGTTGGCGTATTTGAAATGAAAAAATTCTCCAGAGGAACATTCGGAATTGCACAAATGATTGCAGATGCTACAGGCAAAGGCGTTTATTCTCTTGTGGGAGGTGGCGATTCTGTTTCAGCACTAAATAAATCGGGTTTAGCAGATCAGGTTAGCTATGTGTCAACCGGTGGTGGAGCTATGCTTGAGTATATTGAAGGTAAAAAATTACCGGGTATTGCTGCAATAGGATAATAACACAATAAACAATATAGGCCGGATTGATATTTATCTTTCCGGCTTTTTTTGTGGAAATATTTACACAGGCGTAAAGCTATTCTTTTATTGGATTTTTATAAAAATTGAATTCTTCGTCTTAATTTAGTGCAATCTTTTCAAAGAAAAAAAGTTTACATCACATGTGGCGATTTATTAAGCAATTGGTTTTGGGGTTACTTTTAGGGCTGTTTTTACTGATGGCTTTTGTGTTTGGGTACTTTTATTTTAACCAGGATAAAATCGTGCAATTAGTTGTTGATGAGGTTAACCGCAATGTAAACGCTCAAATTGACGTGCATGATGTGTCCATGTCTTTTTGGGAACGATTTCCTTTGGCAAGTATTAAATTTCAAGATGTTACCATTCATAATGCAAAAAGTTTTGGTCAAAAAACAGCTCAAAACTTATTGGTGACAGAATACCTCTATTTCGATCTTGATTTAAAAACGCTAATTTCTGACAAACCTCAAATCAGAAGGTTGTCTGTGGGTCCTGGCGAACTGAATTTATTGGTTGATAAACAAAACAAACCTAATTATTTTATTGCCAAAAGTGATGAAAGTGGCGGCGGTGAGTTTGAATTAGGAAACCTTGAAATTAAAGGATTAAAGGTAAATTATACAGATTTTGGTTCTGGTATAAAACAGACATTTGATGTTAAAAGTGCTGATATAAGCGCAATAATAGGAGAAGAAGAGAAGCTTTTTGATGTTAATGTATCTATTGAAAACCCGACTTTTGTTCCAGTGAAATATATTTTTTTTGAGGATTATGGCTTTGTCGGTCATATAACTTTAACCAATGAAAACATTATGAATTGGTACGGCATAGTGAATTTTGATGGTGTCGAAATTGAAAACAAAGGCAGCTATGCTATTGGAACGAGTTCTTTAGCATTGGAAGTTTCTCCCTTTTTGGTAGATGACGACCTGGCTATAAAACTATTCAAATCAATAGATATTCCAATTAAGCCTAATAAGTTGTCATTAAACGTGAATAAGCTTTTACTACAGGCTAGCTCGCAAAGTGTATATTTGAATGCATCATATTTATTAGATGGTTCTTTTGATATAAACAAAGAGTTTAACTCAATTGACTTAAATAATAAAGGAATAATTGTTTGGGACAACAATAATTTGCAAATTAATGTGCAAAAACTAAATGCTAGTTATGCAAATTCAAACTTGGGATTTGTTGGCGAATTTAATAGTCGAAATACAAATATATCTGGAAAATTGAATTTCCATGTTGAGTTAAATGATTTTGAAGAATACTTAAACCAATATAAAATTGAGAACCCCAAGGGCATCCTTGATGGTAACTTTCAAATAGAAAACCATAATACATTAAATAACAAAAATTTTAATATTCGTAAGGGCGAAGTAGGTTTAACTAACCTGGCATTAAATCTGACCGACAACCATTTAAACATAGAGGATGTGCAAAGTTTATTGTATTTCAGTGATGATGAAATAATTGTGGAAGAGCTTAAGGGAATTATTAATAAAAATGACGTAGAGTTTAATGGCACAACCAAGGGACTTCAGCAATATCTTTTTTCAGGCGGAGTTTTAAGCATTTCAGGAGATGTTTTTTCAAATGAGTTTTATTTGTCAGACTTCTTATATGCCTCGCCTGAATCAAAGTCGGGGACAATAAAACTAGGTGAGAAGCTAAATATGGACATGGATGTTATTGTTAAGGATCTAAGGAACAACAACTTTATTGGCTCTAATTTAAGTTTAAAGTTAGATAAAAAAGGCCACAAGCTTAACTTTAAAAACTTTGATATAAATACATCAGGTGGACATTTGTCTGGTAATGGCGTTTTTCTTGAGCAGGACAATGGAGAGTGGTATACCACTATTTCTGCCAATATTGATCAGATTGAAATAGGAACTTTTTTTGCTCAGATGAATGATTTTGGGCAGAACTATATTGTTTCGGATAATCTGAAAGGGCAATTAACCGCATCAATAAGTTCTGATTTTGTATTCAATCCTCAGTTTAAAGTTAAAACAGAGTCGATTTATTTAGATGCAGATGTAGAAGTGGTTGATGGGGAGTTAATAAATTATAAAGCTTTAGAGGAACTGTCTGATTTTATATCCGTGGATGAGCTAAATCACATTAAATTTAACACACTAAAAAACCGTATTTCAATTCATGATAATAAAATAGTTATACCTCAAATGCAAATTCAATCTTCTGCTATAGATATTGGCGTTGTAGGGGAGCATTATTTTAATGATAATATTGACTATCAAATTTCAGTAGGCTTAACAGATGTTTTGTTTGGTAAAATTCCGCGTAAATTAAGAAAGGATTCTAAACGTCGCAAAAATAAAAAGCTGACCTTATTCGTTGATATTACTGGTAATATTAATGACCCGAAAATTTCCCTTTCAAAAATATCCAGAGAAAAGGTTATTGATACAGAAAAAGAAACCAATACAAAAAAGAAGTTTGATATAGAATTTGATGATATTTAGAAACTTATGAATATTTACATAAATAAGAGGAAGTACAAAATTGTAATTATGGCCATTGCCGTAGTTATAAGTATTGTTTCACTAGCTTATTCAAATTATTTGGTAGAAAAGCTTTCTGAACAAGAGCGACAAAGAGTAGAACTTTATGCAGAGGCCACTCGTAGGTTCGCTCAAACTACCAATATGAATGAGGACCTTACATTTGTAAGCGAAGTAATCACCAAAAATGAGAATATTCCAGTTATTCTAACAGATGAGAATGATAGCATTATTTCACATAAAAATCTCAATGAAGAGCGCGCCAAGAATAAAGACTATTTAAATAAGCGCTTTCAGGAGATGAAAGAAAATCACGAGCCTGTAATTATTGACATTTTGAATGGTAAAATTCAGCGTAAAGTTTATTATGACGATTCCACATTGCTAAATATGCTTTTTTGGTTCCCGTTTGTACAATTAGGCGTTTTTAGTGTTTTTGTTTTTATGGCATATATGGCCTTTAGTTCTTCACGACGGGCAGAGCAAAATCGAGTTTGGGTCGGAATGTCAAAAGAAACTGCACATCAATTAGGGACCCCAATATCTTCGCTAATTGCATGGGTAGAACTCATGAAGGTTGAAATGAAGTGTAATGATTACGCGGAAGAGATGAGCCAGGATCTAAAGCGATTGGAGACTATAGTAGAGCGTTTTTCAAAAGTAGGAGCTCAACCTTTACTGAAGCAAACTTCATTAACATCCTCACTTAATGAAGCTATTGAGTATATGAAAAGACGAACCTCAAACAGAATTTCAATTACATTCAACACAAACGGATTTGAGAATGCGGTTATCCCGCTAAATAAGGCTTTGTTTTCATGGGTAATTGAAAATGTGATTAAAAACTCAGTTGATGCAATTACAGGCGAAGGAAAAATACAGGTGGATATTTTAGATGAGAAAAAACATATTGCAGTTGACATTACCGATAATGGTAAGGGGATCCCAAGAACGAAACATAAAAGTGTATTCCAGCCCGGAATTACCTCAAAACAAAGAGGTTGGGGACTTGGGCTTTCTTTGGCAAAAAGAATAATTAATGAGTATCACCGTGGAAATATCTTCGTAAAATGGTCGGAGCCAGAAAAAGGAACAACCATTCGCATACTTCTAAATCGATAGTAATTTAGATTCGGTCTAAAAAAAGTTTGGCAATTAGCAGACTATATTATAATTTCATGAAAAAAAAGTGAAGTCGATTATTCGAATCATAAGTATTGCCCTTTTCTTTGTTTTTGCCTCCAATTATGTTTCAGGCCAATACAAGGTCAGTGTTGACGCTGAAAACCCAGAGTATTTTAAGGTTGTAGAAGATGATGGTGTTTCGGTTAAACTGATGTTTCCTGCTGGCACATTTTATAAAATTGGTCAGAATGGTGATTGGCAAGAGGCTGCAGAGTTTAATACAATTAGCATTAAATCCTTTGATCACCGCACTGAAATTTATTTAAAAGACACACAGGGCAAAGAGTTTGCCTATGCCGAAATTAGTATTTCACCCATAAGAGAACTGTCTTTATGGTTTTGGATTTCTGCTTTGCTTTCACTGATGAGTACCATTTGGTTTACCGTGAGGTATTTTAAATATAGATTTTCTGTAGAGCGATTAGATCTTGAAATGCGCTTGCAGAATACTACCAGCCGTATGATTGAGCAGCGACAATCATATGAACGAGAGTTAGCCGAGAGGTTGCCAAAAGAAGAGGCTGAGCAGTTAAAAGAGACCGTAAAGTCAAAGCGGTACAAAATGGTTACCGTTTTGTTTTCTGATGTACTTGGGTTTAGCGAATTAACTTCGAAAGATAATCCCGACAAACTTGTAGATGATCTTGATAAATTCTTTTACAAATTTGATCAAACAGTAAAGAAATACAATATCCACAAAATCAAATCTGTAGGGGATTCATATATGTGTGCAGGAGGTATACCTCAAAAGAATCGCACAAACCCCATTGAGGTGGTTTTGGCAGCACTTGAAATGCAACATTATATCGAAGAGCTTAAAACCAAATATCCCGATGGTGATAGCAGGATTTGGGGTTTGCGAATCGGTATTCATACAGGGCCGGTTTTTGCTGGAAGAGAAGGTTTAAAGAAGCAGGCCTATGATATTTGGGGAGAGACAGTTAATATTGCTAGTAGAATGGAGTCCTCAGGTGAAATAGGTAAAATCAACATCAGCGGCAATACCTACGAACTTATTCGTGACTATTTTTTATGCAACTACCATGGAAAAATGCCAGTTAAGTTCAGGGGTGACGTAGACATGTATTTTATTGAAGGATTCAAGCCACACCTATCTGTTCAAGATCAAGGGTTTAATCCAAACGATAAGTTTTATACAAAGTTGGCATTCATTCGTTTCGACGATTTAGAAGAGGAGGTTATGAATCTGTTAGAACGACATTTGCCAGATAATTTGTACTATCACAATGTAAAACATACGATTGATGTTGTAACACAGGTGGAATTAATCGGTAGAAGTGAGGCTGTTTCAGAAGAAGAAATGCTGCTTTTAAAAACGGCCGCACTGTTCCATGACGCAGGATTTACAAGAGGTTACAAAGATCATGAGCTTCTGGGAATCAAGATTGCAAAGGAAATTTTACCGAAATATGATTATTCTGAAGAGCAGATAGAAGCTATTTCAGATTTAATTTATGTGACCAAGTTGCCACCAAAACCCAAAAACAAGGTGGAGAAAATCATGTGTGATGCGGATTTGGACTATTTAGGTAGAGCAGATTTTATTCCTGTGTCTGAAAATCTATTTAAAGAGCTTGTGGAATACAATTTTATTGAAGATAATTACGATAAATGGAACCAAATACAGATAAAATTTATTGAATCACATCAATACTTTACCGCCACTGCCAAACAATTACGTGATGTTAATAAAAAAAAGCAGCTTGAAAATATTCGCAGACAATTAAAAAAATAGATATATAGAAAAAATTTCGTAGATTTACCAATCTGAAACGTCGAAACTATATGAACGCGAAAAAGAAATACATTGTAGTACCCTGGGATTTTTCTGAGGGCTCAGAAATTGCTCTTCAGCATGCCGTGCAGCTTGCAAAGGTTGTGAATAACGGTATCGCCTTGTTGTATCTCAATAACATCAAAGGTGGTATATTCGGAGGTTTCAGCAAAAAACTTTCTGAAGACGAGCTTAAAAAAATTGAAAAGGACCTGACTGCTAAAGCCGATCAAATATCGAAAGATTTTGATATGGAGTGCCGCGCTTTTGTTAGACAGGGTAAAGCAAGGCAAATTGCACAAGAGATAATCCATACGGTAAATGCAAACCTAATGGTTATGTATCGTTCCGTTCAGGGGAATAAAAACACACTTAGTGTTACAGATTTTCTGAAAATAATGAAAGGTGCTTTTATTCCGTTCATTATTGTGGAACAACCGCCAGCTCACGAATATTACAAAGAAATTGTAGTACCAATCGACGATGATCGCAGATACCGTGAGTCATTGGCCTGGATTATTTACATGGCGAACTATTATAAGTGTAATATAAATCTCATGAAGCCTTTCTTAAACGATGAGTTTAGAAAGAAAGAGCTAGCCAATAATGTTTATTTCACTAAGAAAATGCTAGATAAGCAAAATATTATCTACGGAGTGAAAACTGCAAAGAAAAAAGAGCCATTTAAATCAGCAGTGATGAAATTTGGTACAATCATCGAAGCCGACATGATTATGATGACTGCAAAGTACTATCATAAATGGTTGAGTGGAAAAACTACAGATTCTTATACAATACCTGTTATGTGTATTCCTCCTAGAGCAGACCTTACTAAATACTCTAGTTTTATATAGAAAAATTTACTTCAAATATATCGCCGGATGGGTTTTTTACCTGTCCGGTTTTTTATTTATATTGCATAACATCTGTATATCGTTGTAAAATTCAGTTGATTTGTTTACATTTGCTTCAAGTGTAACCTTTAACTATTGTTATTATGAAGACAATTGATTGGAGTAAACTCGGATTCGGGTATTACAAAACTGATTATAACGTTCGCACACATTTTAAAGATGGTAAATGGGGAGAAGTAGAGGTCAGTGATAAAGACGTGCTTGAAGTTAATATTGCAGCCACTGGTTTGCATTATGGGCAACAGGCTTTCGAAGGAATGAAGGCTTTTAGAGGAAAAGATGGTAAAGTGCGTGTTTTTCGATGGGAAGAGAACTTTAAAAGGCTTGAGCGTTCTGCTGAAGGAATTATGATGGCTAAAGTGCCAGAAGATCTTTTCAAAAAGATGCTTTTTAAAGTTATAGAGTTAAATAAGGATTATGTGCCGCCACGTGATACGGAAGCTTCGTTATATATCCGTCCGGTTTTATTTGGAGCTGGAGCACAAGTTGGAGTAAAGCCTGCTCCTGAATATACATTTGCAATTTTTGTGATGCCTGTAGGACCTTACTTCAAAGAAGGTTTCAAGCCTGTTAATGTGCAAATAGTAAAAGATGCAGACCGTGCTGCTCCATTAGGTACAGGAACACTTAAAGTCGGTGGTAATTACGCCGCTTCTCTAAGATCAGGAGTCCATGCACACGCAGAAGGTTTTGCTGCTGCATTGTACCTGGATGCTAAAGAGAAAAAATATATTGATGAGTGCGGTCCGGCAAACTTTTTTGCCATAAAAGACAACTCATATATAACCCCAAAATCATCTTCAATTTTACCTTCCATAACAAATATGAGTTTGTTGCAATTGGCAGAAGATATGGGCTTAAAAGCAGAAAGAAGACCAATTCCTGTTGAAGAGCTTGAGTCTTTCGAAGAATGTGGGGCATGTGGAACCGCTGCAGTTATTTCACCAATTGGACGAATTGTTGATCGTGAAACGGGAAAAGAGTATATCTACTCCAAAGATGGAAATGTAGGTCCTGTGAGCCAGAAGCTGTATGATGAATTAAGAGGTATTCAATACGGTGATAAACCAGATCCACATAATTGGGTTACAATTATCGACTAATAACTAATTAGATATAACTAAGGCTGCTTATTTTAAGCAGCCTTTTTTTATATGTAGTTGAAGTGTTGGTTTAGATAACTTGCTTTTAAAGGCTGATAATCCATTGTGCATCTTCTTTTATTGTAGTGTAAGTTCCTGTACTAAACCTTTTACTGAACCGAGCATCCCAAAACCATTTTTCTACTTTCTTTCTAGCCTCCTGGTTCATTTCTGTTTCATCTGTTCTGAAAAAATAGTATTGTAAAATAATCAGATGAGTCTGGTAAGAAGATAAGCCAGTTGTTATACGCATGTCATGCAGTAAATCAACGGCCCTGGATATTGATTGCTGTGTTCTGTGCCATAGGTTTTTAGCAATCTCTGGGTTAAGTTTTAGTTGATATGAATTTCGACAATCGTCAAATGCGTTTAATGCCAATGAGTGCGTAAAAACCTTTTCAGTAAGCCCTCCGGCTTTTTCGATTTTTTGAATATGATTGAATTCTTCAATTTTTGCTTTGAGATCAAAGTCAACAGACCAGGTTGTGGCGTGAACTAAATCAAACGAAGAAAGACGCTTACCACCCTGATTTATTCGTTCAAATATTTCAACGACTTCGTCGAGTTCGTAGTTTAATGTTTTTACAACGCTTACAGGATAATTCAGGATTTTTTCGCGTACATCCAACCAGTTGTTGTAGATTCGTTCTGAATCTTTTTTGAGCTTATCGCTTACTTGTTTGAACTCCTTTGCATCAAATATTTTCCAGGCCGGGATGGCATATTTTTCAGTCTTACGGCGAGGAATACGAAATGACTCTGCTGCCGGATTATAGCAAATTTGGGCATAATTTCCATTATCATTTTTTAATCCGTTTAATGCCATGTAAAGCGATAAAATTCTTTGCTGCCCATCAAGAATAAATTGCGTTTCCCCTTTTGAAGGGTTTTGTTTAATATTTAAATCTTCGGTGGTACGGATAAAGTCTTTATATTTTTCCGGGGCTATCCATAAAAAAAATGTTCCAATAGGATATTGCATATAAATGCTATTAAGCAAAAGAACAACTTTTGTTCTTTCCCATGCATAATCTCTTTGAAAGCGAGGAATTTTAATTATGCCGGAAGCAAGGTTTGTGATTAAGTCCTCTAATTTCCAGTCACTAACGATTTGAATATTCGCATCTTTCATAAACCGAATTTTTAAAAAAAGACAAGTTATAAAATATCCTGAATTCTGCACAAATTATATCAACCTCGCATTAAAATATTTAGAATTTCCATGTAATTACCCTTTTGTGACAAAATCATCTCCGAGAAATAAAATATCAAGTGATTGTTGAAACCTTTATTTAAATTGATTGTTAAATGTTTGCGAAATTTACATTGCTCATTTTATATTTATCTCTTAATTATTGCTAATTTTGTTAAGCACTAATCTGAATTAATTATTAAAAACATGCGAAAACTTCTCGTTGTATTAGCCGCACTCTCTTTATCGCTTTATGTTTTTGCTACAGATGAAGAGCATCATGTTTCAAAAGATAGAGAGCTTGATGTGAAAGAAGTTATCATAGGTCACATTATCAATGATTATAGTTGGCATATCATGACTACCCCTTCAGGCGAGCATGTTTCAATTCCTTTACCCGTAATTTTGTACAGTGAAAGAAGTGGATTTCATTTTTTTCTTTCTAGTAAATTTCACCATGGGCACTCTTCATACAAAGGCTTTGAAATAGCAAAAGAAGGTCCTCAGGCAGGACGTATTGTGGAGATTGATGAAAACGGGAAGCCCTATGAAGGAGGATTAATAGATCTTTCTATGACTAAAGTTGTAATAGGTTTACTTGTTACCATGTTTTTCATGCTATTTGTTTTTCTAAAGGCTGCTAAAATTGCCAGTCGAGGAGCTGACAAAGCACCTAGGGGTGTATTGTCATTTGTAGAACCATTAATTTTATTTGTTAGAGATGATATCGCCGCATCAGCAATTGGTAAAAACTATAATAGGTTTATGCCTTATTTGCTAACGGTTTTCTTTTTTATATTTTTTACAAACTTATTTGGGTTAATACCAATTCCTCCATTTGGAGCGAATGTAACCGGGAACATCTCTGTTACAGCTTCTCTAGCATTAGTGACATTTTTTATAACCACAGTTAGTGGAAATAAAAACTATTGGACACATATTTTTAATACACCGGGGGTTCCATGGTGGCTTAAAATGCCAATACCATTAATGCCTTTTGTTGAGGTTATAGGAGTATTTACGAAACCAATTATTCTGGCCATTCGTTTGTTTGCAAACATGACTGCAGGGCATATTGTAATGTTGGCTTTTATATCGTTGATATTTATTTTCGGAGCAATTTCTCCGGTTGTAGGTATTGCTGTTTCGCCATTTTCAATGTTGTTTGCTGTGTTTATGATATTACTTGATATTTTGGTTTCATTTATTCAAGCTTTTGTATTTACGCTTTTATCTGCCATTTATTTTGGGATGGCTATTGAAGAGCATCATTAATAAACTATAAATTAAATAATTATGGTATCATTATCAGTATTGCTTGCAGCAGGAGTTGCTTTAGCTAAAATGGGCGCCGGAATTGGTGCTGGAATCGCCGTAGTTGGTGCCGGAATCGGTATCGGACAAATCGGGGGTAAAGCAATGGAAGCTATTGCTCGTCAACAAGAAGCAGTGAACGATATTCGTTCAAACATGATCGTTTCTGCAGCACTTATTGAAGGTGTAGCCTTCTTTGCTATTGCTGTAAGTTTCCTTATTCTTTTTGTATAAGGAGAAAGATTAACAGGCTCCGTTCGGCGATTGGCCGATCGGGCCTTTTCAAAAACTTTTAAAAGTTGAATTATGGAAATAATAATGCCTGAAATAGGGGTAATATTTTGGACCTTCTTATCGTTTTTGGCTGTTTTCTTTATCCTGCGAAAGTTTGCATGGAAGCCAATTATGAACATGTTGAATGAAAGGGATAAATCTATTGAGCAGGCCCTAAATTCTGCTGACAATGCTCGTAAAGAGATGCAAAAATTAGAAGAGAAAAATGAGGTGTTGGTTAAAGAAGCAAAGCTAGAGCGTGAATCCCTTTTAAAAGAAGCAAAAGAAACCCAGACAAAGATAATCAGTGAAGCTAGAGAAAGTGCCAAAGATGAGGCAAACAGAATGATTGAGAAAGCACGAAAAGAAATTAGTGCTGAGCGCGAAGCGGCTTTTGCTGAAATGAAAAATGAAATTGTTTCCTATTCTGTTGAAATTGCAGAGAAAATACTCCGTAAGGAACTTCAGGATAAGGATAAGCAAAAAGAGGTGGCTGAAAAGTATCTTAACGACATTAAAAAGAATTAATTACGTGTATCGTTTTGATTACACTTAAAAATAAACTGTATGAACGATAGCATAATTGCGCGGCGATATGCAAAGGCTTTTTTTCAACTAGGTCTGGAAAATAAAAAACAACAAGACTTTGCATCTGATTTAAAAGGCTTACTAAACCTTTATAATCAAGATGAGAACTTTCGTTTTGTAATTAGTAATCCAGTAATTAGTAATAGTAAAAAGAAAGCACTATTTAAGAAGTTGTTTGATGGGAAAGTAGATGTTCAGGTATTGAATTTCTTAAATGTTTTGATATCAAAAAGTCGTGAAGAATATTTACCTGATATTGCACGAGCATTTATAAGAATGTATCAGGAGCATGCTAATATTCAGGAGGTTCATATAACAACGGCATATGAGATGGATGCGGCTTTGGTTGCTGAAATTGAGAAAATGCTTAATAATCGTTCCGGTAAAAAAAGTGAAATTCACACAAAAATTAATAGTGAGTTGATAGGTGGATTTATACTAAAAGTTGATGATAGTCAGCTAGATGCTTCTGTAAGTGGTCAGTTGAAATCCATCAAAAAACAATTATCAAATTAGAAATCTAAATCTCAAATACAATGGCTGAAATTAAACCTGCCGAAATTTCGGAAATTCTAAAAAAAGAAATCGCGGGCATTAGCTCGGAAACAGGATTTGAAGATGTTGGTACAGTGCTAACTATTGGTGATGGTATATCACGTGTATATGGTCTTCAGAATGTAAAAGCCAACGAACTTGTAGAGTTTGCAAACGGCACAAAAGGTATGGTACTTAACCTTGAGGAGGATAATGTTGGGGTTGTACTTATGGGGTCTACTGGAGACATTAAAGAGGGCGATATTGTGAAAAGAACAGAGCGTATTGCTTCTATTAATGTGGGAGAGCAAATGCTTGGCCGTATTGTAAATACCATTGGAGAGCCTTTAGATGGTAAGGGGGAAATTGGAGGTGAAACTTTTGAGATGCCTTTGGAACGGAAAGCACCCGGTGTAATATTCCGTCAGCCTGTAAAAATGCCATTGCAAACAGGTTTAATTGCGATTGATTCAATGATTCCAATTGGTCGTGGACAACGTGAGTTGATCATTGGTGATCGTCAAACAGGAAAAACTGCCGTTGCGATTGATACTATTATTAATCAAAAAGAAAATTTCGATAAAGGTGAGCCCGTATATTGTATTTATGTAGCCATTGGACAAAAAGGGTCCACCGTTGCTAATGTTGCAGCAACTTTAGAGAAATATGGTGCAATGGATTACACGGTAATTGTAGCCGCAAACGCTGCAGACCCTGCTGCATTGCAGTTTTATGCTCCTATGGCAGGTGCTGCAATTGGGGAGTATTTCCGTGATACAGGACGTCATGCTTTGGTGATTTATGATGATTTGTCGAAACAAGCCGTTTCATATCGAGAGGTTTCACTCTTACTTCGTCGTCCTCCTGGTCGTGAGGCCTATCCAGGTGATGTGTTTTATCTGCACTCAAGATTATTGGAGCGCGCAGCTAAAATTATTGAATCAGATGAGGTTGCTAAGAACATGAACGACCTACCTGATAGCATCAGAGATAAAGTTAAGGGAGGTGGTAGTTTAACAGCCTTGCCTATTATTGAAACACAAGCGGGTGACGTTTCTGCATATATTCCAACCAACGTAATTTCAATTACTGATGGGCAGATATTCCTTGAGTCAGACTTATTCCTTTCAGGTGTGCGTCCTGCTATTAACGTTGGTATTTCAGTATCACGTGTGGGGGGTAGTGCTCAAATTAAGTCAATGAAGAAGGTTGCCGGAACATTGAAGATTGACCTTGCTCAGTATCGTGAGTTGGAGGCATTCTCCAAATTTGGTTCAGACCTCGATGCTACAACACAAGCAGTGCTTGATAAAGGTAAACGTAATGTGGAATTGTTAAAGCAGCCGCAATATAACGCCTACCGAGTTGAGCAACAGGTTGCCCTAGTTTTTGTAGGTACAAATGGATTGATCAATAAAGTACCTGTAGATAAGGTTAAAAAGTTTGCCTCAGATTATTTAAATATGATGGAGACTCAATTCAAGAGCACGCTTGATGATTTGCGTGCCGGCAATTTATCAGATGAGGCTAAAGAGACTATGACAAAGGTGGCAAAAGATGTTGCTGATAAATATGTAGAATAGGTTACTATTCTGAATAAATATAAAATATGCTGATTTATGGCTAATTTAAAGGAAATACGTACACGAATTGCTTCTGTAAAAAACACCAGGCAGGTGACTTCTGCTATGAAAATGGTGTCGGCTGCAAAGCTCAGAAAGGCACAAGATGCTATTATCAAAATTCGTCCGTATACCGACCAATTGCATAAGGTTGCAGCAGAAATTTCATCAGCTGCCGGCGATGATATTTCCAGTGCATTGATTGAAGAGCGCGAAGTAAATAAATTATTAGTGGTTGTATTTTCTTCTAATAAGGGTTTATGCGGAGCATTCAATTATAAAATTGCAAAAGCAGCTATAACTTTTGTGAAAGAGCAATATCAGAATTTATTAAAAGCAGGAAAAGTCCAGTTTTTAACCATTGGCAAAAAAGCTGATGAAATAATACGACGTGAAGGATTTTCTGTGTGGCGCAATGCAGATGATTTATTAGAGAATGCCAATTTTGCAAACTCCTCTGAATTATCAGGCGATTTAATGCAGCGATTTACTAATCAGGAGTTTGACCGCGTTGTAGTTTTTTATAATGCGTTCAAAAATGCAGGAGTTCAGTATGCCACACGTGAAGATTTTTTGCCAGTAAAAATCGAAGAAGATTCAGAAAAACATTCAGATCCAAATTATTTAATGGAGCCAAGTGCCGGGGAGATTATCCAGGATTTAATGCCTCGAATTTTACAAATATCATTTCACAGTGCTATGCTAGATTCTTTGGCATCAGAACATGGTGCGCGAATGACAGCAATGCATAAGGCAACAGATAACGCCAGTGATCTTATCAATGAGCTTACGCTTAATTACAATAAAGCAAGACAGGCTGCTATTACAAATGAAATTACTGAAATTGTTAGTGGAGCTAATGCTCTTGGAAAATAATATAAAAAAAATAGACGAACGGCATACATAAGAGTGTATGCCGTTTTTTGTTTATCTCTGTTTAAAGTGTATTTTTGCCAAAAATAGATTTCAATGTGGATTCGTATTGCGAGAATTATTCTTAGGAACCGGACAACTCTTTTAGTTATTATTGCCCTATTTACCGGATTTTTAGCATGGAAAGGAAAAGATGCTAAAATGTCTTATGAGTATGCACAAATGTTGCCCGAGAGTGATACCACTAACCTGGAGCACCTATATTTTAAAGATATTTTTGGAGAGGGAGCTAACGTTTTTGTAATTGGCGTTAAAGACCCGGATTTTTTCCAGCTTGAAAAATTCAATGCCTGGCAGAGTTTGGGAGATGAAATAGAAGACATATACGGAATTACAGAGGTTTTATCTGTTGGTAAAGTAGTAAATATTAAGGCAAAACATAGTAGCCGCCAATTTATTACCAAAAAGGTTTTTCCTGATACTGTTCAAACACAAGAAGAGCTTGACAGCTTAGCAGAGGTTTTCAAAAGTCTTCCATTTTATAAAGGCCTACTCTATAATGATACTTCTCATACTTATTTGATGGCAGTGTCGCTTGGTAAAGAGGTGCTTAACACAAAACTGAGATTAGATGTTGTTGATTCAATTCACCACGAAGCAAATAAGTTTGCTGAAAAATATAATGTAAGTCTAGAGTATTCTGGGCTTCCATATGTCAGAACTGAAATTTCTAAAAAGATTAAGGCTGAGCTTGCCATGTTTATGGTGCTAGCATTTATTGTTACTGCAGTTATTCTATACTTGTTTTTCCGATCACTTAAAGTGGTTTTCTTTTCATTATTAGTTGTGGCCATTGGGGCTGTCTGGTCTTTTGGTTTACTCAAACTGTTTAACTTTGAAATTACCATTCTTACGGGGATGATTCCGCCCTTGTTGATCGTAATTGGTGTTCCCAATAGTATATTTTTGCTCAATAAATATCATGCTGAGTATAAAAAGCATGGAAATAAAATAAAAGCACTTCAAAGAGTAATTTTCAAAGTTGGAAATGCTATTTTTCTGACTAACCTTACTACAGCATCTGGATTTGCCACTTTTATTTTAACATCAAGTAATATCCTGGTGGAGTTTGGTATACTGGCGTCAATCAACATTATTGGAGTATTCTTGCTAGCCATTACCATGATTCCAATTATTTTCAGCTTCTTGCCACCACCAAGACGCAAGCACATTAAGCACCTTGATAATAAGTTGGTTAATAAGCTAATTAACATGTTGGTTAATATAGTGGCTAATCATAGGCCCAAAGTATATTATACTGCAGGTGCAGTATTGTTGGTTATAGGAGTTGGAATTACTCAGATGCATACTACGGGGTACATGATTGATGATATTCCACATGATGATCCAATGTATCGTGATTTAGTGTTTTTTCAGGAAGAACTTGGAGGTGTTATTCCTTTTGAGGTTATGATTGATACCCGTGAAAAAAATGGGGTGTTTGATTTGAAAACACTTAAAAGAATAGATACGCTTCAAACCCGTTTGGAAAGTTATGATGAATTTAGCAAATCAATGTCGGTAGCTGATGCTGCAAAATTCTTGAGGCAGGCATATAGAGGAGGAAGCCCCAAAAGGTATAAATTGCCCGTAGAACGAGAACGTGTTAGAATAGCCCGGTATCTTGAAGATGCCGAAAAAAGCGATAGTTTGTTAAATTCGTTTGTTGATACAGCGCGTCAAATTACCCGGATTAGTATGAATGTGAAAGACATTGGTACTAAAGAGATGGAAAAGCTCAAAGCAGATGTGCGAAAGGAGGTAGATCAAATTTTTTCTCCAGATCAATATGACGTGATAATTACCTGAGCCAGTATAATCTATTCTAAAGGAACCAGATATCTTATTCGAAACCTATTTGTTTCGTTGGCTATTGCTATTGTGCTGATTGGCATATTTATGTCGTTTATGTTCTATAGTTGGAAAATGGTGGTTATTTCATTGATTCCAAACTTTATTCCATTGTTGCTAACTGCAGCAATTATGGGTTATTTTGGAATCCCAATTAAAGTAAGTACGATATTAATATTTAGCATTGCTTTTGGTATTTCTGTGGATGATACCATTCACTTCCTGGCTAAATACCGTCAGGAGTTAACCTTACACAACTGGAATATTTCAAAGGCAGTAACAGCAGCAATAAAAGAAACTGGTGTAAGTATGATGTATACCAGTATTGTATTGTTTTTTGGGTTTTCAATTTTCTCCGCTTCTGAATTTGGAGGTACACAAGCGCTTGGTATACTGGTTTCACTTACCTTGTTGTTTGCAATGTTCTCTAATCTGATAATACTACCAACCTTATTGATGACACTTGAAAAAATGATTACAACTCGTGCCTTCAGAGAACCGTTTATTCACTACTATGAAGAGGACGAAGAAATTGAACTTGATGACTTAAAAGTAGAAGGTCGTAAAATTTCTGATAATCGGGTAGAATAAGTGTTGTTTTTGATGTATGAATTATTTAATTTCGATATAGATATTTTATATCGATATTTTAACCAACTAAGCCGTTTCTATGGCTTGCTATATAACTGTAGTCTATGAATAAAATATTAATTACCGGAGGTGCAGGGTTTATTGGTAGTGTTTTAGCTGAAAAGTTAATTATTGACGAGAATAATTTCGTTGTAATTGTTGACGACCTTTCAACAGGAGACACCGGTAAATTACCTAGTCCAGTAAGGAAAAACTGGAAATTTATCAAATGTGATGTAAATGAATATCGTGATATTTCTGAAATAATGCTTGCTTTTCAGTTTGATTATGTGTTTCATTATGCAGCTGTGGTAGGAGTTCAGAGAACGCAAGAATATCCTGTAAAAGTGCTCAAGGATATAGATGGAATCAAAAACATACTCGATCTTTCCAAAAATACAGGTGTAAAACGCGTATTCTTTTCATCATCATCGGAGATTTATGGAGAACCTGTGGAAATTCCACAAAACGTATATACAACACCATTAAACTCCAGGTTGCCTTATGCAATTGTAAAAAATGTTGGAGAAGCTTTTTGCAGAAGTTATTGCAAAGAATATGGCTTGAATTATACAATATTCCGATTCTTTAATACTTACGGACCAAAGCAGTCTATTGATTTTGTAATTAGTAAGTTCTTGATTAGTGCTTTTAAAAACAAGGACATTACAATTTATGGTGATGGTACCCAAACCCGAACTTTCTGCTACGTAGATGATAATGTAGACACAACATTGAAAGCTTTTTATGAAGACAAAGTGGTAAATGATGTTATTAATATTGGTGGAAGCAGAGAGATTACTATTAATGAGTTAGCGGAAACAATTATTGAACTTACAGGAAGTAAATCAAAAATTGAATATTTGCCACCATTAAAAGAGGGAGATATGAAACGACGCAGACCTGATAATACTGAAATGGTAGCAATATTAAATAGAGATTTAATTCCACTTAAGGAAGGCCTTCAGAAGATTTTAAATTTGGGTTTATACGAAAACAAAAAGAAATGACGCATAGTTTTGAAGAACTACAGTTGCTTTTTAATAAAGAATTAGGTGCTTATAGCCCAGCTGTTGAGCCTAATAATCTGCAGGATCCGGTTACCTATACCCTTGGAATGGGTGGTAAAAGACTTCGTCCGGTATTGCTATTGATGGCCGCAGAGGCCTTTGGCGGAAAAATAGAGCATGCTATGCCAGCAGCTTTGGCTATTGAAATTTTTCACAATTCTACATTGATTCATGATGACATAATGGATCATGCAGATGTTCGAAGAAATCAACCTACTGTTCATAAGGAGTGGAATGTAAACACAGCTATTCTTAGTGGAGATTTGATGATCATTAAAGCCAGTGAGGAGATAAGCAAAATAGATGTTGATAAACTAAAAGATGTACTGAAAGTTTATAATAAAATCTCAACACAAGTTTGCGAGGGCCAGCAGTACGATTTGAACTTTGAAACAGATGATCAGGTTACAATTTCTGATTATATGAAAATGATTCGGTTGAAGACATCTGTTTTGTTGGCAGGAGCGTTACAGATTGGAGCTATAATTGGCGGTGCGTCAGTAGATAATGCTAAAAATATGTATTGCTTTGGAGAAAATTTAGGACTAGCATTTCAACTCCAGGATGATCTGTTAGACGCATTTGGAGATCTAAAAACTTTTGGAAAAAAGATAGGTGGAGATATTGTCGCCAACAAAAAGACTTTTTTACTGTTAAAAGCATTGGAGATTGCTCAGGGAGCATACCGGGATGAATTAACTTCATTGATAAATAAAAAAGATATTAAAGAAGATGAAAAAATTTCGGGTGTGCTGGATATTTATAACAGTTTAAATATTAAGGCAATAACCGAAGACTTTATGCTTCAGCATTTTAATAAAGCATTTGATTACCTTGGGAAAATAGATATTCCCGAGCAAAATAAGGAAACATTAAAACAAATCGCTGAAAATTTAGTCGGACGAAAAAGCTAGTGTGGTAATTAATTTTTATCTTTAAATACTTTTATAAAAATCGAAAAAATATAATCCATGGCTCAAAATATCGGTAAAATATCACAAATCATCGGACCCGTTATTGACGTGGTTTTCGATCAGGAAAATGCATCTTTGCCAGAAATCTATGAATCATTAGAGATTGAAAGAAAAGGCGAAAATAATTTAGTTCTTGAAGTGCAACAGCATATCGGGGAAAATACAGTTCGCACAATTGCAATGGATTCAACAGATGGACTACAGCGAGGATTGGAAGTGATAGCAACTGGTAGCCCAATATTAATGCCTGTTGGCGATGATGTAAAAGGGCGACTATTTAATGTAACGGGTGATGCAATTGATGGTATCAGTTCTCTAGATAAAGCAAATGGTTATCCAATTCACCGAAAGGCACCTGAAATTAAAGATTTGTCTACCGAATCAGAGATTCTTTTTACTGGAATCAAGGTAATTGATCTTATTGAGCCTTATGCTAAAGGTGGAAAAATTGGTTTGTTCGGAGGCGCCGGTGTAGGAAAGACAGTGGTAATTCTTGAGCTTATTAATAATATTGCAAAAGCATATAGTGGACTTTCAGTGTTCTCAGGAGTTGGGGAGCGTACTCGTGAGGGTAATGACTTACTTCGAGAAATGCTTGAAGCCGGAGTAATTGACTATGGTAAAGAGTTTATGGAGGATATGGAAAAAGGCGGTTGGGATTTATCAAAAGTTGATCCAGAAGCCCTTAAAAACTCTAAGCTAGCATTGACTTTTGGGCAGATGAATGAGCCTCCCGGAGCACGTGCTCGTGTAGCACTTTCTGGCTTGGCACTTGCAGAATACTTCCGCGATGGTGGTGGTGATGATAAGGGAAAAGATATTCTTTTCTTTATGGATAATGTGTTCCGTTTCACTCAGGCAGGTTCTGAGGTTTCGGCACTTTTAGGACGTATGCCTTCAGCGGTAGGTTACCAGCCAACACTGGCAACAGAGATGGGTGAAATGCAAGAGCGTATTACCTCAACCAAGCATGGTTCTATCACATCAGTTCAGGCAGTTTATGTGCCGGCGGATGACTTAACTGACCCTGCTCCTGCGACTACTTTTGCTCACCTTGATGCAACAACTGTATTGAGTCGTAAGATTAGTGAGCTTGGTATTTACCCTGCGGTAGATCCACTGGATTCAACTTCTCGTATTTTAACTCCTGAAATTGTTGGAGACGATCACTATACAACAGCACAGCGTGTGAAAGAAATTTTACAGCGCTACAAAGAATTACAAGATATTATCGCTATTCTTGGTATGGACGAGCTTTCTGAAGAAGACCGTCAAGTTGTTCACAGAGCTCGCCGTGTGCAGCGCTTCTTGTCGCAACCTTTCCATGTTGCCGAACAATTTACTGGAACGCCTGGAGTTTTAGTTTCAATTGAGGATACAATCAAGGGATTCAAAATGATTATGGATGGAGAAGTTGATAAATATCCTGAGGCTGCTTTCTTAATGGTTGGAACAATTGAAGAAGCCATTGAAAAAGGAGAAAAAATGTTAGCTGAAACAAACGCTTAACCTATGCAACTTAAAATAATAACCCCTGAACAATTACTTTTTGAAGGCGATGTGGATCTCATACAAGTTCCTGGTGCAAAGGGTACGTTTGAGGTTTTGAAAAATCACGCTCCAATTATTTCTACATTGGTTAGAGGTAAAGTAAAAGTTAAGACTGTTGCCGGAAAAGAAGAGTTTTTTGATATCCCTGGAGGAGTGATTCAGGTAAAACAAAATCAAATTATTGTTCTCACAGAGATCAGTATTTAATATGAGTTAAAATTTGCTTAATAAATTATATGACCATCGTCGGGGCATTTCAAATCTGCCAAGATTCCCGGCGATGGTTTTTTTATTTCATTTTGCAGGTTAAAAATAATATCCCATTCTTCGGTTATAAGATTTCTGTTTTCATTCAATAGTGGATAAGTTTTCCTTCTTATTATTTTTTACCTTTGTGCTCTCGATTTTAGCATAAAGATTATGGATCAAATACGTTTTTTAATAGTTAGATTTAGTTCAATAGGTGATATTGTGCTTACAACACCAGTTGTAAGAATGCTTAAGCAGCAGGTTAAGGGTGCTGAGATTCATTATTTGACTAAAAAAAGGTTTAGTAGTTTGGTTGAGCATAATCCATATGTTCACAAAGTACACGTCTTTGATGGAGATTTAAAGCAAACCATAAGTGATTTAAAGGAAGCGGAATTTGACTACGTTATTGATTTGCATAAGAACTTGAGATCGGCAAGAGTTAAAAGTTCGCTAGGTAGGGTCTCTTTTTCTTTTAATAAGCTCAATTGGAAAAAGTGGATTTATGTGCAGCTGAAAATCAAAAAAATGCCTGATAAACATATAGTTGACCGATACCTTGAAACGACTTCTTTATTTGATGTTAAAAATGATGAAAAGGGATTAGACTATTTTCCAGATCCAGAATACAAGTTGGATTTTTCATTAGAAAAAACACATGAAGAAGGTTATGTCGTTGCGGTATTAGGAGCCAATCATGCCACAAAACAAATTCCGGAAGAAAAAATGGTAAGCTGGTTAAACGAATTTGGCAAACCAGTGGTTTTGGTGGGCGGACCCGATGAATCAACGTTAGCTGAATTACTTAAGGAGAAGTTGGCTGTACCAGTTCAAAATGCATGCGGAAAGGTGTCCCTCGATGGATCGGCTCTTTTAATTAAAAATGCGAAAGTTATTTTAACACCTGATACCGGAATGATGCATATTGCAGCAGCTTATAAAAAACCAATTGTAAGTGTTTGGGGAAATACAACTCCTCAATTGGGAATGTATCCGTATATGCCTCAGAATAGCGATCGTTTTTATATGGCCGAGGTAAGGGGTCTTAAATGTAGGCCTTGTTCAAAAATTGGCTATGAAAAGTGCCCTAAAAGGCATTTTAATTGCATGCTGCAACAAGACGACAAAATAATTGTTAGCCAACTGAATTATTATTGGAATTTGAATGAATAATATTGTTACATATAATCGCAAAATAAAGCGGAAAGACATTGAGATAATGGCTCCTGCAGGCAATTTTGAAAGTCTGCAAACTGCCATTGACGCTGGTGCTGACGCTGTGTACTTTGGTGTGGGGCATTTGAATATGCGCGCTCATTCATCAGTGAATTTCACGATGAATGATTTGCCCGAGATAGTTTCCCGGTGCGAAAAGCAAGGCGTGCAGTCATATTTGACGGTTAACACAGTCCTGTACGACCATGATTTGAAGGCGACTCAAATATTAATGGATAAGGCAAAAGAGGCAAATATTTCAGCTGTTATTGTTTCCGATATGGCTGCATTGATGTATGCCCGTGAAATTGGTTTGGAGGTACATGCTTCTACTCAGCTAAATATCAGCAATGTACAATCCTTAAGGTTTTTTTCGCAATTTGTTGATGTGGCTGTTTTGGCCAGAGAGTTAAACCTTAATCAGACTGCTGAAATTATTAGGCAAATTGAACAGCAAAATATTACGGGCCCTAGTGGTAAACCAATGCGTATTGAAATATTTGTGCATGGCGCTTTGTGTATGGCTATTTCCGGAAAATGTTATTTGAGTCTTCATGAGTTTAATGCCAGTGCAAATCGTGGTGCATGCATGCAAACATGTAGACGCTCATATACACTTACAGACAACGAGAGTGGCTATGAGATTGAAGTAGATAACGAATACCTCATGTCACCTAAAGACTTGTGCACTATTGGCTTTTTAAATAAAATATTGGATGCCGGTGTTTCTGTTTTAAAAATTGAAGGGCGCGCCCGCTCTCCCGAATATGTGAAAGCGGTTGTAAAGGCTTACGATGAGGCTGTAAGGGCTGTGGAGGCTGGGACTTTTAATCAACAATTGATTGATGGTTGGATGAAGGATTTAGGTAAAGTATTCAATCGTGGATTTTGGGATGGTTATTATTTGGGCCAAAAAATGGGCGAGTGGAGTCATATTTATGGTTCACAGGCAACAGAGCGAAAAGTATTAGTTGGTAAAACCACCAATTATTTCTCAAAAATTGGGGTGGCAGAATTTAAATTAGAAGCCAACGATTTAAAGGTGGGAGATAAAATTTTGATTATTGGTCCAACTACCGGAACTATTGAGAAAGAGGTGGATGAAATAAGGTTAGAACTAAAGCCGGTAGATCATGCTCCTCAAGGTACTTTTGTAAGTGTCCCGGTACCAAAAGTTGTGCGACGGAATGATAAGATCTACAAGGTTGTTCCGGCTGAATATGCTATTTTACAATGAAGAAGATAATTTTACATCGTGATAAGTGTATTGGTTGCTCTATTTGTGTGGACCTGGCTCCCGATTTTTTCACCATGCATGTGTCTGATGGAAAGGCCTTTATAATAAATGAACCTGATGCTACAATACAGAAGGGCACTTATCCGTTTATGGATGACATGGCTCTTGCAGAGATGGCCCAAAAATGTCCTGTAAATGCAATTGTAATAAAATAAGCAAACTCTTTGTAGCCTGTAGTTTTCCCGTTGCTTAAAAATATTAACTTTGGATGCATGAATAGAAGTTTACGCCCACTTATTTCCAGAGAGAATATCCATATTTTCGGAATCATTGTTTTGTTTTTTGGAATGCTCTTTTCCAGGTCTTTTATGACCATCGGATTAGGTGTTATTTTTCTCAATTGGGCGGTTGATCCTAAAATACTAATTAAACTTCGCAGTGCATTTACCAATAAAGTAGTGCTATCTTTTTTGGGTATTATGCTCCTTCATTTTATCGGATTACTTTGGACAGAGAACTTTGGTTATGCAGCAAAAGATATCCGCATAAAAATTCCCCTTCTACTATTACCACTGATTTTTTCCACCACAAAACCATTGTCAACAGAGCAATGGCGCTTTGTGTTTAAGTTTTTTATCGTTATAGTTTTATTGGCTACTTTCAGAAGCATGTTTGTGCTTTATGAAGAGGGATTGTTCAAGTTGGGCACCACAAGGAAAATTGCAAAAGTTATTTCACATATTCGTTTTGCGCTTTATATATGCATTGTAATTTTTGTTTCGATATACATGCTTGTCTTTAGGCATAAGGGGGATAAATATTTTATTTATTGGGGAATACCTGTTGTGATTTGGTTGATTGTTTTTCTCTTTATTTTAAAATCATTGACAGGATTTGTTGTGTTAGGCACAGGAATGTTTATAATGGCTTTATATTATGTGTCGTTAATTCGTCATTATGTATTTCGGTTTATAAGCTATATGTTTATTCTTGGCTTTTTTATGATAGCGGCCTCCTTTTTTATTAAATCTTATGCAAAATTTAGCTATCGAGTGAAGCCCACTTCAGATATGCTATTGAAATATACTGAGAGTGGCAATAAATATATCCATAAACTTAAAAAAGAGTACTACTAGAATGGCAATTTTGTGTACGCAAATATTTGTACAAAAGAGCTTCGCAAAGAGTGGAATAGTGTAAGTGATTTGGATTATGATGGAAAAGATAATAGGGGACATTTGCTAAAGCATACTTTAATCAGATATATGACTTCCATTGGCCTGAATAAAGATTCAGTGGGGATATCAAAACTTACTAAAAAAGATATAAAGGCTATTGAAAATGGATTTGCCAATTATCTCTATACTAAAAAGTTCAGTTTGTATGCCAGCCTGTATAAAATATTTTGGGAAATAGATCGATATGAAAAAGGATCGAACCCAAGTGGCTTTTCAATAGTGCAAAGGTTTTATTATATGAATGCCGGGTTAGATATCTTTAAAACGGCTCCTGTTTTTGGAATTGGCACAGGTGATGTAAAAGATGCCTTTCATAATTATTATGAAGAAACCCATAGTGTACTGTCGAAAAGATGGCGTCTCCGGACCCACAATCAGTATATTACAATTATGCTCACTTTTGGTGTTGTTGGGTTTATTATATTTTTGTGGGGACTATTTTACCCGATTATTTATAAAATAAGAAAGCGCGAACTGAATTTTCCAGCGTTAATTGTTTTTGGAATTGTGCTGCTTTCTATGTTGAATGAAGATACAATTGAAACGCAGGCCGGGGCTTTGCTGGTTGCCTTTTTCTATACGTTCTTTGTTTGGGGTGTGGAAGAGCAACCCATACCTAGCCGAAGAATAGATAAAACATAAAATTATGGAATTAATATTTGCTACTCATAATCAACATAAATCAAAAGAGATTAAAAAGATGACTGAGAGTATTGTCTCAGTTGTTGATTTGGAAGACATTGGTTTTCATACAGATATTCCAGAAAATGGTGATACCTTGAAAGCAAATGCTTTTGAGAAGGCTGCATTTGTATTTAATCAAACAGGGAAGGCTGTATTTGCCGATGACACTGGTTTGGAGGTTGATGCTTTAATGGGTAGGCCTGGAGTGCATTCGGCAAGATATGCTGGTGAGCCTAAAAGTGATAAAGCCAACTTAGAAAAGCTTTTGCGGGAAATGGAAGATAAAGAAGATCGCAAGGCTAGATTTCGCACGGTTATTTGCTATATGATTAATGATGAGGTGCTTTTTTTTGAAGGTATCGTAAATGGAACAATCATTCGAGAGAAGCGCGGTAAGGAAGGATTTGGATATGATCCAGTATTTGTCCCTGATGGATACGATAAAACATTTGCGGAAATTGATTTGGACATAAAAAATAAAATTAGCCACCGGGGTAGGGCTTTTCAGGAGTTTGTTGCCTACTTACGAAGTAAATAATTGTTCTATTATTATTTAGTTACAAAATATTTTTAATGCTTTTTAGTTATTGTAAAGTATATCTTTAAACAGTTCTTTATGCATTTAAACCACATGTTCAGAATTATTATTGGAATAGTTTTATTTGGTATTTTAAATCAATCTCACGCGCAAACATACGATATTGGTGAATGGATAGAACATTTCTCGAAAAGAGATGTGGTCTTAATGGATGAGTCAGGTGGTGTGATTTATGCTGCTACGCATTCTTCTGTTTTTATGTATGATATAGAAAGTGGTGAGTATACCACAAAAACTACTGCAGAGGGACTTTCAGATATAAATATTACAGCAATAAAGTACAATGAAACCTACAATTTCTTGATGGTTGGATATGCTAGTGGTTTAATAGATTTTGTATATGACAATGATGTTTTTACCATAGTTGATATTCAACAAAATAGCTCATTAACCTCAAAGGTTGTAAATAATATCCATTATTCTGGAGACACAGCCTATGTCGCATGTGATTTTGGACTTTTATTGATTAATATTCCTCAAAAAGAGATTAAAAGTACTTATTTTTTGGGCACAAGTCAGCAGTCGGTTGTGGTTAAGGATGTTACCATAGGATTTGATTCTGTGTGGGTGGCAACAGACCAGGGTATTTTTGTGGCGCCAGAGAGAGGAACAAATTTGTATAACTACCAAAATTGGTCTACAGTAGATATTCTGCCAGATTATGAATATAATTTTGTGGAGAAGATAGGATCATCTATTTATTGTGCTGCTAGTGAAACAGACCGTGATCATATATACATATACAGTAATGGTCAGTATGAAGAGTTTGCTCCTAACAATGAATTTAGATCAACAAGGTTGGATAAGCGAGGGGATTATTTTACAATGATAGCTTCATACCGTATTTGGTTTTTAAATGATAATGAACAATTTGTGGAAGATCTCTATTTTACTGGTTATAATAATAATTGGATTGTTCCTAATGATGGTTTTATATATAATGATGTAGTTTATTTTGCAGATAAGGTTAGTGGAATTATCAAGTTATACGATGAAGAAGAACTGGCATTTTCACCCAATTCGCCATTTGCAAACACTATTAATCAAATAACCAGCAATCAGGGAGTAACGTATGTTACTGGGGGTATTCCAGGAGCAAAGTATAATGCATACGGAATGTACATTTATGATGGGTATTGGATAAATTTAAATAGTAAAACAAATAGTGCGCTCAGCAGTATTCCAAACATTAATTATATAGCATTTGAAAGAGGAAACAATTCAAAAATGTATGCTACATCATACGGTTATGGTTTTCTTGTTTTTGAGGATACAACATTGACTGATTTTTATAATGCAGATAATAGCACATTGCAAAATATAGCAGGTTACCCCGATGTGTATATTATTACAACTGGTTTGCAAGCTGATGATAATATGGGAGCCTGGGTAACATTATCAGGAGTACCTGAACCTATTAACTATTATGATGGTTCAGGTGAGTGGATGTCTTTTGATTTAAATTCTGAAATTACCAATAGCACTCTTCGTGAACTGGAAAAAATGCCATGGGGGCATATGTGGTGTGTTGAAGAGGGCTCTGGAATTGTAGTATTTGATCCTGAGATGCTAAAGGCTGGTCAAATAACCAATGCCTATAATCGGTTTTCTGTGAAAAGTAGTGATGGTAGCGGTTTAACTACCGTGGTAACTGCTATGGCAGTTGATCATGACGGTTATGTGTGGTTTGGAATGGATGAAGGTGGACTAGCTGTGTATTATAATGCTTCATCTGCTTTGGATAATGACATTACAGCTTCAAAAATTATTGTGGAGCAGGGTGGCATTGCGCAGTATTTGTTGGAAAATGAGAGAGTTTCCAGTATCGCTATTGATGGGGGCAACCGCAAATGGATTGGTACAGAAACCGGAGGTGCTTTTTTAATATCTGAAGATGGAACAGAGCAAATTTTTAATTTAAATACGAGCAATAGTCCTTTGCCAACTAATTTCATCCGTGATATTGAAGTTGATCAGGTAAATGGAATTGTATACATTGGAACGGATGAAGGATTACTTGGTTATTATACGGGAGTTAAAGAAAGTGCCAGTTCAGTTGATGAGCTTAAAATCTATCCCAATCCGGTGTATGAAAATTATAATGATCTCGTTCGGATAGAAGGTCTGCAAGATGAAATGAAGCTTAAAATTACTGATGTGGGCGGACAAATTGTATTTGAAACCACAGCCACTGGTGGCACAGCATATTGGAATATGCGTGATTTTTATAATGCAAGAGTAAGTACTGGGGTTTATTTGTTTTACGCATCATCTGCTGATGGATCCCAAACAGCATCAGGTAAAGTTTTTGTAGTTAGTCCATGAGTCCAACATCTGTTGAAGGAATTGTAATTCGTGCTATTAAATATAGTGATAGCCAGTTGATTGTACATTTGTTTACAAAAGAGTATGGTCGTATCTCAACCATTGTAAATAGAAGTCGTAAAAAGGGCAGTTCAAACTTTTTCCAACCACTTTTTCATTTGAATTTTGAAATGACCTTCACTGATAGGAAAAGTGTTCAGCGAATTTCTCAGTTGCGTTTTGCGCAGCCATATCGATCTATACCATTTTCTATCACAAAAAATACAATAGCACAGTTTATTAGTGAAGTATTGAGCAAGGTTGTTCCTGAGAATGAGCCAGATAAAGATTTGTTTTTGTTTTTATCCAATGCTATTCATCTATTTGATGAGGTAGATGAGAATGCGCAATATTTTCATTTGGTGTTTTTGGTTCATTTAACACGTTTTTTAGGTGTTTTTCCGGGCAGAAGAGGACCAGAAAACACATTTTTCTCTCCCTCAGAAGGTACATACGTGTCGAAAATAATGCATGATACAATTCCGGATGAACTAAGCGATCAGTTTGATATGCTGGTTTCTATCCCATTATCTCAATTTAATAGTTTACAACTAAAAAAGGATACGCAAAAAGAATTACTTGCACATCTAATTGATTTCTATAGAGTTCAATTGAATGTTGGCGAGCTAAAAACTTATGCAGTGCTAAAACAAATTTTTAGTAATTAAATGTTTATGTATTTTCGCATTGTATTTCGTTAAACAAGTAATGAAATCCAAACAGTTTAGATGAAATGTGAAGTTGGATTTTTAATAAAATCATTCGTAAATGAAATTTAATCACTCAGTTAGAGGGAAAATTGCCGATTATGGAACCATGATTTTTTCAGAGGTTTCACAATTGTTCAATGAATATAGAGCTATTGATTTGTCAAGAGGTTTTCCAAACTTCAAGCAAAATGATGTGCTTACAGGTTTTCTTAAAAAGCATGTTGAAGAAGAGCGGAATAATTATATATCGATTAACGGACACGCCAATCTTAGAAGACATATTTCAGAAATTATTGGTCGTAGGTACGGAACCACTTATGATCCCAAGCATGAGGTAACCATTACCGCCGGGGCATCGCAGGCTATTTATACCGTATTGTCAACACTGATTCGTGAAAATGATGAGGTATTAATATTTGAACCATCATATGATTTGTTTGCTCCTACTATTGAAATAAACCAGGGAAAACCTATTTATATTAAGCTTGAGCAACCAACATTTACTATCGATTGGGAGAAAGTTCAAAAATTGATTACTCCTAAAACGAGGATGATTATTCTGAATAACCCCCATAATCCAACGGGATCAATTCTTAAAGCTCATGATTTTGATGAATTGCAGCGCATAGTAAATGGTACTGATATTATGATATTATCAGATGAAAGTTTACAATCTTTAGTTTACGATGGATATGAGCACCATAGCGTAGCTAAATATAAGGCACTGGCTGAGCGTAGTTTTATTGTTGGGAGTTTTGGTAAAATTTTTCAAATAACCGGATGGAGAGTTGGATACTGTATGGCACCTGAAGATTTGATGCACGAATTCCGCAAACTACATCAATATATCGCTTTTAATGTTAATACGCCAGCACAATTTGCTTTGGCAGATTATCTGGGAACAGGAATTGATATTGATGCAATCACAAACGAATTTGCTCAAAGAAGGGACTATTTTGCGGGTTTGTTACAAAACACACCCTTCACTCCTTTAAAGGTGAAATCGGGCATATTTCAGCCTGTAACATACGAAAATAAGGATAATTTGTCTGATAAAGATGTGGCATTAAAATTAATTCGTGAATGTGGTGTTGCCGGAGTGCCATTGTCAGCCTATTCGCATAGTAAAACAAATTTTGGAATAATACGGTTTTGTTTTGCACGTCCTCAAAGTGTGATTGATGAAGCCGCTCAAAAGCTAGCGGCATTTCAAATAGACTAAACATGTTTATTGATGTACACACCCATGTAAACTTTTCGAAATACGCTATTCAGAATATTCTTGCACAAGATTTTTTGAATGGACAATATCCTACTGAAAATTATTTTACAACCGGTTTACATCCGTGGTTTGTCGATGAGATAGATTTAGACCAATTCATAGAAAGTGTAAAAGCTTTTAAGAGTGCTAATTTAATAGGGATTGGTGAATGTGGATTAGATCGCTTGAAAGGACCGAATCTTGATTTTCAAAAAGAGATGTTTGAAAGGCAATTGCATTTGGCACGGGAATTAAACTACCCTGTGGTTGTACATCAGGTAAAAGCCATTAGTGATTTGCTTCCTATGATTAAGAAGCATAATGATTTAACCTACATTTTTCATGGTTATAATGGGAATGAGCAACAAACCGCTCAGTTGTTGATACATGATGTATATTTTTCCTTTGGAGAAATGCTCCTAAGAGTAAATAAAAAAATGGTAAAAACGCTTGAAAGCATTCCTGTTGAGCGTATGTTTTTAGAGACGGATGAATCTAGTTTGAAAATTGAAGAGTTGTATAAGTTGATAGCTGATATCAAGGCGATTAAAGAATCAGTATTAGCAGAAACAGTTTTGGCAAATTTTAAAAAAGTATTTAAACGAAGTTTTAATGAGTTGGACTAATCGAACGGAATTGCTGCTCGGGAAGGAGCGATTGCAAAAATTAAAAGGTTCGCATGTTTTAATAGTTGGACTTGGTGGAGTTGGAGCATCTGCTGCGGAGCAAATTGCTCGCGCCGGTGTTGGGAAAATGACCATTGTGGATGCTGATGTGATTGATGTAACAAATATTAATCGGCAGTTGCCCGCTATGACATCAACCATTGGAAAACCAAAAGCTGAAATAGTCGGAAATAGACTAAAAGATATTAACCCGGAATTAGAACTTACTATTCTGTCTGAATACCTGCGCGACCAGCGTATGATTGATGTATTGGAACAAGGATTTGATTATGTTGTGGACGCCATTGATACTCTCGCTCCTAAGGTATATTTGATTTACCACAGTCTTCAAAAAAATATTCCAATTATTAGCAGTATGGGTAGTGGAGGTAAGACAGATCCAACATTGGTGGCAATAGCTGATATTAGTAAAACGCATCATTGCCAATTAGCCCGAATGGTGCGCAAAAGGTTACATAAGTTGGGCGTAAAAAAAGGTGTAAAAGCGGTTTATTCCCCTGAAGAAGTAAGTAAAGAAGCTATTAGGTTAGAAGAGAGCACAAATAAAGCCAGTAATGTGGGAACTATTTCTTATATGCCCAATGTGTTTGGGTGTTTTTGTGCGTCGGTAGTTGTGTGTGATCTTGTCACTTCGACTCCGCTCAGTGACCGCGACTCCGAATAAGTATTATATTTTGGGATTTATAATTTAAGACCATCCAAAGTAAGAATGCTGGCAGTATTCGAAGCATGGTTGCTGAGCAGAGTCGAAGCATGGTTGCTGAGCGGAGTCGAAGCATAATGGTTTAAAAGATATTATGTTGCAAGGCGTCCGTCTAATTCCAGATCTTCAGCTATTTTGGCCATTCCCTCAATTGTAAGCGTAATAATCTCGCTCAATTCCATTTCCAGTATTTCCGCACCTCTTTCGATAATAGAACGATCTAT
The DNA here is from genome assembly GCA_002869335.1 of Salinivirgaceae bacterium. Classification (GTDB taxonomy): domain Bacteria; phylum Bacteroidota; class Bacteroidia; order Bacteroidales; family Salinivirgaceae; genus Salinivirga. The sequence continues at coordinate 579 of PKTE01000057.1, read as the reverse complement.
TTTGGCTGCAAAACGTTTGTCGTTCCATTTTTTCTTTACTGATTTGGCTTTCATGTCGAGAATGCTTTTGGAAGGGCGTACCAATGCAGAAGTAGTTACTAAACCGGTCAATTCATCTATGGTGTAGAGTGTCTTTTCCAGCAAATTTTCCGGCTTAACATCTGTGCAAGTTCCCCAGGCGTGACTTAATACAGCACGAATATACTCTTCCGGCCAGTTATTTTCCTCCAGAATTTGTTTGGTCATGGTGCAGTGCTGCTCGGGATATTTCTCATAGTCGAGGTCGTGAATAAGGCCAATGACACCCCATTTTTCTTCGTCCTCATTAAAATGCCTTGCAAAATGCCGCATGGTAGCTTCAACGGCTAATGCATGTTTTATAAGGCCAGGTGTTTGATTGTATTTTTGTAAAAGCTCGAAGGCTTGTTCACGTGTGGGTTGCATAGTGTTTTTGAACAAAGGTAATGAAAAGTAAGATTTTAAACCATAAAGTACTTCGACAAGCTCAGCATAAAAAGTTAAGATTTATTAAGAACTTTGATTAAACAGCTTAACTATTCTTAATATCTTAATGGTTTA
>PKTE01000235.1 GCA_002869335.1 Salinivirgaceae bacterium | reverse complement strand
ATATAATTAGGAACCAAAAGATCCTTCTCATATTTACCTTCATACAATTTATATGTATAACGCTGTTCAATATCTATAACTGGCGAATTATAATTATTTCCGTAAAATAGTGGGCGCTTAGGATATTGCTCACGGTTTAAATAATCAACAAGACCATAAATATTCTCAACATTATTAATATCGATATAAGGCTGTGCGTTTGATCTTATAATAAGTACAGTAAATGCACTATAGCCAGCTAGCCACAATCCAAACGAAAGCAAAATAAAATGTAAAATCTTTTGCCCTTTCTTTCGATAATGGTAGATTCCGTAAATAACACCTCCAATAAGTAAAAATACAAAGGTTAATGCTCCACTATAAACTGGTAACCCAAATGAATTTACAAATAACCTATCGGTATTTGCTGTAAGTGCAACCACTCCAGGAATAAATCCAAAAATAATTATCACCATTAATATTAATGAAACACCGAGAGAAAGAATAATACCGCGTGTATTGGCTTCGTATTTTTTGAAATAAAAAACCAAAGCAACAGCAGGCAATGCAAGCAGGTTCAATAAGTGAACACCTACAGATAGGCCAAGTACAAAGAAAATTAGAATTAACCAGCGGTCAGCATACTCTGAACTATCTTCCTCCCATTTCAAGATGCTCCAAAATACAGCAGCGGTAAATAATGAAGAAGTTGCATATACCTCACCTTCCACTGCAGAGAACCAGAATGTATCTGTAAATGCAAAACTAATAGCACCAATAAATGATGCAAGCGTTAACACAAGTTGTAAATACTCTTTTGACGCTTGAGGCATCATCTTCTGGGCAACCTTATTACCAAACCAGTAAATGGTATGAAATAAGAAATAAATTGTAAATGCACTTGCTAATACCGAAAGCAAGTTTACCATATATGCAATATTAGTAAGAGATGGTGCAAAAAGGGCAAAAAACCTTCCCAACAGCATAAACAATGGTGCTCCAGGTGCGTGACCAACCTCCAATCCTACTGCACAAGCAATAAACTCACTGCAATCCCACATACTTGTGGTTGGTTCTACGGTTAGTAAATAAACTATAAATGAAATAATTAGTGCTAGAAAGCCTCCTATTTTACGCGTCATAATTCTTGATTTGAATATTTAGTGCAAAAATAAAAGGTATATTGGAAGTTACGGCAAAAGATGCATTGTTTTTTAACTAAGATTTAACTTACAAGGTTTCTGATATCTTGTAAGTTAAATCCCATATGAGATATAGCAGATGTTTTCTTATTAATAATTTTATCCTTTTGTTATAAATACCCCGTTCTTTTTCGCCACTTTATTCAATCTGTATTTTAGTGTAAACATTATAAACCTACCTACTGTATTTGATTGTGTTTGTTGTAAATAGTTGTAGGATGAAATTCTATCTATTCCTTTGTTTTTGTCCAAAATATCAAAACATTTTAATGCAATTGTTGCCCGGTTATTCTCCAAAAAATGATGCTGTACACCCACTTCAATCAATGGTACAAACACATCTTCCTCAAAACCGTTTGAATGATAATTAGTAAAGTCCGACACTAAACTAAAGTGCCATCTTTTTGTGGGAGTGTAACTAAAATCAAAGAATCCTACATATTCCATATAATCCTGGTTCAAATCTCTCTGCAATGAATAACTCGCTTCTGTCCACTTTAGACTTGCACCGATACGCACATCAAACTTGTCTTTTTTGCGGTTTTCAATACTCAATTTTCCTTTATGACTAAGCTGCTTATTCACATTTTTCTGATCATTCACATAACTTATTCCTTCATTGTAAGAATTTCGATACTTTGTGGAAATCTTAATTTTCAATGGTTTAATGTGAGTAGAAAAATCCAACTGGGTTGTCAAATAATAATCCTCAGGAACGTTAATCAATGATACTATTTGTGACAAATCATCAAATACCTGTATGCTGCGGTTAATCTTATTTTTTGTGTAGGTTCCTCTTACAGATGCAAACAAAGAGGTAAATGAAAACTGATCAAACAACATCCATGAAGCATGTACGGATTGATTGATTTCCGGCTTTAAGTGCCTGTTTCCATACAATAAATATAAGGCATTTGTATTGCTTATAATCGGTTGCAACTCGTAGGAAGATGGCTGTCTAAGTCGTGAACTATAACTTGCAGTTACACGTTGCCCTGTGCGATATTCATACTCCCAGCGTGCAAATGGAAGTATTTTATTTGTATTTTGCTTTATTGCAATTGTATCCATTGGTTTATTATATTGTTCTCCAAACTCCCAATAGCTACCGGCATATAATCTATGTTTACCAATATACTTTTTCAATTCAATTCTTGGCTTTATGTATTGATAATTTACATCAAACTGAGTTGGGATGTCAGTATCTGTTACATTTAAATCTAACAATACTTGTTCTCTGTCGCGTGTTTCATTTTTCAGTCCGGAGAACAAACCTGTTTCCACATAAAACTTTTTACCTAACCGAGTCACACTTTTCAAATAGGCACTGGAACTTAAAATACGACTATCATTTTGTTGGTGAGGCAATTGTTGTAATGTATCTGCATCGCCTGTAAAATGTGTGGCTATATTTTCATCCACTTCACGTAACGACTGATCCACAGCTATATCTCCTCCTACTTTTAATAGTTTCATTACACCGTTCAGTTTACGAAGCCAGCTTCCTTTAGCAGAAAGTGCCATTTTCTCAGTTATACTTTTACTGCTCTGATCCAACATGTTCATATACATACCATTCTGAGAATTAATGTAGTTTTCGTAAGAACTATTTCGGGCATTATAGATAGTTGCCACACCATTTAGCATAAAGTATTGTTTTTTGTTGGATCGATTTCGCCAGCCAAAATTTATCAAATGATTAATATCTGTTTTTTTATTGCTGGAAAAACCGGCCTGTTCAAACATGTCGTCAATGGTGTAATTTCGGGTATATGATTCCTGATTAATATCTTTGATGCTTCCATTACCCATATAACTTACATTCAATCTATTTTCTTTTTTAAGCTCATAGGAATAATTCACACCTCCTGCTCCTGTGGTCAGATCACCCTGAATAGTTTGTCCAAAATCAACAGGAATTGGTCCATCTGAATCAAATGTCAACTCAATATTACCATCTCCACTCATTAGATTACTCAGCCCTCCATTAAAATCCATATAATCTTGTAATGAAAACCCGGGTTTACTGATATTATTACTCATTGCTAAGGCTGCAAACTGATGCTTATCTGTGAATCGATAAAGTTTTGTATTCCCCAAATAGTATTTATCATAACCGCCACCACCTTCCACATGACCAAAAATCATGTTTTTCATTCCGTCTTTCAACTTCAGATTAATGGTTTTCTGATAATCACTATCATCAATTCCAAGCATTTCTGACTCGTCGCTTTTATCATTGTAAACCTGTACTTTATCGACACTCTCTGCAGGCAGGTTCTTGGTGGCGACTTTAGGGTCGTTGCTAAAAAACTCTTTGCCATCAACCAGCACCTTACCTACATCTTCTCCCATAGCTTTGATGTTTCCAGCTCTATCAACTTCAACACCGGGAAGCTGCTTTAAAATATCTTCAGCAACTGATCCTGGCTTTGTTTTAAAAGCACCAGCATTGTATTAGAGCGTATCTCGTTTTACAAGCACGGGTACTAAATCATCGGTAACTGCAACCTCGCCCAACACCTGGGCTTGTTGCTCAATTAAATACTTTCTGGATTGAAGATTCTCCGATACTGGTATATTAACCTTTTCATAATGAGTTCGATATCCCACAAAAGCAATTTGAAGCAAATATTCACCATTTTTTGCATTAGTTAACTTAAAACCGCCACTATTATCGGTTATTGTAAAATAAGCAAATGAGGAGTCTGCTGGATGCAATAATGACACAGTAGCATAGGGCATTGGTTCATTTTGGGTATTATAAACCAAGCCTCTTATGCCGGTTTTCTGTGCCTGGGTTAATAACGGTACAATTAGAATTAGAAATAATAGGGTTTTATTTAACATGGGGGTTGTTTTATGTCGTAGGAACTAAATATATTTTGCAAACACGAATGGATATTATTCATCAATTTGAATTATCATCATATGCCCACCAGTGGCTTCTTCCATCTCTTTCATTTTTTCAGCTCTGATTTTTGCAAATTCAGTGTGGGATACTTTTTTACCTTTTTTCGGTTTTTTAATTTCTTTAGGATCTATATTACCCATTTCAATTGAAGTTGCTTCAATTACTAAGTCGCCTTTTTCTGTTGAAAGGCCTAAAATAAGTCCCGGTAATCCTGTATAATTATCCGGCCCTGTCGATACTGGTATTTCAGGTGCAAACCAGGCTTTCAATCCCTCATCTGAACCAACAAGTTTTGCTTCGATGCATTTATAACCAGCAATCTCTTTTTGGTTTCCAACAATTTGCCATTTAACCGTATCAGTAGGAGTAGTAATTAGAAAACGGCGCGACATAAATTCGGTTTCTTCAACAATCTCCTTTTTTTCATAATTAAAATACAGATAGCTTTCTGGCTCTTTAATCTGAATCTGAACTTCATTCCCGCCGCCCATATCTTGTGAAATATTTACATCATTATCTACATTCTTAGCATTTTGATATAAAGAAGCCTCATTAGAAAATAGTAATTCATGATTCGTTTTTCTGTCTGTAGGCATCATAGTTTTCATATTCTCAGGTAAATCTTCCAAACCTTTTATTTCAAATACTTCCTTTTTCTGATATGTGACTTTTCCTAAAAGGTTTTCCTGTGCCATGGCTTGAAAACCTATTACAGTAAATACAATTGCGACTAAAATGCTTTTTGAAAGTGTTTTTAATGTGCGTTCCATAATTTTATTTTTTTGGATTATTATGAAAACAAAGGTATGGTACTCACACACAGTTTTGAGTTAAGGCAAAGCCAATTAAGGTTAATTAACGTTAATGAAAATGGTAGCTCTTTTCCTAATTCTATATCTTTACATTGGATTTAAAACTTCATATATGAAATCGCCAAAAAGAAAACTAATGCAGATAAGATTACTCATGATTTTAAGCATGATTATTCTTACATTATTTGTAGGGCATTGGTTAAATGACAGATATATTCAGGAACAGCAAGCCCTGAAAAAAACGCTCTCTTTTGAGTTTGAAATGACTCAGGATCAGGTTTTTGACTCTCTTGCAACCATCAACATTGTAGAACCCTTTATGATAAAGATGAAATCAGAGTATAAAACAATCGATTCTATTATTGGAAAAGGAAATACCGTAAATAAATATACTATTGAAATTGATACCATCCCTGAGGGTAACCATGTAATTATGGGGAAAGGGAAACCGCTCCACATAACCAATACCGGAGAAGAAGAGCTTATTGAAATAAAAGTGTTGGACAGCAAATCAGATGGTTTACCAAAAGTTCATAAAGCCAAGCAAACTTTCATTCAAATTGGAGCACCAAAAGGGAAATATCAAAAAGAAATGATGCTGCAAAGTCTAAAATTAATGCTGGAACATAACAAAGATAGCATCAAGCTCAATGACAATCTTAAGTTTTCATTTAATGACGCATTCGATAGTACAGTATTTATCAATGACTTTCAGCAAAAACTCAAAAACGACAAATTAGTATCTTTTTGGGTTAGCGATTTATCTATTGATACCCTTGGAGACACTTCAGCACTTCTATTTAAATCAGATTTTGCAGGAAATAATACGTTTATTGAAGTTAAAAATACAGGATACTACTATTTGAAAAAGCTATCTCCCAATATCCTGTTTGCCTTATTTCTATTAATTATTGTAGGCGTGGCATTCGTTTTCACTTTCCGAACCCTTAAAAAACAACTATTGCTCAACGAAATGCGCAACGATTTTGTAGCAAATGTTTCTCATGAGCTAAAAACGCCTGTTTCTACTGTAAAAGTTGCCCTGGAAGCTATACAAAAATACAAGCTTACCGATGACCCGGTAAAAACAAATGAATATATCGATATGGCCAGTCAGGAATTGAAACGGTTAGAAAGCCTAATTAGCAATGTGATGATATCCTCCATTGAAGATAAACATCAGACTGTCATTCGAAAAGAAAAAACAGATCTGAATGAGATTACTAATGACGTTCTACTATCATTAAAAACTGCTATAGAAAATAAACGAGCACAAATCACAATCATTCCCCCAAATGAGTCAGTTGAAGTATTTGCTGATAAAATTCATATGAAAGGTGTTATATACAATTTGATTGATAACAGTTTAAAATATAGCGACAAAACGCCAGAAATTGAGATAAGATTTGACACTAAACCCGATAAGCAAATAATTAAAGTGACAGATAATGGTCCGGGCATTCCTTCAGAATATATCGACAAAGTTTTTGACAAGCTATTTAGAGTTCCAACCGGCGACACTCACAATGTAAAAGGACATGGGCTGGGTCTAAATTACGCATCTACAATAATTTTCCAGCATGGAGGAAATATTAGTGTTCAGAATAATAAAAATTCAGGATGTACATTCACAATTGAAATCCCAAATCATTCAAGCTAATGAAGAAAAAGGTTTTATATATCGAAGACGAACCATTCTTGGGTAAAATAGTACACGAAACTTTGGAAAAAGAGGGCTTTGACACCACTCTCGTTGCAGATGGTGCAAAGGTAATGCAGGTTTTTAATGAATTTGTTCCCGACATTTGCATAATTGATATAATGCTCCCAAACGTGGATGGTTATACGCTTGGAGAAATGATTCGCAAACGCTATCCTTCCATGCCTATTGTATTTCTGACAGCAAAAACAGAAACTGCCGATGTCATTAAAGGTTTTGAATCAGGTGGAACTGATTATATTCGAAAACCTTTTAGCATAGAGGAGCTAATAGCTCGCATTGATAATCAACTCAAATTAATACAACCAAATCAATCTAAAAAACCAGCTACAACTGCTGTGGTACATATTGGTCAATACAAATACCACCGGCATCAATACGAATTGGAAGGTCCTTCATTGGAGGTTCGCTTATCACAAAGAGAACACGAGGTTTTGAGCATACTTATCGACAATCAAAATAAGGCAATTGAGCGAAAGGATATACTTCAAACAATATGGGGCGACGATTCATATTTTAACTCACGCAATCTAGATGTCTACATTCGTAAACTACGTGAACATTTTTCTAATGACAGTAGCATTGAGATTATAACCTTAAAGGGAAAGGGGTATTTGTTTTCAGTGAAATAAGAAAGAAGGTTTTTTATTAGAATAGGGTGAGCAATTTCAAAGTTCTTCCATAAATCTTTCAATTTGTATTTCATTTAATAATCAGCTATATCCCCGTTATAATAGAACAAATACAATTCTGAACGTAGATTTAAAATTCTATAATTTATTTATCAGTCAAACAGCAAAATCATTTCTATAAGTTTCAACCTAACTTATAGGAAGTTTGTTTGAAAAATAAAAACCATGCAAAGCAACGCAAAAACAGTTCAGCAATACTTAGACGAACTACCTGAAGACAGAAAAGAAGCCCTTGAGAAATTACGAAATACAATTATAGAGAACCTCCCAAAGGGCTTTGAAGAAACTATGTCTTACGGAATGATTGGTTACGTGGTTCCTCATTCTATTTATCCACAGGGTTACCATGTAAAACCTGAAGAACCGCTTCCATTCATTTCCATTGCTTCACAAAAGAACCACATAGCCTTATACCACATGGGACTTTATGCCGACGAACCCCTTATGGAATGGTTTACAAATGATTATCCAAAATATATAAGTCGGAAACTAGATATGGGAAAAAGTTGCATACGTTTCAAAAAAACAGAGCACATCCCTTTTGAACTAATCGGACAATTAGCATCCAAAATGAGTGTTGATAGATATATTAAATTATACGAAACTCAATTACAAAATCATCGCAAGAAAAAATAGTGAATCAATATAAGAACAAAGAAATACCAACCATAAAAGGAATCAGTTCAGGACCTTTATCTTTCTGAAATTGATTAGTAAAACTGTAATAACCAGAAATAAAAAACTGCCCATAGCCCAATCTTGCAGTAACACCATAAGACAATGGTTCCGTATAACGCAGGTTATATGTTTTTTGCTTCAAATTATCTTCAGGAAACTCAGGATTATCGCCGATGTATTTATGCATGCTTTGCACTTTATAGCCAACCTTTCCGCCCAAATACATTTTCCAGTGTTTATTCCTGCTATTTTTTTCAGTACGAATTCTAAGTTCAAGAGGTAATTCAAGAGTGAGCAGTCTAATTTTGTTGCGTCGGTAGTGGATTGCTTCATCAATCGGGACAAAAACTAATTCATTGGATTCTTTTACTGGTAATGCATTCAAATGATAGTTCTCAGTTAATAATCCTGCTCCCAATGCAAGTGCCACATTTGAATTTTTTCCAGCCAGAGTAACCATATACTGTAAATTAAACGCATTTGTATAGGGCTCAACCTCAACCCCTTCAGGAGGCGTTAGCCACTGCACCGAAAGTAATTCAATACCCAACTGATCCTTATCAAAATAACGGGTAACTTCTTCTTGAGCTAAAACACAGTTAACCAGAAAAATAAAAATCATTATGAAAAAAAGTTTCCTCATTCAATTGGCTTTTCAACAACGAACTTAATTAAAATCGTGATACAATTACAAATTTATCTTCAATTATTGATAAGCGTAATAGATTTCTGATACAACTCAGAAACTTTTTAAACCTAGTTTTTTATTACGTTTATATGGTATAAAACCTTTTCAGATTGTCCGATTTTTTCGTAGTTTTGCCCTCTTGTTTAACTAATCAATTTGATATGTTCGAATATATCAGAGGTCAAATTACAAGGCTTTCTCCGGCACACTGTGTAATTGATGTGGGTGGTGTGGGCTATATGCTCAATATTTCGTTATCAACTTACAGTGATTTAAAGCTATCGGAAGAAAAAGAATTATTAGTGCATGCCATTTATCGTGAAGATAACCAACAGCTTTTTGGATTTTCATCTGAAGATGAGCGTACCTTATTCCGTCAATTGATTAGTGTTTCAGGTGTAGGAGCCAATACTGCTCGTATGATGCTATCATCCATGCCCCCAAATCAACTCATTAGTGCCATTGTAAACGAAGAAGTTGCTGCATTGAAGAGTATAAAAGGAATTGGACAGCGTTCAGCAGAGAGAATTGTGGTCGATTTGAAAGATAAAGTGAAAATAGGAGAAGAATCTGGTGAAATATTCGCTCATCAGGGCAATACAACCAACGAAGAAGCGTTATCTGCATTGATGATGCTTGGTTTTCCTAAAAAACCGGTCGAAAAGGTGGTGGGTCAGCTATTGAAAAATGATCCCGGTTTAACCGTGGAAGACATTATTAAACAAGCGTTGAAGAAGTTATAGAAATAAAAAACCAAGGAAGATTTTGAAACGATATAGTGTTGTATTATTGCTGGCTGTGATAGGTTTGGGTATTTTGCCGGCAAAAAAAGGAGTAGCTCAAGTTGGGACTTTACCGGTTGCAGATTCAACCAGTAATAACCGATTTAATCTTCCATTTAATTTTTCCGACGACTCATATTTACTTATTGATAGCACACGATTCAGGTCTCCACTTATGATGGATATCCCTGATTTGCTTAAAGAAGAAGTTGAATACGATCCCGACAATAATAGGTATATCCTCAGAAGTAAAATAGGAACCCGCGATTATAAAGCACCTCGATACCTTTCCGTTGAAGATTACCTGAACTATGATTTAGAAACATTCAAACATGATTTCTGGAAAAACCGGGCTCGCTCTGAGAATTTTGAACATCAAAGAGCATTAATTCCGCAATTGCACATTGGTTCGCGTATTTTTGAAACCATTTTTGGAAGTAACACAATTAACATCAAACCCCGTGGTCAAGCCACACTTAAATTTGGTTTAAAATACAACAAGACTGATAACCCAATGCTTGCGGAAGAACTTCGCAAGGATATCACATTTGACTTTGATGAGCGTATTCAAATGAATGTGACTGGTAAAATTGGTGAAAACCTGACATTAAAGTTAAGTTACGATACAGAGGCCAGCTTTGAATTTGAAAATGAAATGAACATTCGTTATCAGGGTAACGAAGATGACATTATTCAACGAATTGAAGCAGGTAACGTTTCACTCCCACTCAGCGGAACATTAATTCAAGGTAGCCAAAACCTGTTTGGTATTCTAAGTGAGTTCAAGTTTGGAAAACTGAACATTACAACCATTTTCTCCCAACAAAAAAGTGAAGCTAAAAACATTACAGTTGAGGGAGGAGCACAAAAAAGACATTTCGAAGTACAATCTGATGAGTACGACGACAACCGTCACTACTTCCTATCTCATTATTTTAGAGAAAATTATGAAAAGGCATTAACAAACTACCCTCTTATTGAAACACCTGTTGTAGTTCAAAGAGCTGAGGTTTGGGTACTTAACAAAAATAATGTAGTTGAAAACACCCGAAATATTGTTGCATTTACCGATTTAGGGGAAGGCGATCCTGATTTTTTTCAATCTGATCAAACCAGCTCAAATGTATCTAATCAGGAAAATCCATTACCCGATAATTATGCCAACAAACTTTTCACCACATTTGCAACAAATGCTGTAAGGGATATTTCAACCGCAGTAAACCATTTAACAGGATCCTTTTTAGTTAATGGAACTGACTTTGAGGTGGTTGAGAGTGCGCGCAGATTGGAACCACAAGAATATACATTAAATAGAGCACTTGGGTTTATTTCACTCAACACACAATTACGATCAGACGAGATACTTGCGGTAGCATATGAGATCACAACAGGAGGAAAATCATATTTTGTTGGAGAGCTTACTGATCAAATGACAGGGTCAGATTCAACTTCAAACGCTGCCTTAATTTTAAAACTACTCAAACCAACAAGCTTTTCACCCAAGCATATGACCTGGGATCTAATGATGAAAAACATCTACAAGCTGGATGCATATAGCATTAGCCGTGAGGACTTTATGCTTGACGTAATGTACAATGACGTAGCAGTTGGAACAGATGTATTTACCCTTCCCACAGAAAATGAAAATTTACAAGGAAAAACACTATTGAAAGTTCTGAACTTAGACCGCCTTAACTCTCAAAATGAATATTCTCCCAATGGCGATGGAATTTTCGATTTTGCCGAAGGAATTACCATTAACGCATCAAGAGGTTATGTAATATTTCCTGTATTAGAACCTTTTGGCAACTTTTTGCGCTCACAATTTGGAGAAAGCGATGAAGCACAGGCAGAAGCAGACCAGTTTGTATATGACGTACTTTACGATTCAACCAAAACTTTTGCCCAACAAATCACAGAAAAAAACAAATTCTCTATACAAGGTACTTACAAATCATCTTCCGGAAGTGAAATTCCGCTGAATGCCATCAACATTCCAAGAGGATCAGTGCGCGTTACCGCTGGAGGTATGGAGTTAATTGAAAATGTAGATTACAAAGTAGATTATTATCTGGGTAGAGTAAAAATCTTAAATCAAGGATTGTTATCAAGTGGAACCCCCATCAATATATCTTTAGAAAGTAACACATTATTCAGCATCCAGTCAAAAACACTACTTGGTGCTACAATGGAGTATAGGGTAAATGAAGAGTTGATGTTTGGAGGTTCAATCCTAAACCTCACAGAAAGGCCATTGACACAGAAAGTAAACGTAGGAAGTGAACCAATTTCAAATACCATAATGGGTGTAAATGTTAATTATGAAAAAGAAGTTCCATTTTTAACTAAACTGGTTGATAAACTTCCGTTTATTGAAACTAAAGCACCATCAAAAATTATAGCTTCAGCTGAATTTGCATACCTAAAACCTGGTCACAACAAAGCCATTAAACATAAAGGAGAGGCATACCTTGATGATTTTGAAGGAGCCACGGCAGACATTACTTTGAAAGAACCATATTTCTGGTTTTTGGCAAGTACCCCAAAACGTTTTGAAGATGACTATTATGCAACAGCTAATATATACGACTATAACAGAAACAGAGCGCAAATGTCATGGTATTTCATCGATCCCTCTTTTTATGAAGGAAACTCACCAGTATCAGATAATGCCATTTCAAAACTTAATACTTTTCAGGTAAAAGAAAATCAGATTTTCCCAAATCGTGATCCGCAACAAGGTGTTTATAATGCGTTAAGCGTGTTTAACCTTTCATTCTTTCCAAACGAAAGAGGACCATATAATTTTGATGAAAACGCAGATATAAACGACTCATTAAACAACCCAGAAGATCGTTGGGCGGGTATTCAGCGTAGTGTATCCACAAGTGACTTTGAAGAATCAAATATCGAATTTATTGAGTTTTGGATGATGGATCCATATGCTCAGGATGAAGACGACGGAATTCAACGCAACGACCCTGCTCCGGCACTGTACATTAACTTAGGTAACATCTCTGAGGATGTACTAAAAGATGGCCGCCGATTTGTAGAAAACTCATTACCTAATGATGGCTCAACAACCGATATGGACACTACTGCATGGGGATTAGTATCACGCAGACAACCCATTGCCGATGGATTTGACGATGCCGGACGAGCAGCACAAGATGTGGGTTACGATGGATTAACAAATGCTCGTGAAGTTGAATATTTGTTGAACGAAAAACAAGTATTTTCATCTAACTTCCTTACCGGATTAACTGAAGAAGCAAGGACTTCTTTAACAGAAGATCCGGCCCAGGATGATTTCCTCTATTACAAAGAAGGGTTTTTCGATGGAAACAGCTTCTATAAAAATAATATAATAAACCGTTATCGTTACTTTACCAACCCACATGGTAACTCACAGGCTACAACCGGAACTGAAACACGTATGCAGACCTCAAGACCAAACAATGAGGACATTAACGATGACAATACACTGAATCAAATTGATGCCTATTACGAGTACAAAATAGATCTAAGCAAGGAAAACCTTAATAACCTTAAGAAATATATTGTTGATGAAAATCAAATAAGCGTTGATATGCCTAATGGAGATTCCAAGTCAGTAAAATGGTATCAGTTTAAAATACCTGTACAGGAACCT
>PKTE01000236.1 GCA_002869335.1 Salinivirgaceae bacterium | reverse complement strand
ATCGAATGGGGATTTTAGTTTCGGTTGTTATCGGAGCAGCTTTGTTAGCTTTTATACTTGGTGATTTATTTAGTAGTGGCACAAGTTTATCAACCGATCAGTTTGAGGTGGCTGAGATTAATGGTCAAACTGTTGATTATCGTAATTACGATAAGCGAATCGAAACGGCAATGTAAAATGCTAAACGAAACAACGACCAAAATACACTCGATGATCAAACTACAAATGTGGTTAGAGACCAGGTTTGGCAGCAATTATTGCAAGAGAAGATATTAGGTGAACAAATAAATTTAGCTGGTATCAATGTAAGTGTAGCTGAATTGAAAGATATGGTGGCTGGAAATAATATCCATCCTCAAATTCGTCAGGCTGCTGCATTCCAAGATCCTGAAACAGGTCAGTTTGACCCACAAAGAGTTTTACAATACATTGCAAGTTTAGATCAAATGTCTGAGCAAGATCGTCAAAATTGGTATTCATACGAACAGTACCTTAAAGAAGATCGTGTAAACAATAAATATTTTACAGCTATTCAAAAAGGTATGTATGTTACCGGATTTGAAGCAACACAGGCAGCACTTAACAAACAAAAGAAAGTTAATTTCAAATTCATTTCTTTGCCATATACGGAATTAAGTGATGAGGAAATTGCAGTTAACGATGCAGATCTTAATGCATATTATGAAAGTCATAAAGAGCTTTTCAAGCAAGACAAAGCAGTTGATATCGAGTATGTAGTATTTTCAGTAGACCCTACTCAAGAAGATATAGATCTTATTAAAGAAGAAGTAGCTTCATTAATTCCTGAATTGAAAGAAACTAAAGAAAATGCACAGTATGTTACTGCAACTTCTGATAAAGCTTTCGATGGAAAATTCTATTTAAAAGGAGAATATGAGAATCCTGAGATTGATTCAGTAATGTTTGCTTCTGAGGAGGGTACTGTATATGGACCATATAAATATCTGAATAGCTGGAGAATCGCTAAGATTGCTCATGTTGAAGAACGTCCAGATACAATTAAAATTCGCCACATTGTTTTAGCACCAAGTGCTGAACGTAGTGCTCAGGCAACAAAAGATTTGGCTGACAGTTTAACTCAAATCATTGAAAATGGTGCTGACTTTGCTTCTTTAGCTAAAGAATATTCTCTTGATGAAGAAACTGCTGAAAAAGGCGGTGACTTAGGCTGGAGAAACTTAGAAGAAATGGTTTATGGTCAAGCTCTTCTTGATGCAGGTGTTGGTGGAGTTGTGAATTTTCCAACTAATCAGGTGATTTTCATTGCTAAAATGACAGAGTTAGGTAAAAAAGCTAAGCAAGTTCAGGTGGCAGTTATTTCAAGAGATATTGTTCCTAGTGAAGATACTAGAGATAACGTGTTCCAAAAAGCAAATATGTTTGCTGGTAAAAACAGAACAGTTAAGCTATTCAATGAAGCAGTTGCCAATGACGGTTTAGTGAAAAAGCAAGCTAATAATCTTAAAACAACTTCTCGTCAAATAGCAGGTTTAGAAAATGCAAGAAGTCTGATTCGTGAAGCATTCTTCACAGAGGAGAATCAAATTATAGTAGCACGTAATTCGCAAAGCCCGATTTTTGAATTAGGTGAAGATTATGTAATTGGAATTGTTACTAAGAAATATGACGAAGGTTATGCACCATTAGCTGATGTAAAAACTACTGTTGAAAAAGGTGTTCGCAAAGAGAAAAAAGCTGAAATGCTAATGAAGAAAATGAATGATGCATCTGCGAATGCTCAGAATATTGAAGCAGTTGCTGAAACACTTTCAACTGAAGTTAAAACAAGTGAAAATGTAACATTTGCAGCTTTCAGTATTCCTGGAATTGGAATTGAACCTAATGTACAGGGAACTGCCTTAGCATTGAACAAAGATGAAATGTCTGCTCCAATTGAAGGCGGAAATGCAGTTTACCTAATTCAGGTAACTCAGGTTACTGAACCAGGTGAAAACTTAAATATTGAAATGGAAAAAAGATCACTTCAGCGTCAGTTTATGTCACGTGTACAAAGCGAAGCGTTTGAAGCTCTTAAAGACTATTCTGAAATTGTAGATAATAGAATCAAATTTTATTAATAGATTTAAAATATATAAAAGAGGTTGATGTGTTTCACTCAGCCTCTTTTTTTTATCAAATAATTTTCCTAAAATGGATGAAAAGGTATACCTACTTGCATTACAGTTGATAGAGGGCGTGGGCCCGGCAACCTTACGTAAATTGGTTGATTTCGCGGGGAAGCCTTCAGCAGTTTTTAGCTTGTCTAAGAAATCTGCTAAAGTTCCGCGTTTATCCGATAAAATTGTAGCTGCATTGAAAGACGATACTTACATTCAAAAAGCAGAAGACGAAATATTATTTTGTGAAAAGCATAATATTAAAGTTCTGGCGTATTATGACGCTGATTATCCAAAGCGTTTGCAGCATTGCAAAGATGCGCCTGCAGTACTTTTTTATCAAGGGAATGTTGATTTGAATTATAAAAAAGTCATAGGAATTGTTGGTACACGCAATGCCACAGTATATGGTACTAGTTTGGTTGAAAAGTTTATAGAAGAGCTTGCTGTAAACCACCATAGCGTTATGATTGTAAGTGGATTGGCTTATGGAATTGATGTGGTAGCGCATAAAGCAGCCATAAAAAATAGTATCCCGACTATTGGAATTATGGGAACCGGAAGCGATCAGATTTATCCTTCGGCTCATCGTAATGTGGCTATGCAAATGATGAAAAATGGGGGAATTATAACCGAATTCTCAAAAGGTACAAAACCCGATAGAGGAAATTTCGTGACACGCAACAGGATTATCGCAGGTATGTGTGATGCTATTATTGTGGCAGAGTCTGCTGAGAGAGGTGGTTCACTCATTACAGCTGATATGGCCTTTTCATACAATCGGGATGTGTTTGCTTTCCCCGGTAAAGTTGGTGATTCCAGTTCTGCCGGATGCAATAAGTTAATTAAAATGCAAAAAGCAGCTTTGATTGAAAGTGTCGCAGATATTGAGTATGCAATGAATTGGGCGCCAGAATCTCAAACGAAAGAACCCGTGCAAACAAGCTTGTTCGAAGGACTTATGCCTGACGAAAGAGCTATATTAGAATTAATTATTTTAGATGAAACAGTATCTGTTGATTATTTAGCTGCTAAATTATCGTTGCCAATGAGCCAGCTAAATGGTATATTGCTAAATCTAGAATTGAAAAATATCATAAAATCCCTTCCTGGGAATTTATACACAAAAAGTTTGTAAAAAATGACACTCATTGATACACATTCACATCTGTATCTCGAAGAATTCAAAGATGACATTGCAGATGTTGTTCAAAGAGCAAGAGAAAACGATCTTCAAAAAATATTGCTTCCTAATATTGACAAAGACTCACTTCAATCAATGAATGACCTTTGCAGTCAATACTCAGATTTCTTCCTTCCTATGATTGGCTTACATCCAACTTCTGTTAAAGAAGATTATAAAGAGCAATTAGAATTGGTTGCTAAAGAGTGTAAAACGCAAAAATATATTGCAATTGGTGAGATAGGTATTGATTTATATTGGGATAAAACGTTTAAAATTCAACAGATCGAAGCTTTAAAGTTTCAGATTGAATTGGCCCTGGAATATGATCTTCCAATTGTAGTTCATGCTCGAGATTCTTTTGATGAAATTTATGAAGTTCTTGAAGATTACCGAAATAGAAACCTGAAAGGAGTAATGCATAGTTTTACCGGCACTGAAGCACATGCTAAGAAGGCATTGGAATTTGGATTTTATTTGGGTGTAGGAGGAATATCTACATTCAAAAATTCTGATGTTGGCCGGATTATTGCGGAGCAACCTATTGAAAAATTGTTGTTAGAAACTGATAGCCCATATTTGGCACCAACACCCAAACGAGGCAAAAGAAATGAGAGCTCATTTATAGTTCATATTGCTAATCATTTAGCTAATATGAAAGGACTGAGTACAGAGGAAGTAGGACATTTAACAACCCAAAATGCAAAAGATCTGTTTAAAATATGAGTAAGCAACCCCGTATTTTACTACTATACACAGGAGGTACCATAGGAATGGTTACCAACCCTAAAACAGGTTCACTCATTCCATTTAATTTTGAGCATATGGCCGGTCAGGTGCCGGAATTGAACAAACTAGGTGTTGACTTACAAGCCATAACTTTTGATCCAATAATTGATAGTTCTGACATGAGACCGGAATATTGGATTGAAATGGCTCAAATAATTTATGATAATTACGAAGATTTTGATGGCTTTGTAGTATTGCAAGGTACTGATACAATGGCCTATACAGCTTCTGCTTTGAGTTTTATTTTGCAGGGCTTATCTAAGCCTATAGTACTTACGGGATCACAATTGCCTATTGGAACCATTAGGACTGATGGAAAAGAAAACCTTATCTCGAGCATACAGATAGCAGCCGATAAAAAGAATGGCAAGTCTAGAGTGCCTGAAGTTTCAGTATATTTTGAGAATCAACTTTTCCGGGGTAACCGAACTACAAAGCACAATGCAGAGTATTTTTATGCTTTCAGGTCTGATAATTATCCTGCACTGGCAGAAGCAGGAATTGACATTCATTACAATACAAATGCCATTTTACCCGTTAGTAATAATACAAAGCCGGAGTTTCATAAATCCTTTGATCAATCTTTAGCTATGTTGCGGCTTTTCCCGGGGATTCAAAAAAAGCTTGTGGAGCAAATATGCCGATTAGAAGGCATGAAAGGATTAATATTGCAATCCTATGGTGCAGGTAACGTAATGACTGACCAGTGGTTTACAGATATTATGCGAGAAACTGTTGATAGAGGAATTTATGTTTTAAATGTAACCCAGTGCAGAGCCGGAGGAGTTAAAATGGGTAAATATGAAAGTAGCAAGGGTTTGATTGATGCAGGAGTATGGAGCGGTTACGATATGAGCCTTGAGGCAGCCATCACAAAAATGATGTATGTCTTAGGAAAAAATATGAAAAGACAAGAGGCAGAAGTATGTTTTAAAAAATCTCTAAGTGGCGAAATTAATGAGGATTTAATCGCTTCGGATTGATATTTTTTGTAATTTGCCGCTTGTTTTACCGCCACGCGGTTTTATTAGGAGAGATGGCCGAGTGGCTTAAGGCGCACGCCTGGAAAGCGTGTTTACCCCAAAAGGGTACCGTGGGTTCGAATCCCACTCTCTCCGCTTTGAAATAAATTGTTTATTAATTAATTTTGATATTGGATTGAACATTAAAACTAAATCTAAATTTTTAACCATGAGAAAGTTACTTGCATTTTTCGCTGTTTTTGGGATGCTTTTTATTGGTGCATCCAACATGGTCCTTGCACAGGATGAAACACAAGCTGACACAACTGAGGTAGCACAAGCTGCTGATACAACTCAGGTTGCTGCTGAAACTCCTGCAACGACTGCTAACGACGCAGCTCAAGACGAAGAAGAAGCTCAAACGCTTCATCAAATTTTAAAACAAAAGTTTATTGAAGGTGGTGCCGGATTTATGGGCGTTGTATTGCTTGCTTTAATCTTCGGATTAGCATTGGCAATTGAGCGTATTATTTATCTTAACCTTGCCTCAACAAACACAGAAAAATTACTTGAAAAAGTTGAAACTGCTCTTGAAAACGAGGGAGTTGAAGCTGCAAAAGAGGTTTGTCGTAATACTCGCGGACCTGTTGCTTCTATCTTCTATCAGGGGTTATCGCGTATCAACGAAGGAATTGAAGTAGTTGAAAAATCTGTTATTTCATACGGTAGCGTACAGATGGGATTATTAGAAAAAGGTCTTACTTGGATCTCTCTTTTCATCGCTCTTGCTCCTATGCTTGGATTTATGGGTACTGTAATCGGTATGATTGGTGCATTTGACTCAATCGAAGCTGCTGGTGATATTTCTCCTTCATTGGTTGCTGGAGGTATTAAGGTGGCCCTTATTACAACTGTATCTGGTCTTATTGTGGCTATGATTCTTCAGGTATTCTACAATTACATTGTATCAAAAATTGATTCTATTGTGAATAACATGGAAGATGCTTCAATCAGCCTTGTAGACATTATTACCAAGTATGTGAATAAATAATAATTTGATTGACTATGTCTGATCGATTTTCAAAAATAACCAGTATTTTATCGTACGTCTTGTTTGGTATCTCAATACTATTCGGTATTTTGTTTTACTCAACAGTAGTTACAATGGAACCAATACCTGAACATATTCAGGTAGCTGCTGAGAAAACAGCCTTTGTAATGAACCAAATGGGATCGTCTCTGGACAACTTTGTATTTGTGGTTTACCTTTTAGTTGGTCTAGCCGCTGCTGCAACAGTATTGTTCAGTATATTAAATGTATTTAGTAGTGCGAAAACCGCAAAACGCAGCCTTGTATCATTAGGTCTTCTAGGTGCTGTTCTTTTCATGGCTTATTCATTAGCTTCATCGGAAATTCCAGTATTCTTTGGATCTGAAAATTTTGATATTACGCCTGGCGTGTCTCGCGGAGTTGGAACAGGTCTTTTTGCTATGTACTTGTTTTTCGTGCTTGCTGTGCTTAGTATTTTTTATACTGAGATTAGAAACGCTTTTAAATAATAGGTTCACGTTTGTGAATTTTAAAACGTAATTTATGGCTCGTCAAAATAATCAAGAAATCAATGCCGGTTCAATGGCGGATATTGCGTTCTTACTTTTGATCTTCTTCCTCGTTACGACGACAATGGACACAGACAAAGGTTTGGCAAGACAGTTGCCTCCTATGCCTGAAGATGAACAGCCAGATGAGGATAACAAGATTAAGGAACGTAACCTTCTTGTGGTGTTGATTAATAAAAACGACAGATTACTTGTTAATGGTGAGGAGATGTATGTTGATAACCTTAAGGATAAAACCAAGGAATTCATTGCAAACCCTGCTCAGGACGAAAATCTACCACAAATGGAAAGGAAAGTAATTATGATTAAAAATCCTGATTATTATCCTGGTAGTGAAGAGCCTAAAAAGATTCCCCATAAGCTTTTTGAAAGCAGATACCCAGATGGATATCCAGTGTCAAAAGGTGTTATTTCATTGCAAAATGATAGGGGTACATCTTATAAAAGGTATATTGAAGTCCAAAATGAGTTGGTTGCTGCCTATAATGAGCTGCGTAATGAATTATCAATGCGTATGTTCCAAAAGCGTTACAATGAGTTAACTGATGAAGGTGATGTAGATGCTATTAGAGCAGCTATACCTCAACGTATATCTGAGGCTGAACCAAAAAATATAGGAGATTAATTATGGCTTCAAAATTTCAAAGAAAAGGTAAATCGGGAGATACTCCAGGTATCAATACGGCTTCGTTGCCTGATATCGTATTTATGTTGCTTTTCTTCTTTATGGTAAGTACTACCATGAGAGAACAAGAGCTTAAAATACAAGTTCGTGTTCCTGATGCAACTGAAATACAGAAGTTAGAGAAAAAATCTCTTGTAAGTTATATCTATGTAGGGGAACCAAAAAGAAGTTATCAAAGATTCTTTGGTTCTGAACCTCGTATTCAGCTGAATGATGCCTTTAAACAAGTAAAAGAAATTCCTGATTATGTTGCCGCAGAGCGTGAAGCTCGCGATGAAAACGAACGCCCGTTTATGACAACTTCACTCAAAATTGATTATGAAGTGAAAATGGGTATCGTTACAGATATTAAGCAGGAACTTAGAAAAGCTAATGCTTTGAAGATTAATTATTCTTCAAAACAAAAGACGGAATAATTTTTATATGATAGAATCAAAAAGGGAGGCGTTAGCTTCCCTTTTTTTGTTTGCTCAATTCCTACTAATTCACTAAATTTATACAGCCATCAGAAAAGCCTTTTTCTATTTTGTGATTTAAAGTACAGAGGATGAAGCATGTATTAGTACCGGTAGATTTTAGTGAAGATTCAGTTAATGCATTGGATATGGCTGTGCATTATGCTAATCAAATGGGATATAATGTGAGATTGCTGCACGTAATAAAAGATGCAGTATTTTATCAGCGTAATTTTGCTCTTTCTAATTTGGTGGATGTGAAAAATGAGAAGGTAGTACATAACATAAAACAAATTATTTCACAGTACAAAGATAAAGTGAAGAACGAAATCGATTTTCGCATTCGAAGCGGTAAAGTATATAACGAAATTGCAAATCAGGCAAAATATGGTGAGGCTGAATTGATTGTAATTGGTACGCATGGAACCAGTGGTTTTGAAGAGTTGTGGTTGGGTAGCAATGCTTATAAAGTTGTAAATAATTCCCCATGTCCTGTAATTAGCGTGCGAAATTCATACAGAAGACACACCATTAACAGAATAGTTTTACCAATTGATGATACACCAGAAACCAGGCAGAAAGTTCCTTATGCTGCACGTATTGCTAAGCAATTTAACGCATTAGTGTATATTTTACAAGTCACTGAAACAAAGAAAGATTCCGTGCGAGAGAGAATTAATGAATATGCCAATCAGGTAGCCAGGTTTTTCGAAAATAATGATATCGATTTTGAGAACGAGTACTTGTATGGAAATAATCTGACTGATATGACCATTGATTTTGCACTTCGCAAAGATGCTGATCTAATTGCAATTATGACGGAGCAATCTGAAAGTACAAAGAATATTTGGTTGGGACCTTATGCTCAACAAATGGTTAATCATTCATCGGTTCCTGTGTTATGTATTCAACCTTATTAGGAGCAAAACAATTTCAATTAATTTTTGTACGTTTGCAGTGAGTAAAAAATCTATAAACGGCATTATTATGATGATCCGATTTTTATTTATTATTTGGTTAGTAGTTCCATTATTTTCCCAGGCGCAATCAGATACTGCATCTATTTTTATGCTGTTTAGAGATACAACAGGTGGAAAGGGTACAGTTAATATCCATCAGGATCCGCTTATACGCTTTTTAATTGATAGAGATATTGAAATTCATCAGCGTCAACGTGGAATTAAAGATGGTTATCGTATTCAGATTTTCAGTAGCTTTGGTAATGATTCCAGAGATAGATCTCGTGATGCCAGGGTTAGATTTTTAACAAAATTCCCGGATTTTGATCCTGTAAGAGTATACTCAACATATGAGCCACCATTTATAAAGGTACGTGTAGGTGATTATAGAAATAGGCAAGAGGCTTTAGAAGATTATAGAGAAATAAATAAAAGTTTCCCAGATAGTTATATAGTGAAGAGTAGAATTAATTATCCTTCGCTATACCCTGAAAAAGAGTAGTTTTTATCTAATTGTGACTGAATGTCATTTATAAGATGATTTTGTCTGTAAAAGAGTTACGTGAAATTGCTAAAACAATTCGAATCAATGTGGTTAACGCATTGCTTAATGCAGGCTCAGGACATTTAGGTGGTAGTTTAGGACTTACCGATATTTTTACAGCATTATACTTTCATGAATTAAAATACGATCCCAAAAATCCTAAATGGGAACAAAGAGATCGTTTTGTGCTTTCTATAGGGCATGTGGCTCCTGTTTTATATGCTACACTTGCTCAAGCTGGTTATTTTTCAACAAGTGAGTTGTCTTCTTTGCGTAAGTTAGGTTCTATGCTGCAAGGGCATCCGGCAATTTCACATAATGTTCCTGGACTAGAAACAACAGCAGGCTCGTTAGGTCAGGGGCTGTCAATAGCTGTGGGAATGGCTTTGGCTGCGAAGCATCAGAAGGCAGGTCATCGTATTTTTTCAATTCTTGGCGACGGCGAATTACAAGAAGGATCAGTTTGGGAAGCTGCAATGGCTGCCGGACATTATAAGTTAGATAATTTGCGAGTTATAGTGGATAGAAATCGGGTTCAAATTGATGGTAGTACAGAAGATGTGATGGGCGTTGAACCTCTTGTTGATAAATGGAAGGCTTTTAATTGGAACGTATTGGAATGCAATGGGAATGATATGTCAGATATATTAAAAATACTGAATGAAGCCCGCGAATTGGAAGGAAAGCCAGTAGTAATCATTGCACATACAAAAATGGGTGCAGGAGTTCCTGAAATAGAAGGGGATTACAAGTGGCACGGGAAAGCACCCAATAAAGAGCAAGCCAATTCTTTTATTAAACAAATAAAAGGCGTGTAATATGGAAAAAAGAGATAACATACCTACACGAGTTGGTTTTGGAAAGGGCGTAAAAGAAGCTGCCTCCAGAAATGAGAAGGTAATTGGATTAGGAGCTGATATAACAGGATCTGTAAACATGAACTTTTTCGCGGATGCTTTTCCTGACCGTTTTTATTCGTTGGGAATAGCTGAGCAAAATATTACAGGAGTTGCTGCAGGTTGGGCCTTGGAGGGTTTTATCCCTGTGATGGCAACTTACGGTGTTTTTGCAGCTATGCGAAATACAGATCAAATACGCATTTCTTTATGCTACAATAATGTACATGCAATTATTGGTGGAGCTCATGCAGGTATTTCTGTTGGTCCTGATGGGGCAACTCATCAGGCTTTAGAGGATATTGCCATCATGAGGAGCTTACCAAATATGACTGTGCTTTCACCGTGCGATGCTACTCAGGCTGAGCAAGCTGTCCAAGCAGCAATTGAGGAAATAAATGGTCCAGTGTATATTCGCTTTGGGCGCGAAGCAGTGCCAGATTTTATACCAAAGGGTATGAATTTTGAGATAGGGAAAGGACAAACGCTGATAGAGGGTAATGATTTAACGATTATTGCTACTGGTCATATGGTTTGGGAGGCTTTACAAGCAGCTGAATTATTACGAAAAGAACATATAAATGCCAGAGTATTAAACTTACATACAATAAAACCTATTGATAAAAAGGCAATTATAAAGGCATCAACTGAGACGGGTGCTATTATTACAGCTGAAGAGCATCAGATTATGGGAGGTATGGGGAGTGCTGTTGCAGAAATTTTGGTTTCTGAAGCACCATGTGCTGTTGAATTTGTAGGAGTAAAAGATACTTTTGGTGAATCAGGGCAACCTGAAGAGTTAATGGAGAAATATCAATTAACAGCTAAATATATAGTTAAAGCGGCCTATAAGGCACTAGAAAAGAAAAACAATGAGCGAATTAATTAAACACGAATGTGGATTTGCCTTTATAAGGCTATTGAAACCATTAGAATATTTTCAGGCGAAATATGGTAACTGGATGTACGGTATTAATCGCATGTATCTAATGATTGAAAAACAACGTAATCGAGGTCAGGATGGAGCCGGATTAGTTTCCGTTAAGCTAGATACACTTCCAGGCACTCATTATATTAATCGTTCACGGTCAAATTCTTCCAGACCTATTGTAGATGTATTTGATGAAGTACGTGCTCCAATAAACAAGGCGCAGCAAGAGAATCCAGATCTGTTAAAAGACACTCAATGGGCCAAAAACAATATTCCGTTTGCTGGAGAGCTTTATTTAGGACATCTTAGATATGGCACTTTTGGTAAAAACGATATTGAAAATGTGCATCCAGTGATGCGCGAAAATAATTGGAAGAGTAAAAACCTTGTGGTTGCGGGAAACTTTAACCTGACCAACGTGAATGAAATGTTTCAGTTGTTAGTTGATTTAGGACAGCATCCAAAAGGCTATAGTGATACTGTTACAATTCTGGAACAAATAGGTCATCAGCTTGATGAAGAAAACCAGATATTGTTTGATAAACTAAAGAAAGAAGGTCACAACCATAAGCAAATAAGTGCTGAGATAGCTCGCTCACTTGATCTTAAAAAGATTTTAAGCGAAGCCAGCAAAGGCTGGGATGGAGGATATGTAATTTCTGGTATTATTGGTCATGGCGATGCGTTTGTGATGCGCGATGTCAATGGTATTCGTCCCGCTTGGTATTATGCTGACGATGAAATAGTAGTTTCAGCATCTGAAAGAGCAGTTATACAGACTGTAATGAAACTTCCGGAGGATAAAATCAAGCCTGTGAAGCCCGGACATGCTGTTATTGTGCGCAAAAACGGAACCTGGAGTGAAGAAAAAATCAATGAACCAGGCGAGAAACTATCATGCTCATTTGAGCGAATCTATTTTTCACGTGGTAGCGATCGCGAAATCTACAACGAGCGTAAGAAATTAGGTGAATTACTTGTTTCACAGATTGTGGAAGCTGTGGATAATGAATTGACAGATTCTGTATTTAGCTTTATTCCAAACACCTCTGAGACAGCTTTTTATGGAATGGTCAAGGGTATTGAAACACACATGTTTGAAAATCAGATTACTGCATTGAACGACAAGAGTAATCATGACCCAGAAACAATTAGAAATATCGTTAATACGCGTCCAAGGGTTGAGAAAATTGCCATCAAAGATGTGAAATTACGCACATTTATTACAGGCGATGAGAGCCGCGACGACTTGGTAGAACACGTATATGATATTACCTATGGTACAGTTAAAGAGGGAGTCGATAATTTGGTTGTAATTGACGATTCAATTGTACGCGGTACCACATTGAAGCGTAGTATTTTGCGCATTTTAGATCGATTAAACCCCAAACGCATAGTGGTAGTTTCCAGTTCACCTCAAATTAGGTATCCTGATTGCTACGGAATTGATATGGCCAAATTGAATGATTTTATTGCTTTTCAGGCTGCCATTGAGTTGTTGAAAGATCGAGGACAGTATCATATCATCAATGAAGTTTACAAAAAATGTAAAGAGCAGGTAGATTTACCAAAAGAGCAAGTGAAAAATCACGTGCGTGATATTTATGCACCTTTTGAAGCACAGGAAATATCAGATAAAATAGCAGAGCTAATCAGCGGTGGGATTAATGCAGAAGTAAAGGTTATTTATCAAACAATTGAAAATCTGCACGAAGCCATTCCAAACGATAAAGGTGACTGGTATTTTACCGGAAACTATCCAACACCGGGTGGAAACAAGGTTGTAAATCAATCGTTTATCAATTATATTGAAGGTAAGAACGAAAGAGCATATTAAAGCAAAAATCGATATTAAAAAAGGCAGTGGAATGAATTCTCACTGCCTTTTTTATATGAGTACGGTTGACTACTCAGGGGGTTCGTTTAATATTTTGCTTTTTAATTATAAATGCGTCTGTACTGCCCT
>PKTE01000237.1 GCA_002869335.1 Salinivirgaceae bacterium | reverse complement strand
TGACGAGGTTACTACATGTCAATTGCACATGCGTAAATTCAAAGATGGAGAAACTATTGTGATTGAGCCATATCGTTCTAAGGCATTTCCGGTAATTAAGGATTTGGTAGTGGAGCGTAATGCTTTTGATAAAATATTACAGGCTGGAGGTTACGTATCGGTAAATACTGGTGGAGTGCCCGATGGTAATGCTATTCCAATTGGTTCAATAGATGCAGAGGCTGCAATGGATGCTGCTGCTTGTATAGGTTGTGGTGCTTGTGTGGCAGCATGTAAGAATGCTTCAGCCATGCTTTTTGTATCGGCTAAAGTTTCACATTTGGCTCGTTTACCGCAAGGTAAAGTAGAGGCTAAAGAGCGCGTAAAAGCCATGGTAGCTAAAATGGACGAGCTTGGATTTGGCAACTGTACCAATACCGGTGCCTGCGAAGCAGAGTGTCCAAAAGGTATTAGCATTAGCAATATTGCTAAAATGAACCGTGAGTACCTTGCAGCAAAAATCAGAGACTAATTTTCAATATTAAATAAAGAAAACCGAGGTGGAAGCCTCGGTTTTTTTGTTTAACTCCTTTGGAGTTACCCCGCATTGCGATTTCTCTTCTCAAGCTCAGGAAAAACCTACATGCGAGGTAATTCATGTTCAACCACTCTGTGGTTGTGGGAGTGTGGGTGCAGTTGCTTAAGTTAGGGGTGTTGATCACAGGCTTTGAGGTTTTGTGGGCCTTGTCAGTATCTCCGCATTTCAATTCACTTCGCCGCGCTCAGATGAATTTTCATACGGAGTTAATCAAGTTCAACTCCTTCGAGTTGTAATGTTTTGTTAATTAGTTAGGTTGCTGAAGATTAGAAGTCTGAAGGACTTCAACATTAATAACTTCGGATGTAATCCGAGGTTATTAACACCAATCTTCCCCCTCAACTCTGAAGGAGTTGAACAAAAAACACCGTCTCAAAATATTGAAACGGTGCCGTTGTTGGGGGTTATTTATATTAATAATTTGTTTGTTCTAATTCGTAATATGCTTCTGGATGTCCACAAATTGGGCAGTTTCTTAAAGCTTTTTTGCTTTCGTGTACATGGCCACATTTGCGACATACCCATTTTACTTTTTCTTCCCGTTCGAATACCTGTCCTTTTTCAACGTTTTCTAACAGTTTTCTGTAACGAGCTTCGTGTTCAGCTTCTACCTTAGCAATAAGCTTAAACATAGTAGCAACCTTTTTGAAACCTTCTTCTTCAGCAACTTTTGCGAATTCAGGATAAAGATCAGTCCACTCTTCGTTTTCGCCTTCAGCAGCAGCTTTGAGGTTTTCTGCAGTTGTTCCAATTACTCCTGCTGGGTATGATGCAGTAATTTCTACCATTCCACCTTCCAAAAATTTAAAGAATACTTTGGCATGTTGCTGTTCTTGCATAGCTGTTTCCTGAAAGAATTCTGCTATTTGCTCATAACCTTCTTTTTTAGCTACTTTGGCGGCAAATTCATATCGATTTTTTGCCTGTGATTCTCCAGCAAAAGCTTTTAACAGGTTTTGTTCTGTGCGTGTTCCTTTGATTGATTCCATGATGTATATTAATTATAATTATTGTGTTTGATATTGGAGCTTGAAGATAAATATAATAACCTTTTCCAAAAAGGAGGTTTGTCAGTTTTTGAAGGAATAAAAAGGCACGAGCAAAATGCTCGCGCCAGCCTATTTAATATCTTAGATCCAAAATCTATTTACGTACTTTCTGTACAAACTCCTCAACTTCAGGAACACCTCCCTGGTAAACCAGGTATCCATTATACGGCTCACGTTCAGTGATTTCATCGTTGATTGGTGTGAGCATCATTTCTTTTACTTTTTTAGGATCGTCAGTTTGGCCTAAAGCCCAGCCAAGTTTGATAAAAGCAACTTCAGGTAACATATTGCCAGCAGGAATAATACCTCGTGCCATCATATCGCGACCTGTATCGTATACAAACATGTGCACATAACCCCAAATAGTTTGTAGCGTCATGTACATGTGTACCCCTTTCTTATGAGCCCGCTCAATGGCCGGATATAGTTCTTTATTGACGTGTCCCAGTCCGGTACCAACAATCACTATTCCTTTGTAACCAGCATCAACTAATGCGTCGATTGTGTCTGGTTTCATACCAGGATAGTAATACAGCATGGTTACTTTATCGCTGAAATAAGGTAATATTTTTACATCGCGGTCTTTGCGTCGTGGCTTGTATGATTTGTGGATGGTTTCTATTCCATCTCGCCGTATCATAGCTAGAGGTGTGTGACCGATGGTGCGGAATGTAGAACGGTATGATGAGTGCATTTTACGCACACGCGTTCCTTTGTGCAATAATCCATAATCGTCTGACGTAGGTCCAAACATTGATACCATTACCTCAGCAATATCGCCATGACCAGCGGCATACATAGCATGCATCAGGTTAAGTGCGGCATCGGAACTTGGGCGGTCTGATGAACGCTGTGAACCTACCAAAACGATAGGTACCGGTGGATTCTGAACCATAAAAGTCAGCGCAGCTGCTGTATGGTGCAATGTGTCGGTACCATGACCAATTACAATACCATCAATACCTTTCTCGATCTCTTTACCAATTGCCTTTGCAAGAGCAATGTATTGCGTTGGACCCATGTTTTCACTAAATACAGCAAAAACCTTCTCGGTTTCGAGGTTGCAAATATCTGCCAATTCAGGTACTGCTCCATAAAGTTCACCAGGTGAAAAAGCCGGAATTACAGCTCCTGTACGGTAATCTAAACGAGAAGCAATGGTTCCCCCGGTTCCAAATAGTTTAACGTTTGGTAAACCTTTGGAGTATGGAAACTCTTGTTCCGGAATGGCATAGTTGGCTTTTGAATAGCCAACCTCTTTCATGGTAGTGATGGTATTAATATCAATTCCAATATTATATCCGGTGGCGATCTTCATTACAATATGTTCATCGTCTTGATGTTCGGCTCGGGGAAGTACAGTTCCTTCAAAATTTCCACGTGTTGTTTCCATTTCGCATTTTCCCCATACTCGCACGTTGTATTTTTGTAATACTGCCAGGGCTTTTCCTTTATATCCCTGAAATATATCGTTATCCATGATAGGCTAATTTTTCTTGGTTAATTCTTTCATTAATGCATCGTAGGGCATGTTTCCCATGGCGCGATGACGCAATTCACCCATAATCCAATTATTCTCAGCTTCAGGGTTCTGCTTTCGTCCAATTTCCCGATATTTCTCACGAAGGAAATCCACTGGAGCCAGAATTTCTACTTTGTCATGTGGTTTATATCTGATGTCAGTAAGAACCGACTCAAATTGCATTTGTGGTTGCTCATAGATCATAGGTAGCATTGGGTAAAGAATGTTACTTTCCAGCTTGCGTTCCTTCACAAACTTGAATAGCCCATATACAGTATGATAATCGAAGTCGCGTCCACGTTTGTAATGTCCTTCCACATATTTGAGATATTGCCCGAAAAAAGTTCCTGTGAATTTAGGATCAAACTTTAGTTTTTTAATGACATTTTCAATATGTGGATATAGATTTTTACTTAAAATGAAAGTGAATGTGTCTTCTGGAATTCCCCATTTTTTCAATTGCTTATATCGATCTATTATATCGCTTGGCATATTTTCCCGCAGCTTCTCAATATAATCATTTGTCAGTGGAATAGGAGCAGAGTCGGTATCAGGATACATGCGGTCAGCTCCGGGTAGAACACGTTCGAAAATAGTTGTGCCATCTTCAAAAGATTTGCGTGTTTCCTGGGGAATTCCGTCCATAGCCATTTCACAGCGCTCTTGTATTACTTCAAGGGCTGTTTTTATATCATCTTTCGGGCCACGAAATACCATTAACGCATCATTTTTATTGGCTTTAATGATACTAGCCATGCTTTCCCAGAATTTACCTTCAAAAGTAGGTTTTAGTTCCTCTGTATGATACATGTTTGGTCTTTCCAGACATGCTATTACTTTAAGTCGATCTGCTAGTTCATCGGCGAACATTTTACCTGGTTGGGTGAAATGGGACAGGATGCCTTTAAAATCAGTAAGTTTTACGAGCACAAGTTTTTCTCCCTGGCTGAGGTATTCTTTTTTGAATTTTTCTGTCAACTCAATGGTGTCAGGATTAAGAACTTTGTGTTCAATTTTCCACTTTTTGGCATCAACTTTTCGTTTTTTAAGTTCATCTCTTACAGCAAGAAGAGCCCATTGGCGAAACGATTCGTTATGTGTGAGCTCTGGAATCCATTTTGTGTGTGAAACACCCTTAATTTCAACGCGGGTTCCACCTTTGCAGCTCACGTTTACATCTTGTCGTCCGGCTCCGGGACCAGTAAGTACTTTACCTGTGCTGCGGTTGAGGAAGCGAATGTAGTCGCATGCCTCTTTTACTTCGTCAGGGTTTACCATATCGGGGTATGTAACCGTTTCAATTAATGGCATTCCCAGTCGGTCGGTTTTGTATACTCGATTGTGACCTATGTCGGAGATTTCGCGACATGAATCTTCTTCAATACTGAGCTGGATGAGACGTACCGTTTTTTTCTTAAGTTCAATAGCTCCTTCAACTCCTAAAATAGCAGTTCGTTGGAATCCGGTTGGAATACTACCATCTAGATATTGTTTCCGGGTGATATGTACTTCGCCCACCACATTAAGTTTGGAAAGTAATGATATTTCCAATGCGTTTTCCAAAGCTTCTTTATCCATCAAAAATGGAGGAGTGTCGTCTACTTCGTATGTGCAGGCATTTTCGTTATTAATTCGATAGTAGATGTTTTTCCGAGTTCTGAATTCCATCAATGCCGTACCGTCATACTCTCCAAGTTCACTAAGTGTTGGGCGCATATGTCGGATGAGTTCTGCATCAAAATCATCATCATCGTGGTAAATGCCTGCCGGGCAGCGGCAAAAAAGCTTATATTTTGTTTTAAGTTGTTGGTGAACTTCCAGCCCTGACATAAAACCTATTCGGTCGTAGTCTTTTTGGGTGGCATCTTTTCGGTTCACGTAGCCAATTTTTTTGCGGGTAGCTTCATAATTGGCTTTAGCGTCGAAATTATCCTTCATTGTGTAGTAGTTTAGTGAGGTTTGGGCAGGAGAATTATGCTCCTTTCCATATTTGCATTTAAAAGTAATCAACACTTTTGCAACTGCCAAATAACCGTAACTTTTTTAAAATAAGATATTGAGGATTGATATTTTGAGCTATATTTGAGGTTCCCAAATTTTTTCACACAAACATTTGCGGGTTATTTTTCACAAGATGGTATAAATTGTGTGCTATCTCAATAAATTTTTTACTATGAAAAACTTCTACTTGTCGATTTTGATATTGACACTTTTTGTAAACAATACATTTGCACAAAAAAGCATTGATTTTGGAACTGATACAACTTTTGAAATAGCGACATGGAATCTTGAGCATTTTCCTAAAAATGGTCAGACAACTATTGATTATGTTTCATTATTTGTCGGAGAAATGAGCATTGATCTGTTTGCTTTACAAGAAATAGAAAGCCAATCTAGTTTTAATTCATTAGTTGCTGATTTAGAGGGTTATGAAGGTTATTGGGCATATGATCAATATGCGCCTTTGGCAATTTTGTACAAACCTGATTTGGTTGATTTACAAAATACTTACAGAATTTTAACTACTTATTCAAGAGAATTTCCAAGAGCTCCTTTAGTAGCAGAGATTTCAGTGCGTGGCGATGCATATGTTGTGATTGTGAATCACTATAAATGTTGTGGTGATGGGATATTGAATTTGAATGATGATTGGGATGAAGAAACTCGCAGATATGATGCTTCGGTATTATTGAAGGATTATATTGATACTCATTATGCGGATGATAAAGTGATTGTGTTAGGCGATTTTAATGATGAAATTTTAGATGATGAGGCTAATAATGTTTTTCAGCCCTTTTTAGATGCTACAACGGACTATGCATTTGCAGATATGTCAGTTGCTGAATCATCAGCTTCAAATTGGAGCTATCCTTCGTGGCCATCTCATTTAGATCATATTTTAGTTACCAACGAAGTATTTGATGAATTTATTGGAGGTGTGTCTGATGTGGAATGTTTAAAACCTGATGAATATATGCCTGGTGGATGGACTGCGTATGATAACGACATCACAGATCATAGACCAGTAGCTTTACGAATGGTAATGGCTCCTGATACGGTTGGGATTGAGTCTATTAATCGTAGTTTAATTTCTATTTATCCGAATCCGGCTTCAACAAATATTGAGATTAATATGCCGGATCCTTATGGAATAATTGCCATTTATAATTCAATTGGAAATAAGGTGGCGGAGTTTTCTGCTGAAAGTCAGAAAAGATCTTATAATGTATCTGAACTTGGCACTGGTTTATACTTTGTCAACGTGAGAACATCAAAATATTCAGAAACGAAAAGATTAATTATTGAACGTTAATTAATCTTTTCAAATACAATTTTTTGTGCGTCAGCTTTTGAAACATCTTTGAAAAACTGGCGCACTTTTTCGTATGTGTCTGGTGGATATGTACCTTTGTTTTTCTCGTAATTTCTTACATAAATAATATTCCCGTTTTTTTCGGTTGTGGAGCTGCTATAGCATGCTATATCACAGCTTATTTTTTCATTTTCGGGTAAATGCTTTACCTTAAAACCTTCTGGTATTGTATAAATAATTGTGTCGGTGTAAATGTATGACCTTCTGATGAATACGTCATTTTTTCTTTTGTCTAGTTTGGGTGGAACAGTTGAAATTTTGCTCAGTAAATTTACTGGGACAAATAGCATATTTCCCATTTTAACACCATAGTTATTGACAGTCGCTGAGATGTTTTCTTCAATTGTTGGTACTTTCGCTTGTTCTATTGCCTTGTGGTTATAGCTATTTATTATATAGTCCGGAATATCAATTAATTTATATAAATACTTCTTTTTTGCTTTTTCATCTGTAGAATAAAACAATGCTGCGGCATTATCAAATTTATTCCCTGAATAAGTATTTTGTATTTCTACTTCACCTTTTCCTGCTTCGTCTAATTTAAAGGTTGCTTTTGTAACTATTTGGTTATATTTTTTATCATAAACAGGTGTTTTGGCTATTTCTCCTCCATTTTCAGTGTGAAGTAATACATGTCTGTCATCGGTAAAGTTTCCTACATGTCCCATTGGATTATTTTGACTTGTGCACTCTAACCAAATGGTGTCTTTTTCTTGTGGAACACATAGAATTACATGATTAAAATGATTTGAAGGGAAATCAACGTCGATATCAGGTGCATTTTCTCCTGCATAAACAGAGGTGTAAATCGATCGAATACCAACTGCATCTAGCATTGCATACATATAGCTTGTAAGAGCTTTACAATCACCAATTCCCTGTTCATGGGTAAAAGAAACATCTTGTGGTTTCCAACCACCAATACCTACAGCAATATTTAAGTAGCGAGTGTTATTCTGAAGATAGTCATAAAGTGTTTCAATTTTTTCTCTATCATTTGCTTTATCTTCAGTTAGGTGCTTAAATATTTCTGCTTTTTTTTGATTTAAAGTTTGGGAGCTTTGAAATAAATCATAATCCCATTTACCTAATGTATTCCAGTTTTTTATTTCACCTTCCCATCCTTCCATGCTAAACTTTGTGGGAGCTAGGAAAACAGATGGTAAAATCTGATTTTTGTTTTTACTATATGGTTCACTTGCTATTGCTTTTGAATTGGTAATTTTCCATTGATAGATATTATCATTCTCTAGAAACAGACCATTAAAATTTTGAGTCTTGTGTCTGATATCGAGGTCTTTAGGGTGAATAACCTTAAATTGTGCCGATTCTACACTTACATCAAAATCATTGTGAGGCTGCCAACTGGGAAGATTAAGAAGCCCGTCAAATTTGCGGGTATATGACACCTCAAAAGTAAATGGAATGTCTTCATATTCAGGATCATAATAAAGTACGCGAGCATCAGAGAACAAGGATGAATTTTCAATTAGACTAATATCACGAATATCATCAAAATCAAAATCTTTAATTTTTTCTCCTTTACTATTATATATTTTTCCTTTTACCTGCCTGTACTTGGTTAGGTCATTGTATTGTAGGTGAAGAATAGTTTTTTCGATAGCTTTTCTTTTCAACACCGTTAATGCCAAATGAACTTTCTCGGTAGCTCTGCTTTTAGAATGAATTTCGAACTCGTGGTTATAATTTCGAATTACAGCTTCTGCTTTTTCGGTTAAACTATCTGGTATGAGGCTCACATCATAGTTAATTTTTTGAGCAACCGCTTGGCCAAATAGTAAAGCTGTGAAAAGTAAAAATAAGATAATTTTATTCATTCGTATTCTTGCTTAGGATAACAAATTCTGCATTTTTTTCTACAATTCTTCTATAGAATTCTTTCAAGTAAGGATAAAATGCTTCTATGTAGTAGCTTGCATTTAATTGGTTCATAAAAGAAAGCTGAATGCGCGATCCCATTGCTGCTACGTTGTAAAAATATTTACCCCCATTTTCAGGTAACTTTGTTATGGCTGGTTTCGGAGATGTTTTAATAGAATACTCATCAGGTAAGTCTAACATTAGATTGTAATTGTTTTGCCTGGGGTAAGTTAAGTCTATTGGCAATATTCTGGTCTCTTTTTGAAATGGATTTTTTTCAATTTGCTCAAAAAGCATCGGGTTGAAGTAAATTTCATTTCCAACCATTTGACACTGATTGCTAATAACAACTTCCATTTCAAGTTCCACATCCTTGTAAACATCATTGATATTTTTTATTTCGATATTTTGAATGTCTAGACCAGCATTATCTGTAGTGTATTCTTTTATAAACTCTTCATTACTTCCAAGTGAATGAAAGTATTTTCTGAAATCGAAGGCAGCGTAGTTTTTATATGTCTTTGTAATAGTCCCCGTAAAAGTTCCATCTTCTTTTAAATCAAGATCATAGGTGGTGTGGGTGGCATATGCTTTGGGCGAAATTTTTTCCTCACCATATTTTTTCTCTTTTATCTCAATATATTTTCCTTCGCCATTATAGGCTCTATCTGGAAGTATGTCAATAGGAAGTAGTTTTTCAGTGGCGTCTAAATAGTGATATTTACCATTAACTAAAACCCTTGCAATTGTATAGTTAAGTTTGTCAAGGCTTGCAGAATAAGGATTTAATAAACCATTGTCTCTGGTGCTTAAAACTATAGGATCCGCTTTGAAATCCATTTTCTGAAGTAATTTTACTAGCATTAAATTTATTTCAGTAACATCTCCTTCTTTTTCATTAAAAGCATATCGCAGGTCTTTATTGGCATACACAGTCTTTTTTTCATTCCAGGTCATATGGTTTTTGATAAAATCAAAAGCTAATTTTACTTGGTTGTATTTCGACGTGTCTTTTGCAATAAATTCTTTCGCAATAGGATTGAGAAATGTATTTGATACAGATACGCGCCCACCAAACTTGCTATCTCCCATAAGGTTTCCAATAACAGTTGACCAGTCTGTGGCATATGAATGATATAAATAACCGGGAAAGGAAACGCTGCTAACCTCAAATTCAAACTTTGAAATATAGTTTTCAAGAGAGCTTAGGAAAGGTTCTTCTTCAAAAGCTGGTATTTTTTCCGAAACCCATTCGATATTTGATTTAGGAGTAATTCTAATTAATCCACGAACTTGCTTTTTAAACTTTACATATTGTGATTGAGGCAAAATAACCTGTGCAAAATCGACAGGTATTTTTTCTTGAAATCTAAAGTCAGATGGTAGTCCTGTTCTTGTATATTGCACATCAATTACAGAACCTTCTTTTACTGCAGGAAGTGTAAATCTATATCTTGTATATTCATCGTCTACTACTTCTTCTCTATAGATGTCTTTTTTACTAAGCTTCTCTTTTACTATTTTTCCATTTTCAATGTTGTAAGTAACGCCCTTTATATATGAAGGCCTATCTGCTTCTTCCACAAAGTTTGCCCAATCATAACCCTCTTTTGTAAGAATTTTGATTCTGATTGAAACGGTAAATTCGAATTCATTAGGTTCAAATTCTCCTTTTTTATACAATATTACTGCTGGGGCCGTAGAATCATTTTCATAATGATCCATTACCATAGTTGACATTTTTACATCATCAAAAGGTTCATTGAATGTTTGTCCAAAAGATGCAATAGAAATAATCGCCAATAACAGGCTGATAGCAAGTTTATAAGTTCTCATAGTTGTACTTTTATGGATGAGCAAAGGTAATGCTGTAAAGTAAATAAACAAAGTGTATTGTTTAACTTTGTTTAATTTATATTTAATCTAGACTAGCACTTTTAGAATTATCCTGCATCAACCAAACGGAAGTTAAAGCTGAATCCAAAGTTGATTTCAGTTGTTTTGTAGGTTGTTTGTATTTTAGGATCACGCATAGAATAGTCTATAAATGCACGTAAATCTAAATTTTTGGAGAAACGGTAATCGGCTGTGAACCCAAATTTATATACTATTTAACCACTTACCAGTTCTGTAAAATCTTCATTTGGTTTGTGAACATATTTCACATCGTCTTTGATACTGAAGTCGGCTCGTAACTCAACAGGGCTATTGAATTTTCTTTGGCCTCCACCACGCGTTCTAAAAACAAGTGTTAAGTTATCGAAGCGATATCCGCTACCTATTACCAATTCAGTTCTACGACTTTCGCCAATGTTATTATTTGAAGTATTCAAGCTTACTGTTCTACTTTTGTTGAATGCCAGGCGGGTTGTAATGTTACTCTTCCAGGTCATATTTACTTCAAATAGCGGCATAAAGTCTTCGCTTAGTGTAATTTGATCTATATTGTATCGAGCAATAAACATGCTGGTGTCTGAGTTGACATTGCGAATAGTTGTAAATATATCTTCACCATCGGGTATTGCTTCCCATTGTGGATTATTGATGTATCCACCCATTGTAAATACGCCTTTGTAACTGTGCTGAACTTTGAAATTTCTGAACTTACGTTTGAACCAACCAACTTGCATAAATCCATCATATTCAATTCGCCAATCAGGTCTAAGGAGCGACATGATAGGTTTTGCTGCTTCCAGAGCCACATTATTAACCGTTGGGCCATCAACATATGCTGCAATAAAGGCAGGAATTACAACATTTTGTGAATAGGCAGGGTAACCAACAGGAAAGCCATCGACACTAGGTATAACGGAGGTATTCTCAGGGTCGTATCCGTTTTCACCTCTTCTTAGTTCTGCCAGACGATTGGCAATTTTTAGGCGGTTAGATAAGAACTCTCTGTAGACATCATTTTGATAGGTTTTTTTGTCAACTCTGTCAAAAGCATCGCTGAATGTCCAAACAGACATGCTCCAGTTTCCAGTACTTCTTTTTGAAGTTGGATTATTAAATCTAACATCACTTCCATATCCTAAACTGGACATATAATAACGGTCTGTGTTTATAGTGCGGGCGAATTGTGATCTAAGCTTAATTTCCAGACCATTGAGTGGTTCAATAACTCCATCTATGGTAAGGTTTTCCTGGAAAGTCATGGTGTATGGTTGGATTGTAGCAGTGTCTAAATCATCTGATAACCAGCCGTCCGCAATCACACGCTCCATAAAATCTATGTCTGATAATCCGAATACATATTCCCATCCGGGTTTGGGGTCGCTATTCAACCAATTGTTACCCATACTTTGTGGAGAATACTTAAACCCATTTACAATAGACCCGTTGTTTTGTGTATAATTGAAGCGAACAGATTTCAGTCCGGTACCAATGCGCACAATATATTCTGTTGCTATTTGGAAAGGACTTTGACCTCGCTCTTTTTCTCCGGTAACCACGAGCACAACATCGTTGTAATCAGCGTCTGGTTTCAATAAAATACGCTTTTCATCAACTATTTCAAATGGGACTTTTATTTCTTTATCGTCTGAGCCTGTTACGGCAATTGTAATTTTTTCTGTTCCAAGCTTGTGGTAAATACGTTTTTCTTCGCCAGCTTTTAAATCAAGCTTGTCTTTTTTATAGGTAACTTCGTATTTGATTTTTTCTTTAAATCTTACACCAATTGGTTTCTTGAATTTTTTATGGATTTGATCGATGTATTCTACTTGTTTGAAAAGACGATCAAAACTCAAATTAAGTGCAGCACTATATCTGTTTGAATTTGATATATCGTTTCCGGGATTAATTACACCTTCAGGTAGAATTGGACCTCGGTTCCAGTTGTACAATCCATTGTAACCTGCTGTTGCGTTCATCCATTTAAATCCCGGGATTTTATTGATAGGTACCTGCCATGTAGCATCAAGAGTTTGGTTATAACTAGTCATTCTTCCTAATTGGCCAATACTCCATAATATAGAGTCTTTAGCCTCTTCGTATTCTGGTTTTCCTCTTTCAACTCGACCTTCAGGTTCGTCAATTTTTGCAATAGCCCTTGCATTGTAGCTGATTTTGATACTTTTCGATAGGTTATAAACCAGTCCGTAATTTCTATCCCAGCGGAAGTCTTTATCATAAGTAGGCTCAAATATTTGATCTGGTACATTCAGATTTCTTCGCTTCATGGTGTTGTATTTACGTGTAACCACAGAAGAGAAAGAAAACTGAGATGGGGCATAGTTAAAATTAAAATCTTTTATTAGGCCTAGATACTTGGTGTTTAGGTTGGCGTTTTTAAATGGTTCTATAGGTTTAACCCGATTGTTAAAAATGTAGTTTACAGAACCGGTATGTCGTTTTTGGTTGTGATATTGCAAATTTACATTGCGATCAAAAACTTGTGTGTAAGCGTATGAAAATGTCCAGTTGCTAATATCATAGAAATGCGGTTTTTCACCAGCTTTTCCGAATCGAACTCCGGTGAAATTTAAGCTTTTACGCATGTTGTATTCACGCGCAATTTTTTTCATTTCTTCTTTTTCATCGCCCGAAAGATATTCCAGTGATTTTTCAAACTCGATATCTTCATCTAAAGGATTGTATTTTGGGTTGATAAATGTTTCAGCATAACCAAAATACATTGGGATTTTAATACCCGACTCTTTGGAGAAGAACGAACCAAGTTGCAGGTTCGTGTTGATGTCATATTGGTATATTTCGTCCAATTGTCT
>PKTE01000147.1 GCA_002869335.1 Salinivirgaceae bacterium | reverse complement strand
CCTTCAAACCAGGAACAGAAACCTCCAATGGGTTTGGCACACCATAATAAAATACTCTATTAGCACTTGCACTAATAATTGCAGTAGGCTGAGCTACTTCGTATTTTTCTTCAAATTTGTAAGTTTTGATAGAACCATCTGGCGCAGTCATTGCAATTAATCCACCCCAACTCTTTTCACCTAAACTAGAGGCAGCCATTTTATATTGACCTTTACCATTTTCAATAGGTAAACTATCAGATCCACCTACCATTTTATAATTTCCATTTTCATCCTCTTCAACGTTTCCAATAAAAATCCTTGGCTGTTGAGTTGTATCCTGGGCAGCAATAAATACTTCTGCCTCGTACTGGCCACCTCTAAGCACATAGCTGCTTTTAGGAATAACAACTGGAGTCAGTTTGTTAAACTTAAAATCTGAAGCACTAATTTGTCCATAAAAATACCGAACAACATCTGCCTCAGAATTTCGTATATCCGTTTGTAATTTTGTTAACATAGTAACAACTGCAACAAGCGGAATATGCTCAAAATTCTGTGAAACCCATGATTGCGGTGTTCCATCGGGCAGTGGTGGAGGATTTTCAGTGTTTAGGTTTTTTTCAATTGCAGCAAGCAAAGTTGGATGATCCTCATCAATATTAGCTAATAGAAAATCACGAAATTCATCAACTTTTTGTTTTAACTGTTCTCCTTTACCCTGCATAACCAAAACCTGACCTCCAATATCCTGGTTATCTTTGGCATCAATATTTTTTGCAACAACTATACCGTCCACTATAGCTTCAGCCTCTTCCCCATCTGCGGTTTTTACAACTTCAACTTTAAGATCATCAATGACTTGGCTAATCTCATCAGCTTTAGTTCTAACCTCCTTTGCTAAATCATTCCACTTTCCTACTTTAGCCTCATTCATAGAGGCTTGTTTCTCGAACTCATCGTAAATACTTTTATTCTTTTGGTTAAAGTTTTCAACAGTATTTGTAAGACTATCATTAACTAAGACAAAAGAGTCCAATACAGCTTTGGATACGTTCAATGCAAGCATTGCCGTAAGGAACAAGTACATCATTCCAATCATCTTTTGCCTGGGAGTTTCTTTGCCGCCTGCCATAGTATTTCAGCTTATTCGTTTACATTCAAATTAAATGATGATAGCATGTTGCCATATACATTATTTAACGATGCTAAATTATCATTCAATTTATTAAGTTGCTCTTTATACTTTTGAGTATCATCCACCGCTGCACTCATATTTTCTATTGCTTCGTTAGCTTTAGAATATAATTGCTGCGATTGTTCATTTTGATTTGTTAGATTTTCTCTTTGCAATTCATACATTGAGTTAAGGGCAGTAAGATGTTTATTTTGAATATCTAATTGCTCAATGTATGATTGATTTCCGTCTTTCATTGACTCTATATTTTTAGTCATCTCACCTACCATTTCCTGATAGCTTTGACCTAACTGTTCACCAGTAGACCTAATTGAATCTAACATTTGCTGACCTGCACTATTTGCAGCATCTAACAATGCTTCTGAGCTTTTTCGAGCAATTCCAGCAATTTCATCTCCGGATTCCGCTAACTTACTAGCAGCAGCCTGACTAGCATTTGACAATTGCTCAGCCATATCAGCACCACCTTGTTCAATCTTTTCAGCAGCTTTTAAGGTTGCTTCGCTTAAAGAGCCTGCTGAAGATTGGATAACTTCAGTAGAGGAGTTATAAGTTTCAGTTAAATGCTTTGCAGATTCTGATGCTCCTTGCATGTTAACGGCATAATTTTCTGTTGCTATAACAGCATCTTGCATCTTATTCAGATCCTGAGCTGTATTTGCAAGCCTTTCTATACCTTCGCCCATCTTCACAAAAAGATCTGGACCTAATTCTGCTTTCTCAAGCAACTCATCAAAACGCTCCAAAGCTGTTGAACGTCCAGCAGCTCTTCCACCAGCTGCAACACCGGCTGCCACAGGTATATCACTTGCTCCTCCTTCTGGAATTACCTCAGAGATTGGTTGTTGTGACACATTAAATAACCTACTATCACGTTGTGGCATATAACTTCCTGTTGGAAGATCATCATCCAATTCATTAGTCATACCCGCTAATTCAGGATAAACCAAAGTCCAGTCCGGTTCTTCATGAAGTGGTTCAAATGCAGACAAAAAGAAAATCAACACCTCAGTACCCATACCAGCAACAAGCATTGGTCCGGCACCTGGAAAGTGCATAATTTTAAATAGTGCACCGAGAAGTACAACTGAGGCACCCCAACCGTACACGTATTTCATTACTGTCTTATACGTTTTACTTTCAACAAATTCTGAGAGCGTCATATATCTAAATTTTAGTAAACATTCGATTTTGGTGCATTCTATTCTTGACCAAGGAATGAACGTACGCATCTGAAACCTATATAAGATTTCGCTGAATCCTGATATTCGTATGAACGAGTTCCATTCTGAAGATAATAACCTATATCTTTCCATGAACCACCACGCACAACTTTTCTTTTCAATACAGGAGGATCATCGGCTAATGCACGATATTCATACTCGGGATCCATATCATGTGTAAATGTGTATGCAGATTCATCAAAGGCATTACGTGTCCATTCTCCAACATTACCTGACATATCATATAATCCATAATCATTTGGATTATAAGCTGCTGTTATGTGCGTACGTAAAGCTCCATCTTCTGTATAATCTCCGCGTAATGGCTTAAAGTTAGCCAAAAAACATCCCTGATCATCACGAGTGTAATAACCACCCCATGGATAAGGAACTAGATCAAGACCTCCACGTGAAGCTCTTTCCCATTGCGCTTCAGTTGGTAATTGAAAATCCTGAACTCTTGGGTTTCCATTACGAGATAATGCAGCATTGAGTAAATTGGTTCTCCATACAGCAAAAGCTTTTGCTTGAATCCAATTAACTCCTACTACGGGATAATCATCATATGAAGGATGGAAGAAATAAGAATTAGCCATTGGCTCGTTGTAAGAATATGAAAAATCACTTATCCAAACCAATGTATCAGGGTAAATGGCTGTATTTTCTTCCATAATGAAAGATGATCTATCCTGAACCTCTTCTTTTATACCTTCTTCATTAAATAATTCACCATCGTACTGACCTGTCTTGTAATTGTAACGACGACGAACCTGATTATCAAAAGTGAATTTTTGAGCTGCTTGTTTCAAATCAACCCAATAGTAATGATAAACAAGTTTTCTTGTATCGATAGTTTTTCTTCTAAAAAATCTTTCGTTTTCTGGATAATAAAGATCTGATAAGATTTCTTGCTCTTCTTGTCCATCCCAAACAATTGGCTCTTCCCAATTGATATAAGGAGGATCAATTTCTTCTCCAAATTCGTTTTCTCTAATTAGATACTCGTCAATTTGTTCTCCTAGCATTCTATATGCCAATGAATCACGAACCCAGTATACGAACTGACGATACTCATTATTAGTTATTTCAGTTTCGTCCATCCAAAATGATGAAACTGAAACAGTTTTTGATTGTGCATTCAATGCCCAAGGTACATCATTGTCAGATGGACCCATTGTAAAACTACCTTGAGGTACTAATGACATACCATAAGGTGTTTGACCATACGGTTGAGCTCGACCAATAACACCGGTCAATTCTCCATCACCCCCATTGTTACAGGAAGTTAACAGTACGGCTGCGGTTAAAAAAACAAGTAATTTCTTCATATTGCCCATATTTAGATATCATAAAATTACAAAAATCTCACACTTTTAAACACTCTATCGTCTTTTTCTACATCAACTTTAAAAACATATTGCACGGTAAATTCAAAAGAACCTACTGTACTGTGCACCATTTGCGAGGTTGGAATATCATATGACAACCCCACATTTAATCCTTCAATCACTTCTGCTCCAGCTAAAATGGAGACGGCATCAATTAATCTATAACCTACACCACCCCAAAATCTATTTTTAAAGTGTAGTACGCTATTAAATGCCACTTGAGGCGAAGCTCCAGAAGTATATACTAAAACAGCAGGTTCAATCTCAAAAAGTGGATTGCCTAGCTGATAATTATACCCAAAAGTAAGGAAAGACCCTCGCCTGTAGTAAGGATAAGAGCTACTTGAACTAGTATTCTCACTTTGGTACTTTACTTAAGGCTGCGTTAAATGTACGAAAGATAATCCAAAATATAAATTATCTGTTTTATAAAATCCTCCTAAACTCAAATCAAAATAAATAGGTTGATCATCGCCAGTAGGTACTAATGCATCATTAGCGTCAGAATAAGCATTCCATTGAGTGGTATTTAATGACTGACTA
Source organism: Salinivirgaceae bacterium (assembly GCA_002869335.1). Classification (GTDB taxonomy): domain Bacteria; phylum Bacteroidota; class Bacteroidia; order Bacteroidales; family Salinivirgaceae; genus Salinivirga. The sequence continues at coordinate 9,078 of PKTE01000147.1, read as the reverse complement.
GCAAAACCCAATCCAACTCCAATTCCCATCTTTCCATCAGCAATTTCTTTTTGAAATGCATAATTTAATGCTATTGCAATATTTGTTTCATATCCTGCTTCATCATTCATAAGCGTCAAGCCTACTCCATGTCTTGCTCCAAACATCTTAAATGGCATATGCGCATTAAAGTTTTGTGTATTTGGAGCCCCTTCAAATCCCATCCATTGATTTCGAACAACTGTATTTACCGTAATTCCATCATTCATTCCTGCATATCCGGGATTAACCATCATGTGATTATACTGAAATAGAGTTGAATGCGGCAGATTTTGCCCCATTAGACTCCATGGTAAAATTGCTATTACAATCAACAATAGTTTTTTCATTCTCGCCATTTATAGCTTTATGCCTTTCTTTCGGCCTTTAAACAGGTAAAATAAATAAAAAACATCATACGAAACAAATTAATTAATTGTTTATAATGACAAGTTACCTTACCATAAAGCATGAATTGATTTACGTAAAAAAACAATTATGGTTTTGTTTGATCTCCAATTTCTAAGTATCCACAACGTTTTTTATGCATTCTTTTTTGTTCCCTCTCTACAAAACCTTAATCTAACTGGAGACAAATCAAAAGATTATTACTGTAAAAGATTATTTTGTTAACCTATTGTTTTTTTTGATTAACGGCTATCTTTTTCAATAAACGATCAGGGATATTTCCTTCTAAAACAACACTCATATCTTTTTTTGAACAAGGAATAAATATTTTTTCCTGACCATACTTCACCCAAAACTTTTCACTTTTCATGCTCTTGTAAAAAACTAAGTCCTCAGGTGTTTTATTGTTTTCGATATAATATTCTTTAAAGTTACGGGTGTTTTTACCTGGATTATCACTATATCTCTTGGCAATACCGGTTAAAATATACCAAATTAATTGTGCAGACATCATTTTATCCTGGGTTTGCACTGAATCTTTGGATAAGTTAGTTATACAAAAAGAGTCTATTGTATCGCTATTACCAGCAAACCATGCTAGCTGACATATTTCTTCTGCATACAATCCATTAGGGCTATTTCTATAGCTTAAAGAATAGTCACTTTTTCGAATGGCACTTAAATCAAAAATCGCATTATTCGACATTCTGAAATATGGCTCAACGTCCATAAGATCATCCCTTAATTCACCTAAAGCAACAATTTCAGAATTTTTTTTGTCTTTATTTAGATGATTTAAATTAAAGTATGATTGCACTCCAAGAAATGTAAGTGATTTTAGATTCTTTTTTGCCTTCGAAATTAATTGACCATCATAAATAATAGGACTAACAACAACCAGCTCCTTATCCTTAGTTGATTCGTTAGCAATGAATTGAGGGAGAACTTCACTACTTTCACTTAAGAGTACTAATGGTGATTGATTTTTTTTAGCTTCTTTAAGTAAACCCTTTAAAGCTGCTTCCTGATCTTTCTCGCTCAAAGAAATGATGTTTCCAAAATCAATAATATCTTTACTCTGATCAATAATTGAAAGTGAATATAGAACTTCTCTGATGTTATCAATGGAGCTTATCTTTCCATTTAAATCACTAACCCCACAAATAAAAATGCTCTTATCCCACTTCTTAATTCTATTAAACGAATAAATATGTGACCCAAGCTGATTGTTTGAGAATTTCGCCTTGGGACTATAGGGTTTAGCAAATTCATTTATTTCCATTGATAACAAATAGTGTTATTTTTTCTTTTTGGTTCCTTTTTTCTGTCCTTTTTCTATAATCTCCATACATTGTTCATATGTGAGAGTTTTTGGATCAATAGACTTTGGAACGCGATAGTTTTTCCGTTTATGTGTAATGTAGGGACCATATTTCCCGTTTTGCACCTTGATTTTTTCCGCCTCATCAAAAACTTTAATTAGCTTTTTAGCATCTGCTTCTTGCTTTTCTTTGATTAATTCAATGGCCCGCTCTAGATTAATGGAATATGGATCATCTTCTTTCTTAAGGCTAGCAAAAAGACTATCATATCTTACGTAAGGACCAAATCTACCAATTGAAACGCTCACTTTTTTCCCATTATGTTCACCAAGTTGTCTTGGCAATTTAAATAACTCCAGCGCCTCTTCTAATGTAATAGTTTCAATATGCTGATCACGTCTTAATGATGCAAATTGCGGTTTTTCTTCATCTTCTGCGGTTCCTATTTGTGCAATAGGTCCATATTTACCAATTCTCACCAATACAGGCTTTCCTGATTCAGGATCATCACCTAAAATCCGCTCTCCTGACTTTCTTTCTGAATGTTCTTCAGCAAATTCAACTGTTTGATGAAAAGGTTTGTAGAACTCATCAATCATAGCACTCCATTGCCTTTGTCCTTCAGCAATACTATCAAACTCTTTTTCAACATTAGCTGTAAAGCTATAATCCATAACCTTGTCAAAATGCTCAATAAGGTAATCATTAACTACCATACCTACATCAGTTGGAAAAAGCTTGCTCTTCTCGCTACCGTAAGTTTCAACTTTCTTTGAAGCTTTTATTTGATCTGCTTTAAAGCTTATTTGCTGTATTGTTCTTTCTTTACCAGGCCTATCTTCTTTGACTACGTAATTACGTTTTTGAATAGTCGAAATTGTAGGTGCATATGTAGATGGACGGCCAATTCCAAGCTCTTCAAGTTTTTTCACCAAAGTAGCTTCTGTGTATCTGGCTGGATAATTTGAATATCTCTCAATAGCATTTGATTGAATCAAATTAAGATTATCACCTTCTTTTAATGGTGGTAATAATCCAGCAACATCTTCTTTTTTATCATCGTCCAAGGATTCAATATAAACTTTCAAAAAACCATCAAACAAAAGGACCTCTCCCTGAGCCGTGAATTTAAAATCAGAATTATTCTTTACAGGAATTGAAATGGTTGTCTTTTCCAATTTCGCATCTGACATTTGCGATGCAATTGTTCTTTTCCAAATTAAAGAATAAAGTTTTTGCTCAGCATTCTGTGCATCTACTGTATGGTTTTGCATATATGTAGGTCTAATTGCCTCATGCGCCTCCTGTGCCCCTTTTGCCTTAGTTGAATATTTTCTGGCCTTATGATAATTTTCACCGTAGCTCTTTTTAATCTCCGATTCAGCTGCAGCAATAGCATCATTAGACAAGTTTACAGAATCGGTTCTCATATAAGTAATATGCCCAGCTTCATATAATCGCTGTGCTAAAGACATAGTTTGCGAAACAGAAAACCCAAATTTACGGGCAGCTTCCTGCTGCAAGGTTGAGGTTGTAAAAGGTGCAGCCGGGCTCTTTTTACCGGGTTTCTTTTGCACGCTGGACACTTGAAAGTCTTGTCCTTTAATAGACTCGTAAAAATCAGTAACCTGACTTGAGGTTTTTAATCTTTTATTTAGTTCAGCCGTTAGCTCAAACTTGCCCGATCCAGAATCTTGAAAATCACCTGTAATTCTGAAAGCAGAATCTGGTTCAAAAGCTATGATTTCTCTTTCACGCTCAACCAATAACCTAACAGCAACAGATTGAACTCTCCCAGCTGATAAAGAGGGCTTTACTTTCTTCCATAATAGAGGTGATAGCTCAAATCCCACTAAACGATCAAGCACTCTACGTGCCTGCTGAGCATTAACAAGATTATAATCAATTTCCCTTGGGTTCTGAATTGCATTTGTTATGGCTTTCGGAGTAATCTCATGGAAAACAATCCGCTTTGTTTTGTTTGCATCGAGTTTGAGCACTTCAAACAAATGCCAAGCAATTGCTTCTCCCTCACGGTCTTCATCGGATGCTAACCAAACCATTTCGGCAGTTTTACTTGCATCACGTAATTCTTTAATTACGTTTTTCTTATCGGGGGATTGTATATATTTAGGTTTATAACCCTTCTCCTTCTCAATTCCAAGATCTTTCTTTGCCAGATCACGAATATGGCCATAACTAGACATTACCGTAAACTCTTTCCCCAAAAACTTTTCAATTGTTTTCGCCTTTGCCGGTGACTCAACTATTACAAGATTTTTTATCATAGAACCTACTGTTTTTCAGTATTAGAATTAAGTGTTTAGAAAACAGAATTAATTTAAAATATGTTTAAATTATATAATCGTTTACTGACACTTTCGGGCACAAAAATAACAGAAAACAATTAAGCAGAACAAAAAATGTCCTTTTTCACAAATCATTAATCTTTAAAAACTTCCGTTTAAGTGGCCAAAATGCTTTTAATTAAGGACGTTTATAAAACATTGATTTCTCGATTTTTCATTCAATTTTTATAAATATTGGTTTTTAGCCTTATTTTTGCATTTATATTTGCGCAAAAAACTTGACTACTGAATAATCAATATGGAAAAAACTGAAAACAAAACTCCAAAAAGAAGATATAAAAAGTTCATCATTCTTTTTTGGTCGATCCTTTTACTACCGATTGTTAGCTTTTTTGTTTTATTTACATTAATTGCTTCAGGAAAGATGGGATTTATGCCAACTTTTGAAGATTTGGAAAATCCTGACAATAATGTTCCTTCCCAGGTTTACTCTGCCGACAAGGTTCATATCGCCAACTATTATAGAGAGAACCGAACTTATGTAACTTTTGACGAGCTTTCTCCAAATGTTATCAATGCCCTAATTGCTACAGAAGATTATCGCTTTGAGAAACATGCCGGCATTGATGGAATTGCCCTTTTACGTGTAATGTATGGTATATTTACAGGAAACCATAAAGGTGGGGGTAGTACAATCACTCAGCAATTGGCCAAGAACTTATTTCCCAGGGATACAACAGCATACGACTCAAAATTATCCAAATACAGCAATTTAGCATTAGTCAAGTTTAAAGAATGGGTTACAGCTGTAAAACTCGAAAGAAACTATACAAAAGAAGAAATCTTAGTAATGTATTTAAATCAGGTGTATTTCGGATACCACTCATTTGGAATTAAAGTTGCCGCAAAAACTTTTTTCAACACAACTCCAAACAAACTAACGGTAAACGAAGCAGCTACTCTAATTGGATTATTGAGGGCACCTTCTTATTACAATCCAGTAAGGCATCCTGAAAGATCGAAGCACCGTAGAAATGTTGTACTAAATCAAATGAAAAAGTACAACTTTATCACCCCAAAGGCCTACGATACGCTTTCGGAAAAGCCTGTTGAATTAAATTTTATGGTTCAAGATCATAATGTTGGACTAGCAACATATTTGCGAGAACTACTTCGATTAAAATTAAATAAAGACAATCCTTTTGAAAAAGAGTATTCAAATAAAAAACAATTTAGAATAGATTCAGCTAAATGGGTAGACGACCCTGTTTACGGTTGGTGTAAAAAGAATTTCAAACCCAACGGAGAGCCATATGATCTATATAAAGATGGCCTAAAAATATATACTACTATAGACTCACGAATGCAAAAATATGCTGAAGAAGCTATGGTTGAGCATTTAAGCAAAGACCTTCAAAAGGCATTTATGCAAGAAAAAAAGTATAGCAAAAAAGGGCCTTTCAGCGATGAACTAGAAAAAGAACAAATAGATCAGATATTAAAAAATTCAAAAAGAAGAAGTGCCCGATACTGGAACATGAGAAGCCGCGGGGCATCTGAAGAAGAGATAGAAAAGGCTTTTAACAGACCTACTGAAATGGCTGTTTTCAGCTATAAAGGTGATATTGACACCGTTATGACGCCATGGGATTCAATTATGTACTATAAATATTTCTTACATAGTGGATTTATGGCAGTAGATCCTGTTAATGGGCATGTAAAAGCATATGTTGGAGGCATCAACTTCAAACATTTTAAATTTGATAATATTTCAAGTGGTAAAAGACAGGTTGGATCAACTTTTAAACCGTTTTTATATACACTGGCGATGCAAGAGGGTTATTCACCTTGTTACAAGGTACCTAATGTTCCTGTAACATTTTCACTTCCCAATGGCGAAACATGGACACCAGAAAGTGTTGGACCAGCAAGATTCAAAAGAAAAACAATCACTTTAAAAACGGGACTAGCTCATTCTATAAATAATATTTCAGCCTGGTTAATGCAGCAATTTAAACCCAGGGCAGTTATCGATATTACCCGATTAATGGGTGTAGAAAGCTATATTCCTGAAGTGCCATCAATTGCATTAGGATCAGCAGACTTAAGCCTATACGAAATGGTTGGTGCTTATACAACCTACGCAAATAAAGGCATACACACAGAGCCACTATTTGTGACACGAATAGAGGATAAAAATGGGAATTTACTGGGTAAATTTCAAGCTAAGAAAAATGAAGCTATTTCTGAAAACGCAGCTTACCTTATGCTTAACCTAATGGAAGGTGTTGTAAATGCAGGAACTAGTATCCGCTTGCGATTAACATATGAACTCCCGGGACAAATTGCCGGTAAAACAGGTACTACCAATAATCAATCTGATGGTTGGTTCATGGGGATCGTTCCAAAGCTAGTTGCGGGAGTATGGACAGGCGGTGAAGAAAGGTCAATCCACTTCGATGGAATTTCATTAGGACAGGGAGCCAACATGGCACTTCCTATCTACGGACTATTCTTACAAAAAGTATATGCCGATCCAAGCCTAGGTATTTCGCCAGAAGATGAGTTTGAGAAGCCAAAAAATTTCCATATGAATCTTGACTGTGGTGATGAAGAGGATAATCCAGATACTGAAAAAGATCCGGTAGACGATGAATTTTTTAACTAAAAAACTTTTATTAAATGACTGTTAGAGTAAGATTTGCTCCAAGCCCAACAGGGCCATTACATATTGGCGGCGTTAGAACTGCATTGTTCAATTATTTATTTGCACGCAAAAACAATGGTGCGTTTCTTCTTAGAATTGAAGATACTGACAAAAACAGATTTGTTCCAGGCGCCGAGGAATATATTATTGAATCTCTTAAATGGTGTGGCATTAAAATAGATGAAGGACAATCCGTTGGGGGTGACTTTGGGCCATACAAACAATCTGAAAGAAAAGCTATATACAAAAAATACGCTAACAAATTAATTGAAAGCGGAAATGCTTATTATGCATTTGATACTCCTGAGGCTATTGAAAACCTTAGAAAACAGGCTGAAAACGATGGCCAAAATTTCATTTACAATTTCGAATCAAGAGTAAATCTCAACAATTCAATCTCGTTAAGTTCAGAAGAAGTAAATCATAAAATAAACAGCGGTGAACCATATGTTATTCGCTTTAAAACGCCACAAAATCAGATTGTAAAAATGTCTGACATTATTCGCGGTACTGTTGAAGTTAATACAAATACACTTGACGATAAAGTTTTATACAAATCAGATGGCCTTCCAACTTACCACCTAGCTAACATTGTTGACGACCATTTAATGGGCATAACACACGTCATAAGAGGAGAAGAATGGCTTCCATCACTTCCACTTCATTACATGCTATATGATGCCCTAGAATGGGGAAATGAGAAGCCAATATTTGCTCATTTACCACTATTACTAAAACCAACAGGAAAAGGCAAATTAAGTAAGCGAGATGGTGAAAAAATGGGATTCCCTGTTTTCCCTCTTGAGTGGCATGGTCAGAATGGTGAAGTTGCAAAAGGCTACCGGGAAGATGGATATTTTGCAGATGCATTTATAAATATGCTTGCACTTTTAGGTTGGAATCCTGGAACAGAACAGGAAATCCTTTCTATAAATGATATGATCGAACTTTTCGATATTGAAAAAGTACAAAAAGGTGGAGCACGGTTTGATCCTGATAAGGCAAAATGGTTCAATCAAAAATATTTACAGTCGAAACCGACTGCTGATTTATTAGCCCCTTTTCAGCAAATTCTTAAGTCAAAAAGCATTAACACGAATAATGAAAAGGATGCACAAATCATTGAATTGGTTAAGGAACGAGCTTCTTTTATATATGAATTGTGGGATCACGCATATTTCTTTTATGAAACTCCCACTGAATATGATCCCAAAGTGGTAAAGAAAAGATGGAAAAATAATGTGCCCGATATAATCAAACAAATAGGTGAAAAACTATCTGATGAAAAGATATGGGAAGCAAACCATCTAAAAGAAATCGTATCCGAAATAATCAACGCGAATGAAGCTGGATTTGGAGCAGTAATGAATGCTCTAAGACTAAGTATCGTTGGCGGTGGAATGGGGCCAGATTTATTCCAAATAATTGAAATAATTGGTCAAAAAGAATCTTTAGAAAGAATAAACAATGCAATAGACACTCTAACTAATTAGTGAGTGTCTAGTAATTCAATATTAAGTTCAAGATTTAACTTCCCTTCCTTTAACGATATGCCTAAAACCTCAAATGACAAAATATTAGAAGCTACACCCTGATTCAAAAGGGTGTGGCTTTCATATACTTCGCCTGCCTTTTTTATTCTTTCATTGCGCTTTCTTGATTCAACGGCAATCTCTTCAACTAACTGGCTTACAAAATGAACCCATAAACCATATTTAAAATATTGCTGCTTTCCTTCCTCAAATTCCTTATAATTGTATCTTAACTGCGGAAACTCTATTTCTTGTTCATTCTCCATTCGTACAACCTCAATTTGGTCACCATGCTGATAAATAGACACATCATCCTGACTATCAACAGTATCAAAAAAACCTATTCGCATTTCAGACTGATCTTCAAACTCGGTAGCTCCTCCCCATTCATACTCCATTCTGTATTTATCAAGAAAAATTTTATATGATTTACCAACTGTAAAACCAAGTTCAAATTCATCACTAGCTGGACTGATTCTGACAATAGCTTCATTAAAACGAGTATAAAAGGTATCGATAACAACAATTTCAGGAAACACTGAATCCTTTATACTAACTTCAACGAATGATTGAAAGGTTCCTCCGCTGCCAGAATACTCTTCACCAACAAAATGATCGAATAAAGAGCGAACATATGCATTTCGAGAAAGATAAAAAATTGCTTTAGCTCTTTGTATTGCCTGTGCAGCACCGGCCGCCGAATCAAGATCAGGGTCAGAAATACCTATTGAGCCTGATCCAAGTGGTGAGCCATTAAGTAAATACGAAGGTAACTCTGATGG
>PKTE01000313.1 GCA_002869335.1 Salinivirgaceae bacterium | reverse complement strand
CAAGAGTAATATAGCTAGATGTTTCATTTTCTTCATATTAAAAGTTTATCAAATGTAATAAAAGAAATCATATACTATAGATTTAAAAATTATTACATCCATACTAGTGCAAGCATACGCTTGTGCTTTATCTCTACATTGGTGTAAAACAATTTGGCACAAGTGGACGCTTGCGCCAGTTGGAGCCATTTGAGGGTCCACCACCCTTGCTTTTATTAATAGTTCACGCAATCCTTCGTCATCTTCTTTTCAATTGGACAAAAGCAATACACACGAAATCAGGGTGAGTAAAATATTTACAGCCTTAAAACTTTGTATGGAAATGATCTCATTTAGATATTTTCCAACCAATGAACCGACTAATAAAATTGGAATAAACATCAAGGAGAGTTTAATTACTTGATTTGTAAACATACCCATCTGAGTGTAGCCAATAATAGCAATAGTTGCAGTAACAATACTAAACCACGCAAAGATTTCTCTGAACTTCTTGTTATCGACATTAGCCCGGTTTAAAAAGAGCGCTAAAGGAGGCCCACTAATGGAAATAACTCCCGTAATAAGTCCAATAATAGATCCTACTATCGGATAAGTATGTAATGCAACAGCTCTTTTCGGTCTTCTATTGAATAGGGATAGAATGGTAAGACCGATAAAAAAGAAACCTGCAAAATGGATCAATACATCTGCATCAACATGTTTTAATACAACAACTCCCAGAATTGTGAACAAACCTCCGGAAACCAATAACAGTTTAGAGGGTTTGTCTATTAACTTGTTCTTCTTTTTTTGTAAAACAATAAACAGAGATGCCACTAAATTACAAACCATTAAGACTGGAATTATTTCTACCGGTTCGTACCACATCAATAGAATTGGTAATGATAGTAATGCAAATCCAAATCCTGTCACCCCTTTTATTAAGCTGGACATTACAATGGTTAAAAAAATATAGATATTTGGCATAAATTATTGATTTTAAGAATATTACTTTATCAAGTCCCAAGAAAGTGCTAATGGAAACATCCATGGTTATACTTTCATAGTTTTAATACAAAAGTAAGTCTCAATCATAATTAAAGCAAATACTTATTTTTTATTATCAATAACTAAAAGTTATAATGAAGCAGGAAATTCTCGAACAATTCAACCTGATGGCTTTTATGTCCTACCCGATAAGCTAATCGAAATTTGCGTGGGATACTGAACCCTGTGGCTTTTATTTCCACAAGGTTTTTAGAATACAATTCATTACTTACAGCTTGTACTGAAACAATAGCCAAACCATCAAAATCAAGGAGGAAATTTTTGATTGACTCGGTGCTTCCCAGGTGGATCGGCACATTCAGGTTTTCAAAATTCAGGTTTTGTCTTAGAAATGCATTTTTAATTACGTCCAAAGTACCTGAACCTTTTTCTCTTAAAACAATTGGAATTTCAAGAAGATCGTTTTTTGTAATAGTCTTTCGTTTAGCGTATACACTGTTTTTGCCAGTTACAATAATTAACTCATCATCCAGAAAGTTTTTATATCTGATACCTGATTGTGAAGCATGATTTTCTACCATGGCCAAATCAACCTTACTATCGAGCAGGAGCTGCTCCATTTCAAAAGAGTTTCCGTTGATAAGGTGAATGTTTATTTTAGGATAGCGTTTATGAAATGATGCAATGGCTTTGGGAATTAAATACTGAGAAATTGTGGAACTGGCGCCGATAATAAACTCTCCCGAAATGCTATTATTTAATTCACTTATTTCAAAATCAAGTTCTCTGTATTGCTGCTCAATCTGCTTAAACTTATTATATACAATTTTCCCCTTCTGCGTAAGATAGATTTTATTGCCTTTGCGCTCAAACAAGTTAGCATTGAACTTAATCTCTAGCTCCTTGATATGATTGGTAACAGCAGGCTGACTTATGTTTAAATCAGCAGCAGCTTTCGAAAAACTGAGATTTTCCGCAACAGCAATAAATACTGTATCTCTATAATCCATACTAAAATCTTATAGTTAATTTTAAATCCTCAATCTTAATCATAATCTGCTATGCTTCCATCCGGAAGTTGAATCTGAATCTTATTAAATTGTTTTATTGCACTTTCTTTTACATTCTTCAGTATCTCAGGAGGAGTTACACCATTCAATACTTCAACCATCACAGTCTCAGAAATTAAATAATTATTTTCATCATAACGCTT